>CAVAUO010000051.1:0-11320 GCA_963591685.1 Escherichia coli
TTTTGGCTATGTGCGTGTGCGCGTGCATGGCAAGATAGCTCGCATCGAGGTGCCGCCGGCGCAGATTCCCGATTTTGCTAGCCACTGCGAGGAAGTGGTGCCGAAGCTCAAGGCGCTCGGTTTCGCCTATGTGACGCTTGATCTGGAAGGATATCGTACGGGTAGCTTGAACGAGCTTCTTTAGGGAAGGCTACTCGTAGCGGCGGATGGTGCCGCCGCCGACCACCAAGTCCCCTTGATACAGAACGACCGCCTGGCCGGCGGCGCAGGTGCGGATGGGTTCCAGGAACTCGACGACCAGCTCGCCGTTCTTCACCTGGGCAAGCGCGGGTACTTCCTTGGCGCGGTAGTTCACCTTGACCGTGACGGCCGTGGGGTGAGGCAGGTCCTGCGTGCTGATAAGGTTCACGTCATCGGCCCAAAGCTTGCTCACGTGTTGGCTCGATGCCGGCCCCACCACGAGCGTGTTGTTGGGGATGTCCTTGGAAAGCACGTACAAAGGCTCGCTCCAGGCAACGCCCAAACCCTTGCGCTGGCCAGGGGTGTAGTGCACAAGTCCGACATGCTGCCCTACTACGGTGCCGTCTTCCAATACGATGGGGCCGCCGTCCGGCAAGGAGCCCTCGTGCTTTTGGATGAAGGCGGCGTAGTCGCCGTCGGGGACGAAGCAGATATCCTGGCTTTCGGCCTTCTCGGCGGTGGCGAAGCCGTGGCGCCGCGCGATCTCGCGCGTGCCTTCCTTGGTAAGTTCGCCTAAAGGGAAAAGCGTGTGCTTGAGCTGATCTTGGGTCATTCCGTACAGGACATAGCTTTGGTCCTTCTTGGGGTCCAAGCCTTTTTTAAGCAGGTAGCGGCCTGTTTCCTTGTTGTAGGCGCGGCGCACGTAATGGCCTGTTGCCACGTAGTCGTACTCAAGCTGCTCGCGCCGGCGTTGCAGTGCGGTGAACTTGAGGAAGCGGTTGCAATCGATGCAAGGATTGGGGGTCTCGCCGGCTAGGTAGGACTTGCAAAACTTGTCCATGACGTCGGCCTCGAAGCGGTCGGTGAAGTTGAACGCGAAGTGATCGAGACCCATGCTCCAGCACACCTTGCGCGCATCCTCCACGTCTTTTTGCGAGCAGCAGGACTGGCTCATCGCCTCGAGCTCGGCGTTGGCCAGTTGCTCGTAATCGAACAGGCGCATAGTGACCCCGATGACCTCGAAGCCCGCCTCGTGCAAAAGGGCGCAGGCAACCGATGAGTCTACGCCGCCGCTCATCGCGGCGATGACCTTGCCTTCGCCAGGCGGCACATCGATGCCCGGCTCGATGCCGAACGAAAGGTTGCTGCCGGCGCCGCAGGGGTTGGCGCAGTAGAGGCACTCGGGGTTTGCGGGCACATCGTTTCCGCGTGGCGTGGCGCCATGGGCCAGGTGAGTCGTGCCGTCGTTGTGCGCGTTCTGCTGCGGTGCATCGTCGGCTTCTGGGTTAAGAAGGATTACCTCGTCCATGCGCTACGCCTCGCTTGCTCCCTGCGCGTCGCGCGTGGCGACTTCGGGGTACAGGCTCATGGTCTGGAAGCGCTCCTGCATGAATTCATCGCCGAAGTTCTGATCGAAGAATTCCTGCACGGGCGTGTTTGCCTCAAGGCCGGCGCTGCGCTCGAACCAGCAGTTGAAGGCCCCTAAGGTGAGCACGATGTCGGCCACGATGAAGATCGTGGCTGCTGCGGTAAGCCCGCAGGCGATACGCTTCGGGATAAGAGCGATGACGTCCATGGTCAAGGGGAGCAGCATGCGTGTCCAAATGAGTCCAAGCGCACCCCAGACAAGGGCGATGCCAAGGCAGGTGTGGCCCATCAGGTTGAAGGGTTGCCCTTCGTAACTCCAGGCTACAATGCCAAAAGCTTCCTCGAAGAAGAGTCCGGCGCAAAATTCGAAGGCGCCTCCAAGCAAGGCCGCGAAGGCAAAGGTATGCAAGGCCGTCTTGCCCTTCATGCCGTTTAGGCCGACGGTCATGAGCACGGCGCCTACGCCGTAAATAGGTGAAAGCGGACCCCACACGAAGCCGGCGCGGTCTTTCCAAATGCCGTCGATGGGGTAGCTGACGATGGTTTCCAAGAGCAGACCGACGAAGCTTGCGACCATGAAGATCCAGAACAGGTTGTAGAAGCTGAGCTCGATAAGCCCGTCGTCCGCCTGGTGGGCGTGGCGGCTGGCGCGACGCTCCTCCAGGGCCTCGCGCAGCGTGGCGGCCTGTTGTTCCCCTTGAGCCTGGGTGCTCCGCGCACTTGCATTGCCTGCGCTCGCGTAGGCAAGCTGGCTTTCGTCAAGGGGAGTTTCGTTGGTGCGGTATGTGTCGGTCTTCTTCATGGGCTGTAGAGTGTCTCACACTTTCCAACGCGCAGGTAATAGCCCTGGCGGGCATTTTTTAAGAATAGATGGAAATATTACGGAAACATTAGGGCGCTTCCGAAACCATCCGTTTAAAAAATTATACAACGTGTATGATAATCGCTCTGCGAGAGGTAGCTCATCCAATGTGCCCGCCCTGCTGAAGCTCGATGCGGGGCCACTATGGGCATGGATGATATGAACTAATAAAGGTGGGTTTATGACATCGAACGTCCTGCCTTCGGTCATTCATATCGGAGTCGACGTTGGCTCGACCACCACCAAACTGTTGGTGCTGGACCCGTCGACCCGCGATGTTTTGTATTCACGTTACAAGCGCCACAACGCGCATCAGGCGGAAAGCCTAAAGGAGGCCCTGGCCGAGGTGGCCGAGCGTTTCGGTGCCTGCGCCTGGAGGGTGGCCCTGTGCGGCAGCGGCGGTGAGTCCCTGGCCAAGGCCACGGGCATCCCCTTCGTTCAAGAAGTGGTAGCGAACGCCCAAGCCGTCGCCGCCTTGCATCCAATGGCGCGTTGCGCCATTGAATTGGGCGGTCAGGACGCGAAGATGGTGTTCTTCCGCGAGGACGAGCGCACCGGCCAGCTTGCGGTGAGTGATATGCGCATGAATGGATCGTGCGCGGGCGGCACCGGCGCCTTCATCGACGAGATTGCCGCTTTGCTCAAGGTTCCCGTGGAGGAGTACAACGAGCTTGCCTGCCAGGGTAGCGCCACCTACGACGTCTCGGGTCGTTGCGGCGTCTATGCCAAGACCGACATTCAACCCCTGCTCAATCAGGGTGTTCCTAAATCTGATATCGCCCTTTCCGCTTTCCATGCCGTGGCCAAGCAGACCATCGGTGGCTTGGCGCAGGGCTTGGACATCAATCCGCCGGTGGTGTTCGAGGGAGGCCCCCTTACCTTCAACCCTAGGCTTATTCAGGTCTTCGCCGAGCGCTTGGAGCTTGCTCCCGAAGACGTCATCATCCCCGAGCACCCCGAGACCATCGTGGCCTACGGCGCGGCGCTTTCCTTGGAAACGTTGTTTGCCGATGAGCCGGGGTTCGAGAGTGGGGATGCAGCGCTGACCTGCGTAGGCGCCCTGCATGAGGGCATGGCAACGGGGCCTCATGCCGAGCCTTTGTTCGCCGATGAATCGGAGCGGGAGCGTTTCGAGGTGCGTCACCGTTTGGGCCTTGCCAGTCGCGAGCCGAAGAAGGTTCGCGTGCATCGCGACCCTGGCCAGCCTTTGAAGGTGTATCTGGGCATCGATTCCGGCTCCACTACCACCAAGTTCGCCCTCATCGACGAGGATGGTGTGCTGGTAGACAGCTTCTACGCGTCGAACGAGGGCGAGCCCCTGGCGATTTTGAAGCAGGCCCTCTTGGACATGCATGCGAAGTACCAGGATGCGGGCATCGAGCTCGAGATTGCGGGCGTCGGCACCACCGGCTACGGCGAGCTGCTGTTTGCCCAGGCGCTCCATGCCGACCATCACACGGTGGAAACCGTGGTGCACGCCCATGCGGCGACGAGCTATGTGCCCGACGCCACCTTCATCTTGGATATCGGCGGCCAGGACATGAAGGCTATCTGGCTCGATGACGGCATCATCACCGACATCGTGGTCAACGAGGCTTGTTCGTCGGGCTGCGGATCGTTTTTGGAATCTTTCGCTTCCAACTTAGGGATCAAAGTCCAAGACATCGCGGAGGCAGCTTTCCGCTCTAAGAACCCCGCCGTGCTCGGTAGCCGCTGCACGGTGTTCATGAATTCCTCCATCGTCTCCGAGCAGCGCAACGGCAAAACGCCCGACGACATCATGGCGGGCCTGTGCCGTTCCATTATCGAGAACGTGTTTACCAAGGTCATCCGCGTAAGCAACTTGGATTCGCTGGGCAAGCGCATCGTGGTGCAGGGCGGCACCTTCCAAAACGACGCCGTGCTCCGCGCGCTTGAGCAGTATACCGGCCGCGAGGTCGTGCGCGCCCCGTATCCGGGGCTCATGGGTGCCATTGGCGAAGCACTGCTTGTTAAAGAGCAGATGGAAAACCGCCCCGACGGCAGCAAGCGCTCGAGCTTCATCGGCTTCGAGGCGCTTGAAAAGCTCACCTACACCCAGGAAACGAATCTTAGGTGCCCGTTCTGTTCCAACCGTTGCAACCGCACACGCACCATTTTCAGCGACGGCACCACTTGGATGACCGGGCATCGCTGCTCTCGCGGCGAGATCGTGGGCGACCCGCACGACGACGCGATTCGCGAGCAGGTGCGCGCCGCCCTTAAGAACGACCAAAAGGTTCCCAACCTTTACGAAGTGCGCGAACGCCTTCTATTGAAGGAGCGTCCGGTTGAGCAGTTGTGTGACAGCCAGGGCATCACCATCGGCATCCCGCGGGTTTTAGCCTACTGGGATCGCTTGCCCTTCTGGCGTGCGGTGTTCGAGAGCCTTGGCTTCAAGGTCGTGGTAAGCGGCGCTTCCACGCGTAAAATTTACGAACAGGGACTATCTGCGGTTACCTCCGACACTGTGTGCTTCCCAGCGAAGCTGGTGCACGGCCATGTGCGCGACCTGGTACGCCGCAAGGTTGATCGCATCTGGTATCCGATTCTGACGACCATCCCCTCCGAAAACGCCATGTCGACCTCGGAGTCGATGTGCGCTGTCGTCAAGGGATACCCCATCGTCATGCAGAACTCCGACAACACCGAACGCGAGTTCGACGTCCCGATGCTGTCACCTTTGTTCCACTGGTACACCTACGAGGATCGCGACAGGCAGCTCGGCGAGTACCTGCACAAGGAGTTCGGGATCGAGCGCATGGTGGCGCTCAACGCGATCCGCCAAGGCGACGCCGCGCTCGACGCCTTCCGCAACGAGCTTGAGGCCTGGGGCGAAAGCGTTCTGGACGAGGTGAAGAAGGAAGGCCGCTATGCCGTCGTTTTGGCGGGGCGCCCCTACCATAACGACCCGCTGGTCAACCACGACCTGCCGCATTTCTTCACTGAGCTGGGTATTCCCGTGCTCACGGCCGACAGCGTCCCCGGGCGCAACGAGGTCGATCTTTCCAACCTGCTTATTGACGTGGTGAATAATTTCCACGCACGCATGCTTTCGGGCGCGGTGATATCGGCGCGAAGCGAGAACCTGGAGTACGTGCAGATCGTCAGCTTCGGCTGCGGCCACGATGCCTATCTTTCCGACGAGATCATCCGCATCTCCAAGGAAATCTCGGGTAAGACGCCGCTGGTTCTGAAGGTCGACGAGTCCGACATTCAAGGCCCTCTGCGTATCCGCGTGCGTTCCTTTATCGAAAGCGTCAACGCTCGTCGGGGCCTGCCGAGCACCAGCGAGATCGAATCGGGGACCGCGCTGAAGAACCCCTGCTCGGGCTGCGGTGCAGCTTGCGCGGCACTCGAGCTTCATGAACTTGAAGACCCGTATCCTCAGAAGTTCACCAAGGCCGACCTTAAGGAAAAGACCTTGCTGGTTCCCAACACCAGCCATGCGTTCAGCATGCTGATGGCGGCCGCCTTCGCTCGCGACGGCCTGAAAACCCAGGCGCTCCCCGTAGGACGCGAGGAAGCTATCCGTCTGGGCAAGAAGTACGTGCACAACGATATCTGCTTCCCGTGCCAAATTGTTATCGGCGAGGCCTTGGCGGCGCTGGAATCCGGCGAGTACGATCCGGACAAAGTTGCCATCTGTCAGGGTAAATACATCGGTGACTGCCGCCTTACCCACTACGCGGCCCTTACGCGCAAGGCGCTCGACGACGCTGGCTATCCACAGGTTCCCATCGTCACCAACGACGATGTCGATTTCCACAACCTGCACCCCGGCTACAAGATGAGTCTGCCTGCGGCCATCCGCATTGCCTTCACGCTTCCCGTCATCGACGTGATGGAGGAGTTGTTGCGCAAGATTCGTCCCTACGAGCTTGAGAAGGGCAGCGCGCAAAAGGCCTTCGATCAGGGAATCGACCTGATTATGGACGGTTTGAGCAAGCATGGCATAGGGGGCATGCGTCGTGGCTTCAAGCGTGCGCTCAAGCTCATGCAAGAGGTGGAATACGATCGCAGCAGCCCTCGCCCGACCGTTTTGATCGTGGGCGAGTACCTGCTCAACTTCCATCCCGGCGCCAACCATGACATCGAGCTTTACCTGGAGGAAAACGGCCTTGAGGTCATCGAGGCTCGCATGACCGATGTCATTCGCAAGTCGTACTTCTACAAGGATCGCCAGGTTAAGGAGTACAAGCTTAACAAGCCCTTTAGTTACAAGGTGATGTTCGCCGTTGAGGACAAGTTCTTCGATCTGGCGCATGACGCCTGCGACCGTATTGCCAAGGAGCATCCGCTCTACAAACCCGCCAAGCGCATGGACGAGCTGGTGAAGGCGTCCGACCCGATCATCCACCACACCTTCGACGCCGGCGAGGGCGTGCTGATCCCGGGTGAGATTCTGCATCACGCCGAGGAGGGATGCCGCGCTTTCGTCATCCTGCAGCCCTTCGGCTGCCTGCCTAACCATGTGGTTGGGCGCGGCGTTGCCAAGCGCTTGAAGGAAATGTACCCCGACGCGCAGATTCTTCCGCTCGATTACGACCCCGACGTCAGCTTCGCCAACATCGAGAACCGTTTGCAGATGCTTATCATGAATGCCCGCGCCGCTGCGGACTCCGTTTCGTCATCGAAAGAAAGTGAGTAGGCATGGGACGCCCACGCATTGATACCAACGAGCCCAGCGCCGTTGATCGTATTTACGAGGCATATTGGAAGCTGCTCGAGGACAACATGGTGAAGGACATCACCATTAGCATGGTCTCGGCAACGGCGGGCTGCAATCGCGGCACCTTCTACTATCACTTCAAGGATATGGACGAGTTGCTCTACCGTATCATTGAAAAAGATCTGATGGGAAACGATGACGAATCCTACGCGCATTTGATTTTCAGGATGTTGGCCACCCCTTCCTCCGAGTTGTTGTTGGCGCAGGTTGAAAACAAGATGACGCGTCATTTGTATTTGCTTGCGAGCCAGGGGGGCATGGATATCGTTGATTCCAAGATCAAAGAGGTCGTCCGCAACATGTGGCGGGGCATTTTGTGCGAGGACGGGCGCGAGCTGAGCTTTGAATCGCTCATGATGATCGAGTACTCCGTAAGCGGCTTGGTGTCGCTTGTTTTGATGGTGTATCGCATGCGGGAACGCGGTTACGAGATTCCCGAGAGCATTGATATGGAGGCACTCCAGCAGGTCGCGCGTATCCAAATCGTCAGGCTTGCACGCTGCGAGAACGTCGAGCCGTCCGAGATTCTCCTGCGTTTGCAGATGTACGATAAGTTTTTGAAGAGCGACGCCTAAGGCCCTGCTGGCTGTTTGGCTGGGATATGATTTCTCAATCGAGGTGCGGCAACTAAGTGCCGCCCCTGCATCCACGAAAGGGAAATCATGCTTAAGGATTTGAAGACGCTCCGCAATCTGAACATTGCGGTCGTGGTTTTGTCGGCAATTGGAATCGGTGCCGCCGTTTTTGCGCTCATCATGTGCGCCATTGCCAATGCGGCCGTGAGTGCGGAGATGTCGGGTTCCTTCACGGTGGATTCGCTCGACATCGATGGCGCCATGGTTTACCCGGACGATACCGTTTCAGACATTCAGGCCCTGCATTCCACGATCATCATCTGCACTATCTTGTTTATTTTGAGCCTTATCGTTTCCGTGCTCAATCTGGTTGTCGGCATTCAGGGTATGAACATCCTTAAGAACGAGAAGCGCTTCAACCGCATGTTCATTCTTCTTATTGTTTTCTCCGTCATCAACGTGGTGGATGGAAGTCTGATCACCGGCGCATTGTTCATTATCGCCGCTGTTTTCATGCACAAGCTGCGCAAGGTTCCCTTCAGCGTTCTGTGCGAGCAGCAGGCTCACCCTGAGCTGATGTTCGTCGGTCCCGGTTATCCCGCTCCTGCGTATCCGTATGCCCAGCCGGCTCAGCCTTATGGCCAGCCTTATGCTCAGCCCGGTTATGCGCAGGCGCCTTATGGTCAGCCTACGGGCGCTCCGTATGGCCAGGCTCCCCAGGCTCAGCCTTATGGCCAAGCGCCTTGGGGGCAGCCCGTTCAACCTGCTCAGCCTTATGGCCAGCCTGTTGCTCCTGCTCAGCCTTATGCCCAGGCCGCCCAGGCAGCCGCGCCTGTTGAGCCTGTTGCCGATCCTGCTTCATCGGTGCAGGCAGAGCAGCCTGCTGCCGAGGCAGGCGAGCCTGCATCAGCGGCTGAGCCCGCGCAGGCCGCACAGGTCGAGGTTCCCGTGGAGGTAGCCGCCCCTGCCGAGGCGGCCACGCCCGAGGCCCAGGCCGCTGAGCCCGTCGCCTCTGCCGGCGAAGGCGCATCGGCAGAAGACGACGGGAAGAAGGGCGAGTAAGCTCGCCTTCTCCTAGGCTTTGCTCACGGCGGCAACGCAGCCTGCGACAAACTCTCCAACGGGTTCTGCCGCCTGCGTGCCTTCCTTTTCAATAATCTTCACTATGGCGGAGCCCACGATGGCTCCGTCTGCTATTTCGGCCATGGATTGGGCCGCCGCTGCGTCGGAGATGCCGAAGCCGATGGCGATGGGCGTGTCCGTGACCTCGCGAATCTTGGCGACGATGCTGCCCAGATCCGTGGTGATCTTGCTGCGCGTTCCGGTGACGCCGAGCGAGGACACCAGGTAGATGAAGCCCTCGGCCTCGCGCGCGATCATGCTGATGCGATCCTCGGAAGTCGGCGCGATCATCGAGATCAAATCGAGCCCTTGCTTGGCGAAGGCGGGGGCGAACTCGTCTTTTTCCTCGTAGGGGACGTCGGGCAGGATGATGCCGCACATGCCGGCGCGCGCTGCGTTCTCGGCGAACTTCTCAATTCCGTAGTGATACACCACGTTTCCATAGGTCATGAACACCATGGCGACGTCGAGTTCCTCGTTGAGCTCGGCGGCGAGCGCGAAGATCTTGTCGGTGTCTACGCCGCCTTCGAGCGCGCGCAAGTTGGCTCCCTGGATAACGGGGCCCTCGGCGGTGGGATCGCTGAAGGGAATTCCAAGCTCGATCACCTTTGCGCCTGCCTTGGCCATGGCGCGCACGACCTCGCGGGTGGTGTCGAGTGTCGGGTCTCCGCAGGTGACGAAGGGGATGAAGGCCTTACCATCGGCGAAGGCCGCGGCGAGTTTCTTGTTCATGGGTACTCCTTGGGTTTTAAGGGAACGTAAGTTGATGAGGTGGCGCTTGCTTACTCCGAGATGTCCTGGCCGCGGTAGCGAGCCATGGCGACGCAGTCCTTGTCGCCGCGTCCGCTGAGCGTGATGACCATGATCTTGTCCTTGGGAAGCGTTGGCGCGATCTTCATAGCGTAGGCCAGCGCGTGCGCGCTCTCGATTGCGGGAATGATACCCTCCGTGCGGCTTAGATACTCGAAGGCGTCGACCGCTTCGTCGTCGGTGATGGCTACGTACTGCGCGCGGCCGGTGTCGTTCAACCAAGCGTGCTCGGGTCCGATGCCGGGATAATCGAGGCCGGCGCTGATGGAATACACCGGGGCGATCTGGCCGTATTGGTCCTGGCAGAAGTAGGATTTCATGCCGTGGAAGATTCCTAGGCTGCCCGTATTGATGGTGGCTGCGGTCTCGAAGGTGTCGATGCCGCGACCGGCCGCCTCGCAGCCGATGAGCGTGGTGCCTTCATGCTCGATGAAGGGATAGAAGGTTCCGATTGCATTCGATCCACCGCCGACGCAGGCCAAGACGTAATCGGGCAGGCGCCCTTCTTTCTCGGTGCATTGGTCGATGATCTCGTAACCGATGAAACTCTGGAAATCGCGCACGATGGTGGGGAAGGGGTGCGGCCCCATGCAGGACCCAAGCAGGTAATGCGTATCGTCGATGCGGTTGGTCCATTCGCGCATGCATTCGGACACGGCGTCCTTCAAGGTGCCGGTGCCCGAATCGACGCCGTGCACCTCGGCACCCATCAGGCGCATGCGGTACACGTTGAGAGCCTGGCGCTCCATGTCCTCAACGCCCATGTATACGTGGCATTCCATGTTAAGGAGCGCGGCGACGGTTGCGGTTGCGACGCCATGTTGGCCGGCACCGGTTTCGGCGATCAGGCGCGTTTTGCCCATCTTCTTTGCCAGAAGCGCCTGGCCAAGGGCATTGTTGATCTTGTGCGCGCCGGTATGGTTCAGGTCCTCGCGCTTGAGATAGATCTTGCATCCGCCGAGGTCGCGCGTCATTTTCTCGGCGTAGTAAAGAAGGCTGGGGCGGTTTGCGTAGTTGTCGAGCAGATCCTTGAGCTCCGCTTTGAACTCGGGGTCGTCTTTGTAGCGTTCGTAAGCTTCTTCAAGCTCGATCACGGCGTTCATCAGGGTTTCGGGGATATATTGTCCGCCATGGACGCCGAAGCGGCCATTGGTTTTGGCGGCGGTGTTTTCAGTCATGTTCTTTCCTTTCTTGGGTGCTTGCTTAGGGGTTTTAGGTGCTGTGCTTTGTTTGGCCATGTGTATAAATCGCTGCATTAAAATCTCGCTCTTGCGCGGTTTGCCCTGGGCGTCCGTTGCGGAGGATTCGATGCCGCTGCTCACGTCGACAAGGCTTGGGTGGCAGTTCGCCAACGCGGGTTCGACGTTCTCGATGCTCATCCCGCCCGCCAAGCCGAAGGGTCGCGTCACCTTGCCAAGGAGCGTCCAATCGAAGGCGCGCCCTTCGCCTTTGCCTCCGTCTAGCAAAATGAAGTCGGAGTTTGACGCGTTGGCGGCCTCTATGTCAGCGGCGCGTTTTATCTCGAAGGCCTGCCAGATTTCGAGTTTCGGCGCCAGGGTTCGCAGCTCTTCGATGTAGCGGTCGTCCTCGTTGCCATGGAGTTGCGCAACTTGAATTGTTCTTTCTTCAAACAGGCGGGCGATGAGTGCGGGC
>CAVAUO010000052.1:0-11282 GCA_963591685.1 Escherichia coli
GACCCGCGGTGATGGCATCACCCCGATCGGTGACGCAACCGGTCAATTTTCTGCCGATGAAGTCAGTCAAGTGCTCACAAGCGCGCCCAAAGACTGATAAGATTCACAAGTTCACCGCCTCTTATGGCATCTTTGATTTTTGTAATCGATTCGCTGATATCAGAAGGATTGCTCAATGCGTTACATGACTAGTGCAGAGATTCGCGAAAAATATCTTGCCTATTTCGAGGACAAGGGATGCAAGCGTCTTCCCTCGTCCTCTTTAATCCCCGACGACCCTTCCTTGCTTCTCACAAGCGCCGGTATGGTCCAGTTCAAACCCTATTTCTTGCATCAAAAGGAGTTTGACGACAACTACATCGGTGCCACCACGGCTCAAAAGTGCGTGCGCACGAACGATATCGAGATCATCGGCACCACAGGACGCCATCAGTCCTTCTTCGAAATGCTTGGCAACTTCAGCTTCGGCAAGTATTTCAAGGAAGAGATGTGCGCTTGGGCCTACGATTTCTCCACCAACCCTGAGTACCTTGGGCTTCCTAAGGAAAAACTCTATTTCACCGTTTTCGAAGACGATGATGAGACCATTGAGATCTGGAAATCGCTCGGTGTGCCCGACGACCATATTTCAAGGTTGGGAGAGGACGACAATTTCTGGCGGGCCGGACCGACCGGTCCTTGCGGCCCCTGCTCGGAAATCTATTTTGATCAGGGCCCGACGGTTGGTTGTGGGTCGCCTGATTGCAAGCCTGGTTGTGATTGCGATCGCTATCTTGAGTTCTGGAACTGTGTTTTTACGCAGTTCGACGGCCAGGAAGATGGCACTTTGGCTCCTCTTGCCACTAAAAATATCGACACGGGCATGGGTCTTGAGCGCATCGCTGCCATCATGCAGGGCGTTGACAACAATTACGACACCGACATCCTACGCGGACTTATCTCCCTTGGTGAAAAGCTTTCCGGCAAAACCTACAAGCAGAATCCCAAGGACGATTTGTCTCTGCGCATCGTCGCCGACCACTCCCGTGCGGTTACCTTCATGATCGCCGACGGCATTCTTCCCTCCAACGAGGGGCGTGGATATGTGCTTCGTCACCTTCTTCGTCGTGCGGTGCTCAAAGGCCAGTCCCTGGGAATCGAGGGCCCCTTCCTTTCCAACTACATTGAGCAGATCATCGAGATCATGGGCCATGTCTACACCGAAATCGCGGCCAACAAGCAGCTCATCTTGCGCGTCGTGCTCTCCGAAGAGGAGCGCTTCGGGGCAACTCTTCGCCAGGGTCAGGTTTACCTTGAAGAGGCCTTGTCCAAGCTTGAGGGCGATGTTCTTCCCGGCGACCAGGCTTTCGTTTTGCACGACACCTACGGTTTCCCTGTTGAGGTCACCAAGGAAATCTGCGAGGAGCGCAACATCGGCATCGACGAGAAGCGCTTTGCTGAATGTATGCAAGAACAGCGCGACCGTGCTCGTGCCGCTAACAAGGGCGATGCCGAGGCTGCCTGGAGCACTTACGGCGGCGTGCATGCCGAACTCCTGAAAGAGTTCGGCCAAACGAAATTCATCGGTTATGAGTCGCTTGAGGCCGAAGCCAAGGTTATCGCCCTGGTAAAGGACGGTAAGAGCGTGTCCACCATCGAAGCGGACGGCTCTGAGGTCGAAATCATCCTCGAGTCCACCCCCTTCTATGCAGAAATGGGCGGAGAGGTCGGCGATACCGGCACTCTGATTTTCGGTGATGTCGAGTTTGAGGTTACCGATACCGTTGCTCCCGAAAAGGGCCTTACTGTTCACAAGGCAAAGGCTGTAGCTGCTTTGGCTCTGGACGATGTCGTTTTGGCAAGCGTGGATCCTGTTCGTCGTTTGAACGTGACACGCAACCATTCCGCCACCCACATCCTGCATGCGGCCTTGCGTCAGGTTCTGGGTGAGCACGTTAATCAAGCGGGTTCCTATGTTGGACCTGAACGCCTGCGCTTCGACTTCACCCATTTCCAGGCTCTTTCCGCCGAGCAGATTGACGAGGTTGAGAAAATCGCCAACGATTTCATCCTCAGCTCCGTCGATTCCAACATCTACGAGACTAGTCTTGATGAGGCGCGTGAGTCTGGGGTTACAGCGCTTTTCGGTGAAAAGTATGGCGATGCGGTTCGCGTCGTCGAGTTTGGCGGCTTCTCCCGCGAGCTTTGCGGCGGCTGCCACGTCTCCAACACGAGTCAAATCGGTTTCGTCAAAATCGTCTCCGAGAGCTCTGTTGGAGCAAGCACGCGTCGCGTCGAGGCTCTCACCGGTCCCGCCGCGCTCAATTACGTCAATCATATCGAGTCCGAGCTCAAAGCTACCGCCGAAGTGCTGAAGGCGCCTCTTTTCGAGTCCTCCAAGCGCGCTCAAAGCACCATGAGCACCTTAAAGGAACTTCAGTCCGAGGCCAAGAAGGCAAAGCAGGCAGCCGCATCCGATGGCGTCGATTACCTTCTTGATTCCAAGATCTCCGCAAAGGCGGGCTATCCCGTAGTCATTGCGGCTTTTAAAGAAGAAGGCATCGGTGCCGACAGCATGCGCAACGCCTGGGATATCATTCGCACTAAACTTGATGCTCCCGGTGCTGCTGTCCTGGCGGCCGTTAACGAAGGCGGTAAGCCTATTCTGATGGCGGCGGCTAGCGATGAAGCTGTTGCGGCCGGCTTCCATGCTGGTCAGATTATTAAGACTATCAGCTCAAATATTAAGGGCGGTGGCGGTGGTAAGCCCACCATGGCTCAGGCAGGCGGCAAGGATGCTTCTGGCATCGAAGCCGCGCTTGCGGCGGCGACCGAGCTTCTTTCTTAGTTAGCTGAGATTTATAACTGACGGTCAACGGGCATACCTGTTGACCGTCTTTTCTTTGAGTAAGGGGGGGGATTATGCGAGTAATGGCACTAGATATCGGTAAAACCAGGGTTGGCATCGCCATCAGCGATCCGGAAATGAAGGTGGCATCCCCGATCGCCGTTTTGCCGTATCAAGAAGTAATTTCTCATGCACGCAGCTTTCGTATGCTTTTGGAAGACTGGGAGCCCGATCTCCTTTTAAGCGGCCTTCCCTTTACCATGCAAGGGGAGGAAGGCCCTCAGGCGCAATGGATTCGTGGGCAGGCTGAAAAAATCTCGGTAAACAGCGCATTGCCTGTGGAGTTCACCGACGAAAGGCTTAGCTCCTCTCAGGCCAAGCAAAGCCTGCATGCCCAAGGTCTGAATGAGAAACAGATGAGAGGGAAGGTCGACATGGTTGCCGCCTCGATGTTCTTGCAATCTTGGCTCGACTCTAAAGCCTAAATCCACCGAAGGGATTAGTAGATGGGTTTGAAGAATCTAACAAATACCAGCGCCAAAGGTGGTAAGCACGCATTTGCGCCTAAGGCTCAAGGTGCCAACAAGCGCATTGTTTTCGTCGTTGCTGCAGTGCTTATCCTGCTTGCCGCTCTTGCTTTCTTTCTTTTCAGCCAAGAGCACAACGACCATCTGATCGCCTCCGACTCGAGTGCCACCGTGGTTTTCGAGGATGGAAGCTCCGCGAGTGACTTTGCCGACATCCTCTTCGATGCGGGCCTTATAGACTCTAAATCCGCATTTAAGAATCTAATCAAGACCAAAGGTGTCGACTCCCAGCTCAAGCCAGGAACCTATACGCTCTCGGGTGGCTTGAGCTTGGACGATCTGGTAACCCAGCTCGTGAACGGCCCTAACGCTGAGAAAACTCTCACTGTAACCGAGGGGTCAACCATGAAGAGCATCGCCACAAGCGTGGAGGAGGCATACGATGGCGCCGTGACCGCTAAGGAATTCCTTGCCGCTTGTAAGAAGCCCTCCAAATTCGTCTCCGAGTATTCTTTCGTTGAAGGAGCGAGCAATCTCGAGGGATTTCTATTCCCTAAAACCTACGATCTGCTGAAATCCGATATCAGTGCCGACAATATCATTCGTCAGATGCTCGCCCAATATCAAAGCGAGACCGCCTCGCTCGACTACTCGTACCCAGAATCTCAGGGATTGAGTAAATATCAGACGCTCATCCTCGCCTCTATCGTTGAGAAGGAAGGCACGAGTGACACCTATGCAAAGGTTGCCGCTGTTTTCTACAACAGGCTTGGTAACCAAGGTGACCCTAACTACGGCCTTTTGGGCTCGGACGCCACTACCGCCTACGAACTCGGTGGCGATGTGGAAGGCTACGATTGGTCCACCAACAGCCCTTACAACACACGTAAAACAAAGGGGCTGTGCCCAACGCCCATCTGCAGCCCCAGCCTCGCAAGCCTGCAGGCGGTCTGCAACCCCGATAAGAACATGAGCGACTATTACTTCTTCAGTTTCTGGCCAAACGACAACGGGGGAGTCGATTATTTCTTCGACAAAACCTATGCTGATCATCAAAAAACGATCGCCGATCATTCCTAAATAGCGGATTTACGACGAACGTCAATCAAAGGAAAACTTATGGCAAGCTCCAGCAAACAAAGCGATACCAAAGTCAAACGCAAAAACACCAATGCTTCTGCGGTGTCGCGCGTAAAAAAACGCCAGGATAGCTTTCAGAAAACCCAACGGCTCCTGATCGCCGTCATCGTAGCTTGCGCGCTTTTCGTGGCCGCTCTTTTCGTTTGGAACACCCTGAAGACTAACGATAATCTTGTTCAAGACGGAACAGAAGTTCATGTGTCATTCAGTAAAGGATTTATCGGAAGCGAATATGCCGAGGTTCTCTACGATGAGGGTTTGCTGGAAAATAAAGAAGAGTTCAACGCCGAGATCAACAACAGAAATTGTGTAGGCGACCTGCAACCGGGTTCTTATGTATTCACGGGTGGGGAAAGCGTGCCGAAAATCGTCGATCAGCTTGTAGCCGGTCCTAACGCAAGCTTTACCGTGAGTAAAAACGACTCGCTGCAAGACGTGGCCGACAAAATCCAGGAAGCCTATGGTGGATCCGTCAAAGCCGATGAGCTTATGACGAAATTCACCAATCTAGATGAATACCTTACTGATTACCCGTTCCTCAAAGGCCATGACGATATGAAGGGCTTCCTTGAGCCCGGAACCTACAAAACGCAAGCTTTCGGCTCCATGGAGTTTGCTTCGGCGCGTGCGAACCTGATCGTTCGCGAAATCCTGGACTCCTACGCTGATAAGCACAAGAGCTAAAGGCTTAGGTGGCGCAATGCTGAAGCCAACACGCTATTTCGACCGAGTCTCAAGCATCGATCCCCTGCTCGACTTAAAGAACTACGGCTATAGGTGCGTTCTGCTTGATATAGACAACACCTTGCGCAGCCGCGCCGACGGACTTGTGCCATCCGATGTGCGCAGGTGGCTTGGATCCCTTTCGTCGTACGGGGTGAAAGCCTGCCTTCTCTCCAACAATTGGCACAACAACGTTTTCGAACTTGCCGAAAATCTCGACCTTCCGATCGTGGCAAAGGCTTTGAAGCCATTGCCCTTCGCCTTCTTTAGAGCTTGCAAGCTCTTGGGTTGCTCAAGGAAGGAAACGGTAATGATCGGAGACCAGCTCAGTACCGACGTATGGGGGGCCAATGCGATAGGCATGAGTTCGTACTTGGTTGTTCCTTTGGCCAAGGAAGACCTCAAGCACACTCTACTCGTTCGTAAAGCGGAAAGAGCGATACTAGGCTCTTATCCCGTAGAATCCCTTAGACATTCCGCTAACGAAGCGCAGGCTCAAAGTCTTTCCAATTCGTTATAATCTCCATACAAAACATCACAACGAAAGTTTTCATCATGGAATACGTAACAGCGGGTGAATCCCACGGACCGGCCCTCACCGGCATCGTCTCGAATGTGCCAGCGGGTCTTTCCATCAGCCTCGACAACATCAACGCCGATCTCGCCCGAAGGCAAAGCGGCTACGGTCGTGGCGGAAGGCAGAAAATCGAAAAAGACACCGCTTCCATTTTATCGGGCATGCGCTTCGGGAAAACCATTGGCAGCCCTATCGCCATACAGATTAAAAACAAAGACTGGGAAAACTGGACGGAACGTATGGCAGTGACGGGCGAGCCTCCTGCGAATCTTGTGCGCGAGGTTACGCCGCGGCCCGGTCATGCGGATTTGCTTGGCGTCCTGAAAAACGACATGGACGATTGCCGCAACATTCTCGAGCGCTCAAGCGCACGCGAAACCGCGATTCGCGTCGCCTGCTCGGGCATCGCGCGCGAGTTTTTGGCCGAGCTCGGCGTTGGAATCTTCTCCTACGTCACCTCCATTGGCGATGCCGAATTCGTCGAAGAAGATCCGATGATGAATTGCGTGCATTACTCACCCCTGGATATCGAGCTATCCGAGGTACGCTGCCCCGATACCGATGCCACCAAACGCATGAAAAAAGCCATTGATGACGCCAAAGAGCAAGGTCTGAGCCTTGGCGGAACCTTCAGGGTTGTGGTCACTGGCTTGGTGCCCGGCCTCGGCGGTTATGAATCGGGTCCGGAGCGCCTTACCTCGCAGTTGGGAGCTGCGCTATTCGGTATCCAAGCCATGAAAGGCGTCGAATTTGGACTTGGCTTCGAGTCGGCCTACCGTCCGGGCAACAAGGTCCACGACGAAATCCTTTTGAACGACAAGCACGGTTTCACTCGCCGTAGCAACAACGCTGGCGGGCTCGAAGGCGGCATGACAAATGGCATGCCTCTTGTGATGACCGTGGCCATGAAGCCGATTCCGACGATGAACACCCCGCTCGAGACTGTCAACCTTGACACGCTTGAGCCCGCCAAAGCATCCAAAGAACGCAGCGACGTGTGTGCCGTTCCCGCAGCCGGCGTCGTTGCGGAAGGGGAGGTTGCATTCGTCCTTGCTCGAGCCTATTTGCGCAAGTTCGGCTGCGACAACATGACCGACATCAAACACAACCTTGAGTCGTATAAGCAGCGTCTCAAGACCATGTCCCGTTAGATTCTTCGAGGAGTATCAATGAGTGAAACAACGCATCGCACGGTGTATAAACTAACCAAACCTGTGTTTTTCATCGGCTTCATGGGAGCTGGCAAAACTTCCGTATCGCAGCAGCTGGCCGTTACGCACGGCTTGGCTTCCATCGATGCTGATGAGTATCTGGAATTGCGAGAAAACCGCATTATCGCCGACATCTTCGCTGAAGACGGCGAGGAATATTTTCGCGACCTTGAGACCGACGTCCTCAAAGACCTTGCCAATCGAGCACCGCGTCTGATCGGCTGTGGTGGCGGCGTGGTTACCAAACGTCCCGAAAACGCTCAGATCATGCGCGATCATGGCTTCGTCGTCTACCTCATTGTCAGCGCCGACGGTGCTGCAGCGCGCATCCCCAACACCGATTCACGTCCCATGTTTAAAAATCTCGAGACTGCGCGTAAGACCATCGTCGAGCGCGCGCCCCAGTACGAAGCCGCCGCAGACGTGGCCGTCCAGACCGAAGGGCGCAGCGTCCCCGAGATTTCCAACGAGATAGCCGAGATCCTTCTTGAGCACGGCGTCCTGATCAAGGAAGCTTAATAATATGACGAGAATCCTGGTCGACGTCCCCGGGGAAAGTCCCTACGAGGTTAAAATTGCCAAAGGCGCGCTTGGCAAGCTTGGCGAGCGCCTGCGTGCTTTCGATAAGAACAACAATACGATCGTCATGGTTACGGATAGCTCTGTCGGGCCTTTGTACGCCGAACAGGCGAAAGCTTCCTTGGAGCAAGCCAGCTACAAGGTCCACACGTTAAGCGTGGATGCAGGCGAAGAATCCAAGTCGATTAGCTGCGCTTCCGAGCTTTGGGAGGCGCTTGCGGCGCTTAAAATCGATCGAGGCGCCCTTGTCCTCGCCTTGGGCGGGGGAGTCATCGGTGACCTTGCGGGCTTCGTTGGATCCACCTTCATGCGCGGCTTGAGAATCGTCCAAGTGCCCACAACCTTGCTTTCCATGGTCGACTCCTCTGTTGGCGGCAAGACCGCAATCAATCTTCCCGCTGGCAAAAACCTTGTCGGTACTTTCACCCAGCCTGTCCATGTATGCGCCGACATCTCGCTTTTGAGCAGTCTGCCCGAGCGCGAATGGGCCTGCGGGTGCGGAGAAATCGCAAAATCGGCGGTTATCGACTCCGATGATTTCTATTTTTGGCTTCTCGATAACGCGTCCGCTCTTGCAAATCGCGATGAGGAGCTTACCGCCGAAGCGGTTGCCCGTTGCGTCTCGTTCAAGGCTCGTGTGGTCGTTCAAGACCAGCTTGAAACGATGGGTATTCGCGAATCGCTCAACTACGGGCATACCTTGGCTCACGCAATCGAAGCAGCTGCTGGATATGGGACTTATTCCCATGGCCATGCCGTAGCACAGGGCATGCGTTTTGCCGCTCGTCTTGGAGCAGCAAGCATCGGGACTTCGATCGATTTCGTGCAATCTCAAGACGCACTTCTCGATAAGCTTGGCCTGCCCGAGATTGCCTTCAAAGCAGATCCCCAGTATTTACTGCAGCTGATGATGGGTGACAAAAAAGTGCGCAACGGCCGACTGCGTTTCGTTTTGCCGAAAGACGTAGGGGATTGGTGCATCAAGGCCCTGGAGCCTGAATTCATCCTGGAGCATCTTGAAGCTTGGCAGGCATCCCTGTAGAGCTTGAAATTGGAAAGGCAGACGATGGACGCAAAAGAAGCATGTGCGCTTCGTTTACATAAGATTCGTGCCAAAATGAGGGACGCCAAACTTGATGGGCTTTACCTCAGAACAACTACCAACATCGCCTGGGCGACCGCCTTTACCGGGGTCTTCGACGAGGAAATGGCCCACGCATTGCTCGTGCTCCCGGACAGGGCGATACTCCATACAGATTCGCGCTATTCGGGTGCCATGCGAAGTGCTGCCGAAGGAACCGAGATTGAGGTTTCGGACGCGGTGGCAAATCATTTCGAGCTCTTCTTGAAAGAACATCTTAAACACCACTCGGCAAAAATGGCTATCGGTATCGAAGACAGCCTTTCCTTGCGAGAGTTTCATAGCCTGGAGAAGCTGACAAGCGCAAACTCGCATGTGAAATTGATCGAAACGAGCAACTTCGTTGAAGAACTGCGCGCCATCAAGGACGAGCTGGAAATCGAGTACATGCGCGAGGCGCAAGCCATTACCGATAAAGCCTTCGCTCATATCTGCTCGTTCATCAAAGCAGGTATGAGCGAGCTTGACGTTCAGCGCGAGCTCGACCGTTTCATGTACGAGAACGGCTCTATTGGGCTTGCCTTTCCAAGTATCGTTGCCGCCGGCCCCCATGCCGCCTCGCCACATGCTCAGCCTAGCGAGCAAATTCTGAATACCGGCGATGCTGTTGTCATGGATTTCGGTGCGCGCGTTAACGGCTATTGCTCCGACATGACCCGTACCGTTTTCCTAGGGGAGCCAAGTGACGATGTGTCTCACGCCTTCGGGGTTTTACGCAAAGCAAACGAGGAGTGTGAGGCCAAAATGAAGGCTGGAGTTCGGGCATCGCTTGTGCACAACCACGCCGAGAAGGTTTTAGCGCGCGGCGGCTATGCCAACAAGATGGGACACTCCCTAGGCCATAGCCTGGGCCTCGACATTCATGAGTCGCCGGCGCTTTCGTGGAAAAATGACAACGAGATCGAAGAGGGCGTCGTCATCACCGTTGAACCAGGCATTTACCTTGATGGCGATTTTGGCATGCGCCTGGAGGATTTCGGGGTGGTACGCCAAGAAGGCTTCGAGGTTTTAACGCAATCCACCCATGAGATGGTTATAATAGACATTCGTGATTAAACAGGGCTTCATTCAACCCTTGGGTGAAGCATTGAAAAAAGGAGTAATGACGTGGTTACTGTTTCTACCGCTGACTTCCGCAACGGCATGGGCATCGAGTACAACAACAAGATGTGGACCATCATCGAATCCCAGCACGTAAAGCCTGGAAAGGGCGGTGCTTTCGTCCGCACGAAGCTTCGCGACATCCGCAATGGCCGCGTTGTAGATTACACCTTCAACTCCGGCGTCAAGTTCGAGTCCTTCCGTATGGAGCGCGTTTCCATGCAGTATCTCTACAACGACGGCATGGACTACTACTTCATGGACAACAACACCTACGAGCAGACCTCCGTCCCCGCCGAGACCGTCGGTGAGACCGCCAAGTGGCTCAAGGAAAACGACGAGGCAACCCTGATTTACGCAGGCGAGGAGCTTATCGGCATCGAGCCTCAGATGTTCGTTGAGCTTGAGGTCACCGAGACCGAGCCTGGCTTCAAGGGCGATACCGTCCAGGGCTCCACCAAGCCTGCCACGCTTGAGACCGGCGCCGTCGTCCAGGTTCCCATGTACATCGAAGTCGGCGAAGTTCTTCAGATCGACTCCCGCGATGGTCGTTTCGTGAAGCGTCTCTAGTCTTCACTTACAAGCGATTCTATTCGGGGCGCTTCGGCGCCCCGTACTGTATACTTCAAAGTTAGCGGCTGTCGTTTATCAGCCCATTCAGTTCGTTGACATCTGACTAGGAGGACTTCCTATGACGAATATTTCCAAAGAGGGGATGGCCATCGCGCCGGGCGTGGTCGAAACCATCATCGCCCTCGCCGTCCGCGACGTTGACGGCATCGTGAGCGTAGGCAACCCCGCAACCGGCATCCTTGCTCTTTTTCAAAACAAAGCAGAAGTTGCCGGCGTCGAGCTCCATCCTGCTGAAGATGGCAGCCTTGAAGTTGGTTTGAACATCACGGTTTTGTACGGTCGTCCCCTGGACGAACTCGCCGATCAGGTGCGTACCGCCGTCAGCGATGCCGTGCTCACCCAGGTTGGACTTACCGTCTCTCGCGTCGATGTCACCGTCGACGGTGTCATCTTCAAGGATTAGCCCATGGGCGTTAACTACAACAAGCGCAGCTCGCAACGAGCATACGTCGTGCAAGTTCTCTATCAAGCAGACATGGTCGACAAAGAGCCTCTCGAGCTTGTGGAGCAAGATCTTCTTTCCCAGGACACGCGCCTTCTCGACGACTACGGTCGCGGCCTTCTTTCCGGCATCACCGAGAAGAAAGCCGAACTCGACAAACGCATCTCGGATGCGAGCAACAACTGGTCGCTCGATCGTATGCCATCCGTCGATCGCTCCATTCTGCGTTTGGCCACCTACGAAACACTTTTCATGGACGAAATCCCCGTTTCTGTCGCCATCAATGAAGCGGTTAACCTCGCCAAAAAGTTCGGTGGGGACGATTCTCCTCGCTTCGTGAACGGTATCCTTGGCCGCATCGCGCATGTTGAGGTCAAAGAG
>CAVAUO010000053.1:0-10642 GCA_963591685.1 Escherichia coli
GTTCTTGGCCATGTCGGGATACATATAGTTCTTGCGGTAGAACATCGAATGCTTCTCGATGTCGCAATTGGTGGCCAGACCCGCCAAGACGATGCTCTCGATGGCGGCCTTGTTGGGGACGGGCAGAGCACCGGGCAAGCCCAGGCACACCGGGCAGGTGTGGGTGTTGGGCTCGGCGCCGAACTCGAGCTTGCAGCCGCAGAACATCTTGGTGTTCAGGGTGGTCAGCTCGGCGTGAACCTCAAGGCCAATGACGGCTTCCCAATCTTTCAGAACTTCTTCAAGCTTCTTCATGCTTACTCACCAAGCTTTCCATCGGCGAAGGCGGGGGCAACGGGTGCTGCGCCGTAAACGGACTCGAGCGCCGCGGCCACGCGCAGCATGTTCTCGTCCTTGAAGGGCGGGGCGATCAGCTGAGTGCCCACGGGCATGCCCGTTTCGGCTCCCAGACCGATGGGCATCGACATGCCGCCGTTGCCGGCGATGTTGATGCTGATGGTGTACATGTCGGACAGGTACATCTCGGCGGGTTCCGAAATCTCGCCGAACTTGAAGGCCGTGCGCGGCGCGGCGGGCGCGATGATGCAGGAAACCTTTTCGAAGGCCTCGGTGTAGTCCTTGGTGATGAGAGTACGAACCTGCTGCGCGGGATAGTAGTACTTGTCGTACACGCCGCTGGAGAGCAGGTAGCTGCCGAGCATGATACGGCGGCGCGCCTCGGCGCCGAAGCCCTTGGAACGGCTTGCCTCGTACTGACCGCCCAAATCCTTATGGCCAGGATCGCAGTAGCCGTAACGCACCGAATCGAAGCGAGCCAGGTTGCTGAAGGCCTCGCAGGGGCCGAGCACGTAGTAAGCGGAGATGGCGGCGTGTGCGTTGGGCAACTCAACCTCAACGATTTCGGCGCCCATTTCCTCGAGCTTGGCGATAGCCTCGGCGACCTTGGCCTTAACCTCGGGCTGCAGGCCCTCGGCCTCCATGAACTCGCGGACAACGCCGATGCGCATGCCCTTCACGCCTTCGCCCAGGTTGGCAAGGAAGTCGGTGGTGACGTCTTGGCTGGTGCAATCGAGCACATCACGGCCGGCAAGAGCGTTCATGGCCAAAGCGGCATCGCGCACGTTGCGCGCAAAGGGGCCAACCTGGTCGAGCGAGGAACCGAAGGCGACCACGCCGTAACGAGAGACCGTGCCGTAAGTAGGCTTAATACCCACAACGCCGCAGAAGCTTGCAGGCTGACGGATGGAGCCGCCGGTGTCGGAACCCAGCGAAATAGTGCACTGACCAGCGGCGACAGCGGCAGCGGAGCCGCCGGAGGAACCGCCGGGAACGCGACCCAAATCCCACGGGTTGCTGGTGCAACCGAACGCGGAGGTCTCGGTGGAGGAGCCGAAGGCGAACTCGTCCATGTTAGTTTTGCCCAGAGGGATACCGCCGGCATCGATGATGCGCGCCACGCAGGTTGCGGTATAGGGGCTCACGTAGTTTTCAAGCATGCGTGAGGAACAGGTGGTATGCGTGCCCTCAAGGTTCATGTTGTCCTTGAAGGCAACGGGGACGCCGGCAAGGGGGCCGGCGGCCAGCAGGTTGCCGGAAGCAACCGCGGCGTCCACCCTATCGGCGGCGCGCAGTGCCAGGTCGCGGGTCACTTCAAGAAAGGCGTGCACCTTTTCATCGCTTGCCTCGACGCGCGCAAGCGAAGCCTCGGCAAGCTCGCGAGCACTGAATTCCTTGCTGGTAAGCCCGGACTGGATGGAAGCGACGTCCATGGAACCGAAAGCCGTCATTAGCGATCACCGCCTTCACCCAAGATGGAGGGAATGAGGAACTGGCCGTCCTGCTGCTTGGGGGCGTTGGACAGAGCTACTTCTTGGCTAAAGCCTTCCACTTCCACATCCTCGCGCATCACGTTGGACAGATCGCCGATGGGATGGAAGGTGGGCTCGACCCCTTCAAGGTCGTACTCGGTAATGGGCTTTAGGGTATCGATGACGTTGTTCAGGTCGACCGTCATCTGGACGACCTCGTCATCGTTCAGCCCGATGCGTGCGTACTCGGCAATGCCGCGCACGTCGGACTCGGTAACGTGTTGAGTCATATGCTGTTCCTTCTTGAAAGCGCTTGACCTTGCCTGCAAACGATGTGCCCGCAAACAAGGCTGAAAGAATACCTGCCCATGATAACAAAGAGGGGAAGCGCTTTTCGGCCTCCCCCGCTTTGCTTCATGCAGTATTTACTTGGAACCTTAGACAAGCCGCTCCGGAAGGCGCGATGTCCAAACTGGGGCGCCGAGGCGCAGGCGCAGCGCCCGAGGCTAGGCACCGACGCGCGGACGCCTCAGGGGCGCAGGCCGTCGTGGCCCGCAATCAAAGCGCTCAAGCCGGCGGCCTACCCTAAGCCGCCGGCTGCGCAACTAAAGCGCGGCGTTGATGGCGTCGACGCTCGCCTTGGCGTCCGCCAAGAGCATTTTGGTGTTCTTGTTGAAGAAGAGAGGGTTCTGCACACCCGCGTAGCCGGCGTTGCCCATGGAGCGTTTGAACACGATGACCTCGTGAGCTTCCCAAACGTGGAGGACGGGCATGCCCGCGATGGGCGAATCGGCCTCGGAGGCGCTCGGGTTCACGGTGTCGTTGGCGCCGATGACCAGCACGGTGTCCACATCGGCGAAATCGTCGTTTATCTCGTCCATCTCGTAGACGCAATCGTAAGGGACGTTGGCCTCGGCCAAAAGCACGTTCATGTGGCCAGGCATACGGCCAGCCACGGGATGGATGCCGAACTTCACGTCCACGCCCATCGCCATCAGACGCTTCGTCAGATCGGCGACGGGGAACTGCGCCTGCGCCACCGCCATGCCGTAACCCGGTGTGATGACGACGCGCTTGGAGCGCTTGAGCAGCTCGGCCACTTCCTCGGCTGTGGTCTCGGTGTAATCGCCGTAATCCTTGGCCTCAGACGGCGCCGAAGAGGCCCCGTTACCGAAGCCGCCCAAGATAACCGACACGAAGGAGCGGTTCATACCCTGACACATGATGTAAGAAAGGTAGGCGCCCGAGGAACCCACGAGCGCGCCCGTGATGATGAGCAGGTCGTTGCCAAGGGTGAAGCCGGCCATCGCAGCTGCCCAGCCCGAGTACGAGTTGAGCATCGAAACCACGACGGGCATGTCGCCGCCACCGATGGCGAGCACCAAATGCGCGCCCAGCACCAGCGAGATTGCGGTAAGGATGGCCAAGGGGACAAGCCCTGCCTCGACGCTGCGGGTCGTGATGAACCAGGCGATCAAAGCGATGCTTGCCACGAGCATGACCAGGTTGATGAGGTTGCGGCCGGGAAGCGTAAGCGGCTTGCCTGAAATCTTCCCCGACAATTTAAGGTAGGCGACGATCGAACCCGTGAAGGTGACCGCACCGATGAACACGGCAAGCCCCACCTCGCCCATGTGAAACGCCGAGGAAGCACCTTCGGCACCGGGATTGGCGAAGAAGGAGTTGTAGCCCACCAACACGGCCGACAAGCCGACGAAGGAATGCAGCTTGGCAACCAGCTCGGGCATCTCGGTCATCTGAACCTTGACCGCGTGCCACACGCCTATCGCGGCGCCGATGGCCATGGCGAAGACGATGAGCACGATGGCAAGGACGGCGGCGCGCTCATCGTTGGCAACCGACACGACGATCACCGAGACAAGGGCGATAACCATACCGCAAATTCCCAGGTAGTTTCCTAGTTGCGCGGTTTTCTGTTTGGACAGGTTGGCTAAGGCCAGGATGAACAGCAGCGCCGCCAGCAGGTAGGCCAGCTGCTCGACATGGCCCAGGAAATCAAGCGCACCGGCGCTTGCGTTGAAACTCATTTGCATCAAATCCATTAATCCTCAGAGCTCCTACGGAACATTCCCAGCATGCGATGTGTAACCAAAAAACCACCGAAGATGTTGATGGAGGCCAGAAGCGCGGCAACAAAGGCGACGGCGGCGATAACGGGGCTGTCCGAGCCTATCTGGGTAAGGGAGCCGACGATGATAATGCCCGAGATCGCGTTGGTGACTGACATCAAGGGCGTGTGGAGCGCATGCGTCACGTTGGTAATGACATAGAAGCCGACCACGCACGCAAGCTCGAAAACGATGAAGTGGCTGGTCATCTCGGCAGGGGCGGCCAAAATGAGCGCGGCGCCCAGCAGCGCGGCCAAGACCTTCCACCAATGACGAGCAAAAGCGGACCTCTTCTTGGGTGCGGGCTTGTCGGTGAGGTCAGAGCTCGATTCTTGAACGTTTGCCGTTGAAGCATCCTGTTGCTTGGGCGCGGCCGAGACCTTCACCGCAGGGGGCGGCCAGCACACCTGCCCATCAAGCACTACCGTAACGCCACGCACAACCTCGTCGTTCTGATCGTAGATAGGCTCCCCGTCCTTTTCAGGGGTCACCAACTTGAAGAAGTTGACGATGTTCTGACCGTAAAGCTGCGAAGCCTGGCCGGGTAAACGGCTGGGCAAATCGGTGTAGCCGATGATCGTGACGCCGTTTTCGGTGGTGATGACCCTGCCCGCCTGCGTGAGCGCGCAGTTGCCGCCCTTCTCGTTGGCGCCCATATCGACGATCACCGAGCCGGGACGCATGCCCGCAACTGCTTCGGCGTCAAGGAGCAAAGGAGGCTGCTTGCCCGGAATTTGGGCGGTAGTGATGACGATGTCGACTTCGGCGGCCTGCTCGGCGTACACCTTGTTTGCAAGTTTTGCCTGATCGGCCGTCATTTCCTTGGCGTAGCCGTCTTCGGAGTGCTGCACAACGGGGATGGGCACGAACTCCGCGTTAAGAGATTCAACCTGGTCGGCCACCTCGGGGCGAACGTCCGTCGCGCGAACGATTGCGCCCATCGATTTTGCCGTACCGATGGCGGCCAGACCCGCAACACCGACGCCAATGACGTAGAGCTTGGCGGGAGCGATCTTGCCCGCCGCCGTCACCTGCCCGCCGAACAGACGGCCGAAATGCGCAGCAGCCTCGACGACCGCGCGGTAACCGCCCACGTTCGCCATGGAGGAACGAACGTCGAGCGACTGAGCTCGCGAGATGCGCGGAACCATGTCCATCGCAAGCGCGGTAATGCCCTGTTTAGCCAAACGCTCGATGAGCTCCGGGTTCGCGCTCGGGTTAAGGCGGCTCACCAAGGTGGCGCCTGCCTTCATCTGCGCAATCTGCTGCTCGGTCGGTGCATCCAAAGCGGTGACGACGTCGGACGCCCAAACCTCCGCACCCGATACCACTTCAGCACCTGCGCGCACATAGTGATCATCCGGATAGTTTGCCGCCGTGCCCGCACCCGACTCAACGCACACGCTGAAACCAAGCTTTATAAGCTTTTCCACCGTGTCGGGCGTGGCCGCGACGAGTGTTTTCACTCCCTGCCATTCTTTGGGAATGCCAATCTTCATGGCCCCTCTTTCCTGCTGCCGTAGGTAAATCCATTCAGGTTTATCGACGCTTGTTTAATTTAATTAAAACAACAGAGTAGCGAGCATGACGTGACATACAGGGCAAATACGAAAAACAGTGGCAAATGGACGAAAGAACCCGTTCGGCTGAAAGGGACCGAAGGGCCTGAGCTCCAATAAAGGGTGCAGGCTCCCGAGCAGGGAAAAGGCGGTGCTGAATAGTTTTTGCACGCTGACGAGCAGAAAGGCCCTAGCGCACGATGGGATTGATCGCGCGCGTGATGGCGTCGGCGATTTCAAGCGCCAAATCACCGCGATCGTTCCAGACGATCACCTTGCCACGAGCGCCATCCGCAGTGATTTCGGAGAACTGGACGACGGGAGCCTTTTCCACCTTTGCCAAGGAGGCCACCGCACGCCCAGCAGCAGCGGCTATCTCGTTAGCCAGCTCGTTCAAATCGCGATCGTTGGCCACGATGAAAGAAACCTGCGATTTCTCCAGTGGCGCGGTAACGACGATAGTGCTGGTGGAGGCGTTGGAGTTCGGCACAAATACGACCTCGCCAGTGCGGTTGATGATGGCCGTCTGGCGCCAGCCGATGTCGCGCACGACACCCGTCTGCCCGCCGATCGTGATGTTGTCGCCCGGGCGATAGAGTTTACACATCACGATGGTTGCGCCGCCGATGAGGTTCTTCAAAGTGTCCTGCGCACCCAGCGACAAGGCCAAGCCGCCGATGCCCAGAGCTGCGACGAAGGCCGTGATGTTGACATCCAAGCAGGCGTCCAAAATGATGCAGAAGCCTACGAAGTAGAGCGCGACCCTGATCACCTTGTCGAAGATGGAGACGTCGGCAAGGGGGCTGTCGTTTTTCCTCAGCGCCTTGTTAACCGCCCTGATAACAAGGTGGGTTACCCAAACGGTGATCAAGGCGATTATCGCGGCCATGACGATGCGCGCAACAATGTCATTGCCCAGGAAAGCAACCATGTGCTTCTCCCAAACGTCGGTAGCTCTATCTATCAGTGTGGTAGGGTCCATGCGGTTCCTTTAGGTTCTTTCTGCTTTCATCATGGTAAAGAAACTTATGAACGCGAAGATGCTGGCCTAGTTGGTATCATGGAAAACCCACGCAGCGGCAAACCAGCGGCTCCATGCCCGCAACACGTTCGCGAAGCTTGGACACATAGGCCATCCAGGCAGACCAACCTAAGCCGCGCGCGAAATCGGCCGCAACCCAAGTTGCGGCGCCTGCGAGCCAGAGCGAACAGATCGAACCACCACGCCAGGAGCGTACATGGATTTTAAGAACATCGAATTCAAGGCCGCCTACGGCACCAGCCAGCAAATTCCCGAATCGCTGCGGCCGGAGGTCAGCTTCGTCGGACGATCCAACGTCGGCAAGTCGTCGCTGATCAACCGCCTGTTCAATCGTAAGAAGCTTGCCAAGGTTTCCAGCAAGCCCGGCAAAACCAGCACCATCAACTTCTTCAGCAACGGTAAAGAGGACTTCATCGACCTGCCCGGCTACGGCTACGCGCAGGTGTCCAAGAGCGAGAAGGCCCGCTGGGCCGAGATGATCAACGGCTACTTCGATCAATACCGCTACTACGCCCTGGTGGTAAGCCTGATCGACATCCGCCATGCGGCGAGCAAGCTCGACGAGCAAATGGTCGAGTTCCTTAAAAGCACCGAGCTGCCTTTCTGCATTGCCTTAACCAAGGCCGACAAGCTCTCCCGCAGCCAGCAGTTCCGCCAGCGCGACGCCATCCGTAAACAGCTTGGCCTTGGCGCCGATATTCCCATGATCATCACCAGCTCCGAAAAAGGCGACGGCATGGACGAGCTCAAAGCAACGATCGAAGGGGCCTGCAAATGACGGAAGTGACGCTCTACTCCGACGGATCCTCGCGCGGCAATCCCGGGCCTGGCGGCTTTGGCACCGTCATGCACTTCGTTGACTCCGCAGGAAAGCTTCACGTCAAGGAGCTTTCGCAAGGCTACAACAACACCACCAACAACCGTATGGAACTGATGGGCGTTATCGCCGGCCTGGAGGCGCTCAAGCGCCCCTGCAAGATCACGGTCGTCACCGATTCCCAGTACGTCGTCAACGCCTTCAATAAAAATTGGATCGATGGCTGGCAGAAAAAGGGCTGGAAAAACGCCAAAAAGGAGCCTGTGAAGAACAAGGATCTTTGGCTGCGCTTGTTGAACGCCAAGGCTCCGCATCAGGTGAGCTTCACCTGGGTTAAAGGTCATGCCGGACACCCCGAGAACGAACGCTGCGACGAGTTGGCCACCACCGCAGCCGACGGCAAAGGCCGCATCGAAGACACGGGGTTTGAGGGCTAATCCCTGGGTTGATTTTCGCGGGTTTCCCGGCTTTTTCAACCTTTTTTGCCCTATGCAGACCGACTAGAATATCACCAGGTCAGTTAGTATTTTCATTATCCATTTAACCAAAAACAGCATTTTCACTTAACCAAAAAAAGGAACTTTCAGTTAACCAAATTCCGGTTCATGATCTACAGCCTGCTCGTGCATCGTTTCATTAAAGTCGATATTGCCTGGTAAAATCCGAAAAAAGGCGGTGGTATCTATGGCTATAAGAATGCTCGAAAAATTAGTTGCCCTTTCCGTATTAAGCATTCTAATCTCTTGCATCTTTGCCACCCAAGGTTGGGCTTTAACAATGGGCATCGGAGCTTCCAAGGTGCTAGGTGAAAGTTTCACCAATTACTTAGATGACACCAGCCAGGACTGCTACGCGGAATCATCTAATGAGTCGGTTTTCGCTATTAAATATCTGGATACAACCGACGAAGATTCCGATTTAGATTCATCTTCAAGATGCATTGGTTATGCTCGAGGAGCCGGAACAGCAGAGGTTACAGTCACTCACTACAGCTCCTATCTTGATAGCTCCTACGAAACCCACACTAAGGAATATTCGGAAACTTTCACCATTACCGTAAAAGGATTTAGCAAGCTCACCACGTCTAAATGCGATGACCTCTTCAAGGGTAAGACCTATTCAATCAATAAGCTCTATAAAAATTCCCTAAATTACTCTTCATCAATCAAAGATAAAGATGGGAAATTCATAAAAGGAAAAGGCTACAAGATACTCAAAAAGGGGAAAGCGATAAAGTTTACAAAAACAGGCAAAGTAGCAATTAAGTACAAGGTCAGCGGCAAAACCTACAAAATCCCCTGCAGTAAAGTGCACTCTCAAGCGAACTTTAAAAAAGCCGCTAAGCGCGCGTGCAAAAAAGCCTGTTGGCGCCCAAAGACAGCAAAAATTAAAAAATACAAATTAAAGTGGTCGAATGATTATGGCTATTATGCCCACATTAAAGTGTCCGCAAAAAATTTGCTCGGTTACAGGGTAAACCAATGGGTAAAGGCCGCTTATGCAGATGGTGATGTTGAAATCTATCAAGATTAATGAAATTTCCAATACATCAATCACTGCAATTGCGTAGTTTAGATTCCCTAGCAAATTGACGCTCGCCACAAAACGTCAGATACCCAAAGCGCATTCCGCAACCAAACACAACAAGACTAAATTACGGCGCTAACGTATCAATCGGGATGATTTGGATGCCTTCTTCTGTTGCATAGGCAGGGGTGCCAAAGCCAACAATCACACATTTTCTTGATGCGGGTTCATTCCCTGCTTTAATCATTTTCTCATCAAGCTTCTTTAGATTTTTAACGCCCGCATCAATGCCTTCCAAGCCAAGCTTTACCTCTATGGCAACCCATTCACCATTGGCCTTTGAAACAATCGCGTCAACCTCTAGATCATCCGCGTCATGATAATGACTTACGCTCGCACCAATCACGGATGAATACACGATAAGATCATGCAGCACAAGAGATTCAAATAGCAATCCCAAGGTTTTAGGGTCTTTTAAGAGGGAACTCTCATTTGCTCCTAGAGCAGCAGCAGCCAAGGAAGAATCCGCTAAATGAGTCTTCTTTACGCTTCTCAGCTTTACTTTTCCTCTAATCGCTGGATCCCATGCAGGAATGTCACTCGTAAAGTTGAGCCTTGAAAGAATCGACCTATAAACCGACACCGTTTGACGTGATGCCATACCAGCCATATCGGCAACTATTGTCTTCTCACTCACGAGAGAAGATTCGTTTCTAGCCAACGACCTAATAAGGCTTCTCACTTTTTCTGGGTCTCGACGTAAACCGTCAATCGACGAAACGTCAGTCTCGCATACGGTTTCAATATAATCGCTTGCCATGCTAGAAGCCTGCTGCGTTGTCTTGCCGATCGCTGATGGCCAACCGCCCCGAACTACAAGTTCGGCTATATCTTTTAAGCCCAATGAACTTGCAGCTGAATACGTTTGCCCTTCAAATAACCCAGCAAGGCTAACTTTGCCAGAAGATACTCCAAGCTCAAATAGGGACATGGTACCCATGTCTATTCTAGAAATTCTGCCAGCCCCACTATGCATCGGAGCATTTTTATCATTGGGCGTAGCGGATCCAGTAAGGATAAAAAGCCCTGTGGTTGCCCTTTTGTCGCATTCAAATCGTACGGCGTCCCAGAGCTTAGGGACTTCTTGCCATTCGTCAATCAACCTTGGATTATCCCCCTCTAAGGCTATCGAAGGCTCTATATTCGCAAGCGTTCTTGCCGCAAAATTGTTTGCAGGATCGGCCAACATAAGCTTTGAGTCAGAATGCTTGGCCGCAGTTGTTGTTTTACCGCACCACTTGGGACCCCTAATCAAAACAGCCCCAAAAGTTGCTAATTTCTCTTCAAGCTTTGCATCGATAAGTCGTGGGATATAATCAGCCATAACCATCCCTCACCTGGGGTCTTACAGTTTAATTAACCAAAAAAGGCATTTCCGTTTAACCAAAAACGATAAATTCATTTAACCAAAAAAGGAACTTTCAGTTAACAAAATTCCGAAACAGCAAACAATTCGCAAGAATCAGCAACGCTCTTACGCCTGCCATACGTCTGCTGCCCGGGATACCCTTTAAGAAGTCTCGCCGATTTTGGATAAAGACTCAGCCAGTAAGTAGAAGCCCTGCGCATCAAACAGTTTGGAAGAAGGGCTCGGAAACAAAAAATCTGACCTGAAATAATCCAGGCCAGATCTAAGTTCAGTGGTGCCCCCGAGTGGACTCGAACCACCGCCGCACGGTTTAGGAATGGGTTTTCACCCT
>CAVAUO010000054.1:0-10592 GCA_963591685.1 Escherichia coli
GGTGGCGATGATATGGATGCCGCATCCACTGTGCTCGGCCTGATCGTTTTTGCTAACAGCGGTGGGAGCGCCGGCGCCGAAGGGCTCGCAGACGACATCGATGCTGGTGAGCATGAGCGGGTGGCACAAGGGGACAAGCGAGCTGGTGTTTTTGGCTGCCATGATGCCGGCGATGCGCGCCGTTGCCAAAACATCGCCTTTGGGGATGCTTCCTCCGGTGATGGCTGCAAGCGTTTCGGGCTGCATGAAGATGCGCGCCTCGGCCGAGGCGATGCGCCGCGTGTCTCTTTTGGCAGACACATCGACCATATGTGCCTCGCCTCTTTCGTTCAGATGGGTAAGTCCGTCTACTGACATACTAGCCTCCTACCTGGCTCATCATGCGGGCGGTGCCCACGCGATGATGGTGGCTTTCGGGTTTATGGGATAGCGCCTGTTCAAGAACGCGCCCAGCGGCATCGGGACCTTCCGTGCGCAGCGCGGTTTTGATGTCGAATTCCTCATCGCCGAACAGGCAGGGGCGTATGCGCCCGTCGGCGGTTAGACGCAGGCGGTTGCAGCTTGCGCAAAAATGGTTGGAAACGCTCGAGATGAAGCCGATAGTTCCTTGGGCGCCTTCAAGCTCGTAATAGTTTGCCGGACCCCAGCCCAAGGGTCGGTCGGTGCCTGCGGGCAAAAGCTCGCCCAAGCCGGCCTCCTTGGTTGCGTCGCTGATCGTTTGGATAAGCTCTTTGGTGGGGATCACGTCTTCGGGGCCCCAACCGCAGCCGCCTTCCTCGACGCTGTGGCCGACGGGCATGTACTCGATGAAGCGTATGTGCAACGGCCGCTCCATAGTAAGGCGCGCGAAGGAAGCGAAGTCCTGATTCAAGCGTCTAACAGCAACGACGTTGATTTTAATAGGGTCGAACCCAACTTTGAAGGCGGCCTCGATTCCCTCGATGACATCGGCCAGATTGCCGCGGCGCGTGATGGCATGGAACTGCTCGGCGTCCAGGGTGTCGAGCGATATGTTCACGCGGTCGACACCAGCTTCCTTGAGCTCGGGCGCCATGCGCGCAAGAAGCGTGGCGTTGGTGGTGATGGCCACGCTTTCGATTCCGGGCGTTGCCTTGATGCTGCGCACCAGGTCGCAGATACCTTTGCGCACCAGGGGCTCGCCGCCGGTCAGGCGTACGTGTTTGATGCCCATCTTGGCGGCCACGCGCACGATCTGCGCGAATTCCTCCATGCGCAGGATTTCCTCATGGCACAGAGGTGGCACGCCTTCCTCGGGCATGCAGTACACGCAGCGTAGGTTGCAGCGGTCGGTAAGCGAGATGCGAAGGTAATCGATGGTGCGCGCGTAGGCGTCTTTCATTGCTACCTCCCAGCTGAGCCACGGACGGATTGCGTTTGTATGAGCTTAAGCCTTTTTTTGGCTCTCGAGGGGATTAAGGCTTAGCTAAACTGCGCTTTCTTCATTGTCCCATGTTTCAGCCGCGTTAACGGTTGGAAGAATAATTCACGTTCGCCAACTAGTGGTTAACCAGGTACACGCGGTCGCTTGGGATGCGTACTAAGACCTCATCGCCTTCTTCGGGCAGTTTGTTGCAAGCCAGCTTGTCGATGCGCCATTGCAGATGCGTGCGCAAAAAGCGCATGGAGTGATCGTCCGTTTCGGGGGCAGGTTTTGCCTGAGCATCGCTGACGCACTTGCTTTTGCGGCCGAACAAGCTCTTCTTTTCCTCGCCGGCGGGGGCGGAACCTTTTTTCTTGGCGGCGAGCGCTTGCAGTTCGGGGTCAGCATCCACGAAGGAAAGCATGACCGTGCGGTCGAAGCGTGCATCGGAGACCCTGTCGCAGCGTGCGCGGAAAACGTTGGGGCCGGGCTGGCTGGCCTGCTCGATGTAGAAGGCTCGAACTCCGTAGTAGGCGGCGTCTTGGGGCACGGCTTGGTCGCACTCGACGGTGATGCCGTAGTCGAGCAGCGCAACATGGTGCTCGTCGATGCGCTTCACGGGCGTAGTGTTTTTGCAGCCGGAAAGCTTGATGGAGGCAAGGCTTTTCGGGGAGCTCACTAGGTCTTGCTTGCTGCTGATCTCCTCGATATGGCCGTCTTCGACGACGGCAATGCGGTCGCAGAATCTGAAGGCTTCGTCGATGTCGTGAGAGATGTAGAGGATGGTGCCGCCGAATTCTTCGAACAAGCCTAAAAGATTTTGCTCGAGCGCGCTTTTCATGTGGGAGTCCAGCGCGCTGAAGGGCTCGTCGAGCATCAGGATGTTGGGGCGTGCGGCGAGCATGCGTGCCAGGGCGACGCGTTGCTGCTGACCGCCCGAGAGCTGTGCGGGGTAGCGCTTGGCCTTGCCCTGCAGCCCGAAGCGCGCAAGTTGCGCCTCGATAACTCGTGCGGCTTCTTCTTTCGAGACATCCCGCGAAAGCCCGGCCGTGATGTTTTGGGCCACGGTCAGGTTGGGGAACAGCTGGTAGTTCTGGAAGAGCATGGCGGTCTTACGTTGCTGCGGCGTCAGGTTGACGCGGGGGCGCTTGCCGGGCGCTCGATCGAAATAGACCTCGCCATCTACGATGATCTTGCCTTCGTCGGGGGTTTCGATACCGGCGATGGAGCGCAGCGTCAGGCTTTTGCCGCAACCGGAGGCGCCCAAAAAACCAAGCGTTTCGTTGCCTGCTTCGAAGGAGACATCGAGCGTGAAGGTTTTGAAGTTCTTTTTGATGTCGACGACTAGGCTCATTGGTCGATCTCCTGACGACGATATTTGGTGGTGCGGCGGCCCCACAGGTTAATGAACAGGATGACGATGAAGCTGAAGATGATGATGACGATCGTCCAGAAAATCGCCACCTCGATGTTGCCGTTGATCCATTCGAAGTAGATGGCGATGGGGATTGTTCGCGTGACGCCCACGTAGTTGCCTGCAAGGAACAAGGTTGCGCCGAACTCGCCCAAGGCACGCGCGAACGAGAGCACGGTGCCCGAGGCGATGTTGCTCCAGGCCAGGGGCAACATCAGCTTGAAGAAGATGCGCGGCTCGCTCCAGCCAAGGGTGCGGGCGGCGTCGAGCATGTTTTGGTCAAGACTCTCGAAGGCGCCGCGTGCGCTTCGGTACATCAGCGGGAAGGCCACGACCACCGCGGCGATGACGGTTGCCTGCCAGCTGAACACCAGCGGGAAGCCGATGTCGATGAACCACTGGCCGATGGCGGTGTTGCGGCTGAAGGCCAGCAGCAGCAAAAAGCCGCAGACTGTCGGCGGCAGAACCATGGGAATGGTGAACACCGAGTCGAAGATGTCCTTGGCGCGATCGGGGATCTTGAGCGTGAAGTATGCTGCGATCAGGCCGAGGATGAACACGAACACGATTGCAGTCAGGCTGGTTTTGAGGGTGACCCACAAGGGACTCAGGTTCACCGAGCCAAGGAACTCGATAAGGGCGGCGATGCCCGTCGAGGCTTCGATCACGGCGACTTCGGATTCCGGTGCCAGGCGGGCGGAGTCGCAGAAGGTGATGTCAACGTGGTTGGGTGAGGTCTTGGAACTGATGTCCGAGCCGTCGGTGCCCACGACCACCGTGTAGAATTGCCCCTTCTTCAGCTCTTGGTCGAACTTGATAAGCATCTTGCCTTTTTTTACCTGATCTTTGGTGGTGAAGGTCCAGCTGTCGATGGAAGACAGGAGCTTGCCACCCTTGGCGTTGGCGGTGTCGAGCGCGACAAGCATCGCCTTCAGGCTTGCTACATCGGCATCGGAGCTTTGGTCGAAACCGGCGGCTTGCGCGCTTGCCTTGTCGTAATGGACGTAGGCTGCGCCATCCACGACGACGAGCTCCAGGCGGCCGGCCTCGCTCGCGTTGTAGAAGCTGTAGCCGACGTATTTTCCGCCATCCATGCGATTGCTGCCGACTTGCGCGCGGCTGAATGAGTCAAAGGCGAAGGCGACGCCGTCGATTGCTGCGGCGTCCTCGGCTTTGTCCATTACCACGTCGGCGTTGGTGGCCTGCGCGGAGCCCTCTTCGTCACCGGCTGCGGTGGTGCTACTGGTTGCCTGGTCGGAGTCGCTCGGGGTTATGGCAGTATCGGCCCAAGCGCTGCGGGCGCACGTCGCCTGTCCGACAAGCAGCCCCGGCGCAAGGAAGCTAAGGACAAGGCTCAGCCCGAGGGCAAGAAGGGTTGCTTGTTTCAGGTAAAAGGGAAGCGCGCGCATTGCCTCTTCCTTTCGTCGTGCTTGTATGCAGCTTATCTGGCCAGGCCGGCGCTTTGCGTAGGCGAGCTTAAAAAGAGGGGGCGGATGGGGCTATCCATCCGCCCCCTGGTAGGGTGCGTTGAAAACGCGTTGGGCTTAGCTTGTCCTATTCGGAAACGAGCTCGAAGCCCCACTCCTGCCACTTGGCGATGGCCTTCTCGTCGGTGGTTGCCCACTCGATGAATTCCTTAGCAGCTTCGGACTGCTCGGATTGAGCGGTGATAGCGCAAGGATAGACGATTGCCTTGTGGGTGTCGGCGGGAACGGTGCAGACGATCTTCACACCGTCGAAGCGGTAAACGTCGGAGGTGTAGACGAATGCCAGGTCAACAGCGCCGGAGGAAACCTGCTCGCAGACGTCACCGACGGACTTCTGCTGGTTGACCTTGCCCTCGAGCTTGGTGCCCTCATAGCCGGTGGTGCCTTCCTTGGCAACGCCCGTGGAGTCGGCACCGGTCTTACCGTCGGGGTCGTTGAAGGCGCCAACGGTGGAGAGAGCCTGGTTGGTGTAGTTGCCTGCGGGGACGGATGCGTCACCGATGGCGACGGTGTACTTGCCGGAAGCTGCTTCCTTCAGGGTGACTTCGGAGATCTTGGAGTCCTCGGCAGCAACGATAACCAGGTCGTTGGAGAACATCTTGAAGCGGGTGTCCGAATCGATCAGGCCAGCAGCCTCAGCGTCGTCCATCTTGGAGTTGGAGGCGCTGATCAGGATGTCGGCGTAAGCGCCGCTCTCGAGCTGCTCGTTAAGCTCGCCGGAGGACAGGTACTGGGTGTCCTTGAAGGTGACGTTGGAGTGATCCTGGGTGTAGAGGCTCTGAACGTCCTCCATTGCCTTGGAAAGCGAGTTTGCGGCGAAAATCTGCAGTTCAACGTTCTGCTTTGCCTGGGAACCGCAGCCGGTGAGCGCGAGAGCCAGGGCGGCGCAGCAAGCTGCTGCAAAAACCGCAACGAGTTTTTTCTTCATAAGTAATCCTTTCTCTTCAAGATGGCCCCGTTTTTCAGGGTCTATCTTTCTTGAGAACAATGCCTTGTGCCGATTATACCTAAGTGGAGAAATTGTGAATTGGAAACTTTCTTCAAATCGCCTGATGGTAGGCGAGGTTGTTGAATGAAATCGATCGTTTCTTGTGTTTTAAGGCGATTTGAAGCTTCTTAAATGGGGTTTGTTCTTATTGAGAACGGCAAGGTTGAAGGCTGCGTCCCTTCGCGGTTTGTGGGATACTTTTCAGCTAAGGAGAAATAGAGATATGCCTGTTGGCCGTGAATGATTCCGATTTGGGGGGAATAATTATGAAGGCTGAGGATTTGGAAGTCCAGGTAAAGCTTGTCCTGGTTCCTAAAAACGCAAAGCCCTTTACGCCTGCGCTGGGAAAAGGGGTCGTTGCCCTATGCGAGCGCGTAAGGGACATGGGCTCCTTAAACAAGGCTGCTCACGATATGGGCATGTCGTACAGCAAGGCGTGGCGCATCATGAAAAGCGCCGAGGAAGAGTTCGGCATCAGTCTGCTCGAGCGAAACGGCCCCAAAGGCTCCAACCTTACCGTGCAGGCTCGCGCTCTGATAGAGGTGTACGAGCACGCCGCCTCTGCTGCGCAGGCGGCTGCCGAGGCGGTCATCGCCGAGGAACTTGCGCAATAAAGACGCTTGTTTGGAGCCAGGCTTGGGTCTTCAGCGGCCGGCGATTGGACGAATCGCGCTCAACTGAATCAGTTCGAAACGATACGCTCGGCGAGTTCAAGCTCGTCGGGCGTATTCACGTTTAAGAAACAGCCCAAGGGAAAAGGCACCGGCCCTGGGTTCGATTTGTCCACTTCAAGGGTGTTCATCCGTTCGATCACGGAGTGCATTTTGCTTTCTCCCGATTCGAAGGCGTCAAGTGCGGCGGTCAGACAGCTTTTCGTTTCGTACACCGCGGCGAAGGGTTCTATGCCGTGGCTGGTTTTGGGCATGACGACCTGGAAACCCCCATCGCGCATAAGGGCTGATTCCGCCGCCAAAAGCTCGGGCGACACGTTGACCATATCGCATGCGGTGATGGCCGTTTGCGGGTGTGTGGCGTTGGAAAGCGCGGTGATGAAGCCGGGCAACGCGCCGCGGCAATCGTACTCGTCGGTGACGAGGCGCACCAAGGGGTGCTCGGCTAGAAGGAATTCCAGGCGCTCAGGCTCGTTGGTGGTGATGAGCACCTCATCGGCTATAGGCTCAACGCGCTCGACGATGCGCTCGATGAGCGGGCGCTCCAAGAAGGGCACAAGTGCTTTGGATTGCCCCATCCTGCGTGATTCGCCGCCTGCTTGGATGGCGACGGTGAGCTTGGGGCGGACGTGTTTTTTCTCAACGTAGTTGGCGAGGCTTACGATGTCATTTGGGTTGAAACAGGGGAGTTTTGCCTGTTCGCAGGCTTGGATGACTTCGGGAATGTCCGATACTGCGACAACGGCGGCGCCTAAGCGGTTTTGCAGCGTCGAGCTTGCTGCGGGTTTTTCTTCGTTTGTTTGCCGATGTGCCTTCAGGATTTCCTGGCAGAAGCCTGGCGCAAAGGCGCAGTCGCGCTCGTTTGCGGCGCGCATGATCTCCACGTAGGGCAGGCCCTCGTCGCGAAAGCCTTCCACCAAGATGATGTCGTGGTTGGGCAAAAGGGCAAGTGCGTCAGCGCAGCTTTTGGGGCGGCTAAGCTCTTCGACGAAACCGAGGCGGATGTCCGACATGACCACGACGGCGCTGGCGCCGGCGGCTCTGTGCCTATAAGAATCCTTGCCGGGGATGTCAATCTCGAAGTCGGGGTGGCCATGGTGCTTGCAGGTGGCCACGTCGATCCCTCGGTGAGAGAGCTCGGCGATGAGTTTTTCCAGCAAGGTCGTTTTTCCCGAGTTCTTGCGCCCAACGAAGGCGAGTACGGGACTGGGTATGGCTATTGAATTTTGAGTTTTGCCAGATGTTTCCACGAGCGCCCCTTCCTTGTTTTCCCGAAGTATAGGGCAAGAACAGCGGTTTTCGCCCTATTTATGAACGCGTTATGTTCTTTGGCTGAGCTTGGGCATGGCAGGAAGGGCGGTTGTTTTTTTGACCGATAAGATGATATGTGGCATAGCTAGTGGGAAAAATCTATAATATATCGCCGCATTTCAAATAGATTCGCCTAGAGGGATTAACGTGCTAAATGCTTTGCTAGCTGCGTTTTCGATTGCAAGCACGGGCGAAAAGGGCTTATAGCTACGAGGGAGGATTACATGGGCAAGCGTGAAGATCTGCTCGATGCAGCGCTTCAAATCATCACGGAGCGAGGAATTCGTGGGCTGACCTTGCCTTTGCTCTTCGATCGGGCTGGTACGGGTTCAGGCACCTTTTACCATTACTTCAAAGGCATCGAGCCTATGGTTGAAGAGCTGTACCTGCATTGCTGCGAGATAGCTGAGCACGAGATCACCGAGAAGGACGACCCCGAGCTTGGCGTTCATGAGCGCTTTGACAACGTGCTTGCCAATGTGTTCCAGGCTCACCGTGATTACCCGCGTGAAATGCGCTTCATCTATTGGCATGCGTACGGCTTGCTGGCTCCCGATGCGGCGCAGTCCACCCCGGTGCCTTCCATTTCCTTGCTTACCGAGATCATCAGTCTTGGCCAGGACGAGAAGCTGATTACCCGTGGTGCGCCCGCCGAGGTTTCCGCGCGTATGATCCGCGGTATGGTCGCATCGTGCTTGTGGGGGCAGGAGCAGGAGCTCTACCTTCTTACCGAGGAAGGCTCTTATTGGTTTGCCAAGCGCGCTTGGCACCTGATCGAGAACGCACGTATTTAAGCTTTGCGTTTGATCTTTGCCATGAAGAAGCCCTCGTAGTATTGCGTGGGCGCAATGCATAGGCTCTCTTCGATGCTGCAGGGCAGTAAGGGAACCTTAGCCTTGCTCTCGAAAGAATCAAGCTGCATTTCCTGATGCAGGTCCACAAGCTCGAAGCTTCCCTTTTTGTTGGCGCGCGCCATCGCCTGGCGCACGACCTCTTCATTTTCTTGCTCTAGGATTGAGCAGGTGGAATACACGCAGGTCCCGCCGGGCTTAAGCAGTTGCAGAGCTTTGTCTAACAGGGCTAGCTGGGATTTCACCGATTTGGCCACAAGGGCCTCGGTGAATCGGCGATGCAATTTCACGTCGGTGGCGCGCAGCGTGCCCGAGCCCGAGCAGGGCGCGTCGAGCAGAATTTGATCGAACCTGAAATATTCCGAGAGCTTGCGCGAGTCCTCGCGCATTACCGTGACGTTGCTGGCGCCTTGTTTGCCCAGGTTGAACTCAAGGCGCTCGGCGCGTGGGGCGTTGAGCTCGCAGGCGGTGATGCGGCAAGCCTTGCCCCCAAGGGCGGCCATTTGGGTGGTTTTTCCTCCGGGAGCCGCGCACATGTCCAGGATGTCGTTGCCGGCCTGCGGCTTTAAAGCCAGCGGCGGGAGCATGCTCGAGAGGCTTTGCAGGTACACCTTGCCCTCTTGATAAAGGGGCATTTGCCAGAGCGCTTTTTCGCGGGCGTTGGTGATGACGAAGGCGTCGCTGTACCAGGGCACTTCCTCAAACTCGATGCTGGCCTCGGTTAGGGCGGTGGCTACCTCTTCCTTTGAGGAAAGAAGCGTGTTGGCGCGCAGGGTGGTGAAGCGCGGCGCGGCATAGCCCTCGAAGATGGCGTGAATCTCCTCTTCGTTGTACTGCTTTTGCAGTAGCGGAAGAAGAAAATCGGGCATGAGCTGGGCAATCTGTTCGTATTTCATAGCTTTCCTTTTGATGCGTGCGCAGGAGGACTAGCTTTACTTAAGGTATCCGGCGACGATGCTTTGCAGATGGTTAAGGTAGCTTTGCTTCAGCCTGGTGGGGCTCTCGATGCTTATGTTGGGGCCAAAGGTCGCAAGCCAGCCGTAGAAGGTGGGGGCCTCCATCACGTCAACGGTTACCAGTGCGTGCCCGTCGTCGGTGGGCTGGGACTGCACGTCCTCGCCGAAGCGGTCGATCACTGAGTTCATGACGTCGGCCGAAACGCGCAAGGTTGCACGTACCTCCTTGCCCTTGAACATGCCGAACACGCGCTGTTGGTATTTAGCGACATCGAAGGTGGCGATTTTCTCGTTGCGGGTGGCATCGGCTTCGGAGAGGCTGATGCTCTGCATGCGGTCTACGCGGTAGGTGGTGAAGCCCTCGTGTGCATCGTTCCAGGTAACGAGGTAGTACTGGTCGTCCATGTACATAAGCTGAACGGGGGTTTCGGTGTAGGTGCGATTGTCCTTTTGGGGGATGAGTTTTTTGTTCTCGTCGTACTTGAGGTATTTGAACTCGATTTTCTTCTTGGCATCGAAGGCGCGCTGGATGGCGTCGATGTCGTAGAACTCGCTTTCTTTTTGTGATTTTACGCGCCCTTCAACGTGGATGCGCTTTTTCAGGCCGTCGGCCATGTGCCGGCTGCCGAGCTTCGAGATCGACTTCACAAGTGCGTCGCTTTTCTTTTGGGTAAGGAAGCGGCTCGATTGCACAGCATCGGCCAAAAGCATGACTTCCTGCTCTTGGAATTCGCGGCTGGCCAGGCCGTACTGCGTGGGACGGCGGTCGTATTTAACGATATCGAAGCCGAAGCTGCGCAGGCACTCGATGTCGCGGTACAAGGTTTTGCGCTCCACCGCGATGTCGAGCTCGGCGAGTTTTTGGATGAGCTGCGGGGTGCTGAGCCCATGCTCGTCGTCGGTTTCCTCTTGGAAGATACGGGCAAGATGAAGCAGTTTGAGTTTGCTTGCAACGACTTCGGCCATGGCCTTCTCTTTTCTATTGATAGCGATACCAGTTTGGACTCAGCGTGTGATGCTGGTTTGGATTGCATCGGACGATGAATGGGACTTCTGATGGACAGTATTATAGGCGTTTTATCGATTTCCTCGGAAAATTTGTTTGCAAGTCCTTTGCAGTGTACACATGCAAAATCGCAACAGGGTACATTCTTAAATGATAGGACCAGATAGAAAGGAATCGGTCATGAGTGCTGTCAACAACACATATGAGCCTTGCAGGCATCTGGATACCTTTTTCGTCGCGGGCTTTCAGCGTTACGACGGCTCGTTCGTTATCGGCAAGATGGCTCCCGGCAAGAAGGTCGCGCTTGTGCCCGAGCCTGAAAATCCCTTCGACTCCAACGCCATCATGCTTCGTTTCAAGGGAAAGAAGATCGGCTACGTTCCCGCAAAAAACAATTGGCTCATGGCAACCATGAGCTACTACGGTCATGCCGATTGCTTCGAGTGCCGGATCATCCAGGTCGACCCTAAGGCCGATCCCTGGGAGCAGGTGCGCGTGGCAGTTTACGTGACCGATGCTCGTGAAGC
>CAVAUO010000055.1:0-10486 GCA_963591685.1 Escherichia coli
CGCTCGCGACGCTTGCGGTGTAGTCGGCGCCGGCGACCAAGGTCTTGCCGTTAAGGACCACCGACTTAACGCTTGGCTTCTGGGCCTTGCCGTTGTAGATGAAGGCGGTCTTGGAGAGCGTCACCTTGGCAGCGGAGATATCAGCTGTAACCGGGGTGGGATCAGGCGAAGGACTTGGGGTTGCCTTGACAACCAAGGTAAAGATCTTCGATGCGGAATTATGATTGCTATCGCCCTCAGTGCTTACGGTGATATCCGCAGTGCCCGCGGCACGCGCTTCCACCATTCCGTCGGCAGAAACAGAAGCAACCTCAGGTTTCGAGCTGCTGAAAGAGAAGGTGGCGCCAACGAAAGCAGAAGGTTCAATCTTGAGCTTGTTACCGGTCATCATCTCCCCAGGCTCTTTGACATCGATGCTTGTAGCTGCCTTTTCGATAAGGAAATCGACCTGTTTGGTTCCCGTGTAGTCGCCCACGCCCTCAAGCGTCAGAGTACCCGTGCCAGCATTGACGTTATCGCCGTAAGTAAGCGTGAAGTCAGTATCTTCAAAAAGTTGAACGCCATTCAAGGTGACCGAGCTGACCTCGGGCTTCTTTTGGTTTCCGTCGTACACCCAAGAACCCTGCTTAAGGGTCACTGCCGCACCGACGATGTCGTACTTGCCGGCCGCCACGTTAAGCGTCACATTTTTCGAGGCAGACTTGTAATTCTTCGTTTCCGCAACACTCACCACAAGTGCAGCCGTGCCCGCTGCCTTGATGTGCACTTTGCCGGCTTCATCAACGGTGGCAATATCCGAGTTGTTGCTTGAATAAGAAAGGACTGCTGCAGGCTCCACTGAAGCCTGCAGGCTGAAATCCTCGTCGCCCAAAACTTTATTGATAGACTGAGACACCGTGATTTTTGGTTCAGCCTGGGCAATAGTGAAGGTGCCTTTAGCTTCACCCTTGAGCACGTACTTGCAAGAATCTTGCTCTGAATCTGACAGGCCTGTTACTGCTGCGGAATACGTACCTGCATCAACAGGAGCACTTTCGAGTTTGCCGCTGTCGGTCGAATATCCGATCACCGCAGTTACGCCATCTTCCGACGCCCCCTCATAATCGAAGGAGGCGGTAGCTTCCTTGGCGTTGCCGTCGTAAACAACATCGACAGGTACGCTGAGCTCTGCGGTCAAGTAGATGGTTGCAACAGCGCCCTCATCTTTATGGGCAGTTGCGTAAGCCTTGGCTTCCGCAGCCGATTCGTAATAGATGGTCTTTCCATAAACGGCTACAAAAGCGGAAGCATTTTTAACCAGATCAGAATCAGCGCTTACAACCGAATAGGGCGAAGTCTCCCCTTTAAGATCATCGGGAATGTCTGGATCAGCAGGCTTATAAAGAACGTAGCCATTAGCCACAAAATCAAGACTTGGCATGACGTCATACTGGCCACCTTGCAAGGAATAGGTGGCTTCGTTTTCGTCTCCATACTTTATGTCCGAAGAGAATGAGCCCCCGCTAACCGAAATCGTACTTTTGTAATTGACGATGGACGAGACACCCTCCGTTGAGTTGAAAACGCCATCGTTGATAGATACGGTCGAATTTGCAACGGTTAAAACACCAGGTTCAGTGCTCTGAATATCCCCGCTAGAACTGCACATATAGCTACCACCTAGAATTTGCGCTGAAGAAGCAGTGTCTACGTACACGGCGGCGTCGCCATCTGAGTTTGCATTTATATCAAATTCCGCACTTGCGGATTTTCCTTCAACAAGAACAGCGTAAGTGTCGTCTACCACATCATCCGACCTCAGGTACTTTACCAAGCCATTTTGCAGCCTTACATGACCAGCACTAACGATAATCGTGGGAGAAGAAGCATCCCCATTGAGCAAAACGTTGCCATCAAGATCAACCGTTATATCTTTTGAAGAATCATTAAGCTCTACGTTTTCAAGAGTGCTTCGGATTAGTTTTACCGTCTGGCCGCTCGTTGCTGCATTAATTGCCTCTTGCAAGGTGGCATAGGTTTTGCCGTCAACAGAGGCAGCGTTTCCTGAATATTTAGCTACAAGCGTAAGGTCTGAATTCACTTTTAAGTTGAAGTCGTAACCAGCGCCATCAACCTGCCATGATTCAAAAGCGAGTCCGTCATAAGAAGGATCAGAAGGGTCTGTTGGTTTAGCAACCTTATATCCATCAATGACATATTGATCAGGGACGGAGGTTCTATTGCTAGAAACAAAACTAACTGTATGGAAAGTCTTTTTGCTAAACGCGAATGAATTTTTGTAAGCAAGGGCAGCTTCGGAGTCCTTAAACCAGACCCCCCCCAAGTCCGATGGGACGACGGCATAATCATATCCATCGTGGTTCTCGCCTACAGTATATTCACTAGAATTTGACTGATAGATATATTTACCTTCACCCAAATTTGCCGTGGTGGGAGCTTGATTATAGGTGCCACCATTTAAGGTGATTGCGGCAGGATTTACATATTTGCCGCTACCAGCATTGGCAACAGAAATGATATCTTTGGCATTTTCCTTAGTACTACCAATTAAGTTTCCGCTGTTTACCGTAAGCTTGTTTTGCGAATAAGCACTATGCGCAGACTCAATATAAACTGCTCCGTCTGAAGAATTAGCACTTACCATTTCAAGAGTCGAATTATCAATACTTGCCTCACCTCGATATATAGCCATGCAGGTAGTATCACGTGAAGAGACTTTGATATCTTCGAGCGTAAGCATGGGAGACTGTGCGCTGTCGGAGGCATTAAGGAAGATTGCATTTCGGGAGCTACAGTTCTGAACAATTCCGCCATGCTCAGGGTCGCTGTTTATAATTTTTACATTTACCTTATAGTTGCTATCTGCATAAAGGTAAATTGTGCCAGGAACCTTTATTTCCTTAGCGCCTTTTGTGTAATAAACCTCTTTGGTCTGGGTAAGCGTATGGCCCTTCAAGTCGATAGTGACTTGAGTACCTGCTGTATCACCAAAAATCGCAATGGCACCATTTTCAACGTCTTTTTCCAGACAAAACTGTTTGCCGCTACCTGAACCACTGGTTGCATAAATCCCACAGAAGCCCTCATCGTCAAATTTGAGGGGCGTGGGGCTAACCGTATCGTCCGCAAATGCAAATCCTGGCGTTAGGCAAAATGCCGCCAAAGCAGCAAAAATGCCAAGCAATAGAAATTTCTTTACCTTCATGGTTACCTCTTTTATTCGACCCTAATATTTCTAGTTTATAGCAGCATTCAATAATGCTGCGGATGTTCTTGGTCGAATAGCAAGAGGCAGAGTTTGCTTAAGGCAAAGCGGCGACCACGCAAAAGAAGAAGAAGGCGGCTCCGTTGCTAAGCGAACAAACTGCGGCGGCGGGGTCCCTGGAGGGTGTCGCTCTGAAAACCAAAAAGAGGGCTTCGTAGAAGCCCGCATAAAAATGCTGAAGGAGTGAGCACATGAGAAAGGGGAAGCCCGTGAGGGCTTCCCCTTTCGAACAGCGTAGCGGGCGACGCCCGCAAGGGGCCGCGTCCGACGCACATGTTGCGCGTTGAAAGCGATTACTTCGTCTTCACAGTCTTCTTGGCAGACCAGCCGGAGTAGTAGATCTTGCCGTTGACTACCTTGTAGGTACGTGCCTGCACGTAGTACTTCGCCTTCTTCTTGAGTTTCTTCACCGTCTTGGCCTTTACGCTTGCGCCCTTAGCTTTAACAGTCTTGGCGTTCTTCATGCTCTTCTTGGTGGAGTACTTGATTTGAACACCAGAGCGCTCGGTCTTGTTCTTGGCCCACTTGGCCTTGAAAGCTTTCTTTGCCTTGGAGACCTTGAACTTGGTTACACCCTTGGGGTTGATAACGAAGCTTGTGGTTGCCTTGCCGGTGTAGGAGCCCTTGGCGGTGATGGTCACCTTGTAGGTTCCGACTTTCTTGCCGCTTGCAACAGAGGCAGTATAGTCGGAGCCAGCGACCAAGATCTTGCCGTTAAGGACCACGGACTTAACGCTGGGCTTCTGCGCCTTGCCGTTGTAGGTGAAGCTGGTCTTTGAGAGCGTCACCTTAGCGGCGGAGAGATCGGCGGTAGCCGGAGTGGGGTCAGGCGTGGGAGCAGGGACGTTCTCCTCAACCTGAGACTCGTCGCCCGCGTAGGCCACCGCTTCGTCCTTGGACTCAAAGTAAATGCTTCCGGTGCTGCCCGAAGCCTTCCAGCAATGAGACTTAAGGGCTGTAACCTCGTCTTCAACCTCGTAATAGGCCTTGGTAGTACCAGAGGCGGCATGTTTGAAGAACACCTTGCCGGAAGCTAGGGATGCGTAATTATCCGCCGATCCGAACTTGCCTCCGTTGATGATGAGCTTTGCGTCCTCGTCTTCGCCCTCGTCCTCGGAATCGGAGTCGTCGTCGGAAGACACCCCGTCCGCAGCAAGCTCCACCAACGAGGACTCCGAGCTTTCAGATGCAGCGACAAGACTGGATGCCTCGTCGGCGCTAGCATTGGAGTCCCGCACTAAGACATAGTCGTTGAAGGTACCGCCGTTGATCTCGAGCGTGCCGGAGGCTACTCCAGCGGCATAATTATGGGATTTGTAGTTTCCAGAAAACTCTCCGCTATTGACCTTTATTTTTCCGCCATAACAGAGCAAAGCCGTACCTGCGCTCGGCGAAATGCTGCCCCCGTCAATAACGATTTCAGAATCTCCATACGTCATAACCGCTGCCGAAAAACTGGATTCTGAAGAATCTTCACCCGTGCAAGCGATATTCACGTTCTGCAAATTAACCTTAGGGGACCCCTCATAACCCCTGGCAATCACGGCAGGAAGATTCGGGGCTTTAATTTCGCCGTTCTTCACCAAAACATTCGACTTACCAACGACAAAAATAGCGGAGATCTTCTCTCCCGCTAAGGATTTACCCCCCAGGTCGATAGTCAGATCTTTATCAAACACCTGAGCTCCAGCAGAATTGCTCGTATCATCGGCAAGCAGCTTTACCGTACTGCCAGATTTAGCATTCTCAACAGCGGTATAAAAGCTAGCGAAGAGCTTCCCGCTGTTTTCGGCGACAACATTCCCCCACTTTGCCCTAAGGGTGACGTCTTCCGTGATCGTTTCATCCTCAAAGTCAAAGTAATCTTCATCGTCGTCGGAAATGCTGCCGTCTTCATCAACTTCGAACCAGCCCACAAAGCCCTTGCCTTCCTTGGTCGGAGCCTCGGGCTGCGTTGCAGACTCGTCGTACTTCACTTTCTGTGACGCAGGGGCAGCACTGCCACCGTCGGTATCGAAAGTGACCGTGTACTCCTTTTCGGTCCAGTTGGCCGTAAGGGTGATGTCGGCCGTTATCGGAGTGCTTTGGAAGTCAAAATCCTTGCCATCGTACTGCCAAGAAACGAGCTCGTAGCCATCCTTGGTGGGTGCAGGATCAGGCGCGCTCGCATAAGAGCCGTAGTCAACTTTCTGCGATTCAACGCTACTGCCGCCGTTGGTTTTGAAAGTAACCGTATAGGTGTTGATAGCCCAATTTGCCGTCAGCGTGGTATCCCCCGTGATAGGCGTATCGAAGCTGAACTCGTCCTGTCCGTTTTTCCAACCCTTCAAGGTATAGCCCACTTTGGTGGGCGCAGGATCAGGGATGCTTGCGCATTTTCCGTCTTCAACCTGCTGAGGCTCGGCCAGCTTGCTGCCATTCTCGTCAACGAAGGAAACGGTGAAAATCTGATTCCAACTAGGCTTGAGCTCGATATTGCCCTTCACGGGAGCGGAGAAATCGTACGCCTGGCCATCGAGCGTCCATCCAGCAAAGGCCCAGCCATCCTTGGTGGGTGCCTGATCGGGAGCACTTGCCTTCTCGTTATATTTGACCCTTTGGGTGCTGAACGTCGAGCCATCTTCTTTCAAGAAAGTAACCGTATAGCTATTGATGTTCCAGCTCGCCTTGAGCGTGATGTCCTCGGTAACAGCTGTGTCGAAGGGATAATCGGCGCCATCAAGCTGCCAGCCCGCAAAAGTGTAGCCTTCTTTGGTGGGCGCCGGGTCGGGAACAGTTGCCATGCCACCGGAAAGGATATCCTGGGTTGCAATTTCAACATCTCCGGCGTCCTCGAAGCTCACGTGGCACACCTTGGTCACCTTCGCGCCGGTTTGGGTATCCGCATAGGCTTTGGCCTCATCGGCATCCTCAAAATACAAGGTTTGCCCGCCCGAAATCGTCACCACGCAACTGGCCGAGGCCATGGCTGCGGAGTTATCAAGCACTTCATAGCCGGAACCCTTGTGCTTAAGCATGTTCTTGCCCTCGGCAACAGAGCCCAAGTTCGCGCAACTGCCGAAGGTGCCGCCGTTAACCGTCAGCGAGCCCTTGCCAAGATCTACCTGATCGGTGAACTCTCCAGCATTGACCACCAACGAGCCGGATCCATAAACGCCAACTGCAATCGGCGTTTCGTCTGCGCCCACAAAGCTTCCACCGTCGATTGTTGCGGTAACACCTGTAAGGTAAAGGGCCAAGCCTTCACTATCTTTGGTTGAAGCCGAGGTAGCGGTATAAGTGCCACTCTTAACGTTTAGCGTTCCATACTCGGCACGAACAACCGCGGCAGCAGAACTCGACGCCGTAACGTCTTCAAGCGTCAGGGAATTCCTGTCTGCGCTGCTGGACATATCGCCCTTCAGGTAAATCGCGTTCGAGCTTGCCTTGATGGAGCCGTTTTTCACCGTTAGCTTCGAATTGCTGGACGCCGCCAACGCAGCGGCATCGTCGCTTGCAGCGGTGAGCGTTTTGCCGCCCAAATCGATGGCGAAGGTTTTGCCATTTGCTACCGCAAGGTCTGCGGCAACATCGTCGCAAAGCTCGACAGTTTGGTTGTTACCCACCGCATCAATGGCCGCCTGCAAGCTTTCATAACCGGCATCGCCAATATAGGCAACAACCTGCTTAAACGTTGCCTTTAATTCGATGTCGGAATTAATCGTAGTGCCAAAATCGAAGGCATTGCCCTCCGCATCCACCAAAGACTCCAGGAAATACTTCTTATCCAAACCAAGGCCGGAATACAGATCCGAGCTTAAGAACTTCTCGCCGCGCGCAACGGGAATGTCAGCTGACACGCCTTCAAGGTTGGTGGAAACGGTTACGGTATACCCGTTGTACGGTTTGGCCGTACCCTTATAGCTCTCCAGAAATGCATCTTTATCTGCGGTACTCAGGAAGTAAGCGCTTCCGATGCTCGAATCGGAAATATCGGAAACCTCCCAAAGAACATCGGCCAAGCTCGATTCACCAACAGCCTCAAAGCCCTTGTCGGTTTTGAGCATACAAAAACCATCGCCGAGCTGGGCCTGGCTAGGGAAAGAAGAGAAGTAGCTAACCCCGTTAATGGATACTTTCGCGCCCCAGACAGTATCAATCAAGTTGGATGGGGTTTTGCCAACGGCGCTGAAGGTTCCCCCTTTAATAGTGATCCCACTTGTACCTGAGTATCTGCCGGCACGAAGCACCGAGGCGCTTTCCTCCGAGTTGTTCACCGTATAAGTGCCACTATTAATGACGGTCGTGCCACCTTCGTTATCGATGCAAACATGATCGTGCGAAGTAGCAACAACATCAGAGATCTTCAAAGTGGAATTATTCTCGGTGCGAAAAGCGGCGTTGTTGGTGTGATTCTGCACTACGGCGCCATTGGACACAGTGAGGGATTTGCCTGTCGCCAAGGAGAACACGCCTTGATTGGCAGAGTTAGTGACAGTGTGACCCTTAAGATCAAGCGAGACCGAACCGAGGACGTAGAAACCTCCCTCTATGTCTTGGCCAAGTTCGTAGCTACCGTTCCTTAAGGTGCAGCAACCACCGGCTGCATCAACGTCGCTTTGGTTAACGACGGTCGCCGCCGCAAAGGCTGCCCCCCCTGGTAAGGCAAGAAGCGCAGCCATAAAAGCAAGCGCGACAAACGGCACCAAGGCAAACGACATGAATTTCTTTCGTAGCATCACTGAAAACCTTCTTCTACTCGAAAACGCGAACGGGGATCGCGACAACTCGACATCGATCACCGTTACACGGGTGGTTTTGCCAGTGATTTTACACGAGGGGTTCTTTTGCGCACAGCGTTTGCGTCGGTCGCAGCCCCTTGCGGGCGCCGCACGTTCCGCTGTTCGAAAAGGCAGTCCATGCGGACTGCCTTTTCTCATGCGCTCGCTGCTTCAGTATTTTCATGCGGATTCCTTCGGAATCCTCTTTTTGGTTTTCAGAGCGACGCCCTCCAGGAACCCCGTCCGCCGCCGCGCACTAGACGAAAGAAGGGACCCCCGAAGGGTCCTTTCACTGGAGATAGACCATATCGCAGCGGCTACGGCGGCTCGCGTTGCTATACGTGAGGCCATATCGTTTCAGTTTGCAAAGTTAAGGTTAAAAAGCTCGAACCCTTTTAGGGTCCGAGCTTTTTGCGCGCGCATAAAGGTAAAATCAATCTAATAAGCAGGGCTTATTAGAAACAGGATCACAAGGAGAACCTGTTGGTAGGTCTAAAAACCTAAGGAAAAGGAAGGAGAGCAAGGAATGAAGTCGATAAAGAGATTCTTCATGCTAGGCGTGCTTGCCGCGATGACCGCGTTCTGCCTGGCGCCCGGCTTCGCTTTGGCAAATGAGGGGGGGGTAGAGAATCCTATCAGTCAGGATAGCTTCAACGATGAAGGCAAATACGAAATCACCGAAGCGGGCACCTATAACCTTACAGAGAACGTAACTGGATATATAGAGATTGGCACAGTTACCGCACCTCTCACGATTAATCTTAATGGACATACGTTAACAAATACCAATGGCGAACATTCCGCGCTGTATGCTGTCGTTCGAACCAGTGCTGTAGTTACCGTTGACGGCGCAGACGAAGCAGGAAACAATGGCACAATTGAGCAAGATGCCGACAAGAACGGTGCTATTCGCCTTGATTCATCGGGCACGACAACTTACAAGCTCGCCAATCTAAATGTAAAGGCTAAATCAACCGAATGCTTGCAAGCGTACAACGGAAAGAGCGCGACGCTAACCGACGTAAACATGTCTGTTTCCGGCAAAGCGAATTCATTGATCTACGTTAACCTGCTGAATACCACGATCGAAAGCGGGACTTACAAAGCGTCTGATTCCATGGACGCAATATGCGAGATCAATCCTCAAGAAAAAAACCCCGAGCTGCTAAAATCCCTTACCGTTAATGGCGGCTCATTCAATAAGTTCCCCACTGGCGTAACGCTGGGCACCGACAAAACCCTGTACAAAGAAGCTGACGGCGACTACAAGGTCGTGGCCACCGATGATGAGCTCCTCACCAAGCATTGCTGGAAGGTAACGCTCACCGACAAGACCCAAATTCTATATTCGGACGACACGAAGGACATCTACTTCAAGAACATGTCCGATGCAGAGGCTTTCGCTGGCGATAAATATACGCCTGAAGAGATCAACAAGTCCATCGAAGGCGCTGTGGTAACCCTTGATCCCGAATTCTGCACTTACGACGGCACTCCCCAGAAGCCTGCCGTTAAGTCGGTTGTCCTTGATGGCAAGACGCTGACGGAAAACCAGGACTACACGGTCTCTTACGGCGAAAATATTAGTGCTGGCACAGAAGCAGGCACTGTTATCCTCACGGGCAAAAATGACTACTCGGGAGATCAGACCGTTCCCTTTGAGATCAAGAAGGCAAGTACCACTATCGATGTTGCAGAGCTTGGCGATATGACGGTTGGCGACGAGTTCAAGCTCAATCCCTCTGCCTTTGATGGCGCAAAGTTCACCTACCAAAGCTCCGACTCTAAAGTGGCCTCCGTTTCCGAGGACGGCACGGTAAAGGCCCTTGCTGCTGGTACGGCTACTATTACGGTAAGCACTGAAGGTGACACGAATCACGAGTCCGCGACCAAGGATTTGAAACTAACTGTCAAGGCCGCGCCCACACCTGTATCCACTAACATTTCCGCCGCCAAGGTGACGCTCTCCAAGAGCAGCTTCACCTACAACGGCAAGGCCCAGAAGCCGAGCGTTAAGTCCGTGGTCCTTAACGGCAAGACCCTGACCAACGGCACTGACTACACCGCCTCCGTCGCCTCCGGCAAGAAGGTCGGCACCTACAACGTGACCATCACCGCCAAGGGCTCCTACACCGGCAAGACCACTTCCAGCTTCGTCATCAACCCCAAGGGCGTGACGAAGTTCAAGGTTTCCAAGGCCAAGAAGGCATTCAAAGCTAAGTGGGCAAAGAACAAGACCGAGCGCTCCGGTGTCCAGGTGAAGTACTCCACCAAGAAGAGCATGGCCAAGGCCAAGACCGTGAAGGCAAAGGGCGCCGCTGCCAAGGCCAAGACCGTGAAGAAGCTCAAGAAGAAGACCAAGTACTACGTCCAGGTTCGCGCCTACAAGGTCGTCAACGGCAAGACCTACTACTCCGGCTGGTCTGCCAAGAAGACTGTGAAGACGAAGTAATCGCTTTCA
>CAVAUO010000056.1:0-10425 GCA_963591685.1 Escherichia coli
TGTCGAAGTGCTGATTTCGACCCTGGGAGGAGGGGCTTGTGATAGGAACGATTGTGAATACCTGCTGCATCCTTGTCGGGGTGACTATCGGCGGTCTTATCAAGCGTGGCCTGAAGCCCTCTTATCAGGAAGCCATTTTCACCGCTTTGGGTTTGGCGGTTGTGGGCATGGGCCTTAACGCCGTGGTTCAAAACATGCCTAATAGCCAGTATCCGGTTCTTTTCGTGGCGGCCATGGCCATCGGCTGCGTGGTGGGTACGGCCTTGGACTTGGAGGGGCGCTTTAATCGCGTGGTGTCAAAACGCTCGAAAGGGGGGTCCGATTTTGCCAAGGGGCTTTCAACGGCCATCATGCTTTTCTGCATTGGTACGCTCTCCATCTTGGGACCGATCAACAGCGCTTTGTACGGGGATGAAACCTATCTGTTCACCAACGCTATGCTCGACCTGGTTTCCTCGATGGTGCTCGGCGCGTCCTTCGGTTTCGGCATAGCCGCAGCCGCAGTGGTTCTGTTTTGCTGGCAGGGTGCCATCTATCTTTTGGCAAGCGTGCTTGCGCCCTTGATGAGCGGCGGTTTGATGTGCGAGGTCGCAATCGTTGGCGGTCTGCTAATCATGGCAAGCGGAATCAACCTGCTTAAAATCAAGGAAATCTCGACGATGAATTTGCTGCCTGCTCTGTTCGTCCCGCCTGTGTGGTTCGCAATCGTCTATGCGACGGGCGGCTTGTGGGGCCTTCTTTAGCAGCTTCCGGTTGCGGCGGTTTTTGTTTAGCGGCATTCGGCTTGGCGAACTTTTTGCGAGCTTTCATTCGGCAGCTTTTTGCCTTGCGGGTTCAGCTATGAACTCTGTTGAATTTAAGCCCTGCTATTTTTGATCCTGTTTTACTTCAGGCTTTCAAGTTGGGTCTTGATGCCTGAAGAGCAGATGCCAGGGGTCCTATCCAAATGAACAACCTCGCGTCCATGCTCAAGGCACCACTGTTCTGCGCGCTTGAAACCTGTATGGTTCTGGTCGCCGCCGACGGCGAAAACATCGAAGTTCACCTCGGGCATCAGGGCATCTACGTCGCGGTAGGTGATTACCTCGTCCACCACCTTAAGCGATCCAACGATGTGCTTGCGCTGCTCGGTGGTGTAGAGAACATTGGCATCAGGCTTGGTTTTAAGGATGCAATCGCCATCCTGCACAGCGACGATGAGGTAATCGCCGAACTGCTTAGCATGCTCGAACAGGTTCAGATGACCTAGGTGGAAGTAGTCGAATACCCCGACGGTTAAAACTTTTTTCAAAACATGCCTCGCTTTTGGCGCGTGTAAATATTTTGTTTCAGTGTAGCAACAAAAGCACGTTCGACAAAATGAGCGTAGCTGGTCCAAAGAAACGTCCGCGCCCCCTTGCCTGAGCGGAGACTGCCTTGTTTCAGGGAGGTGGAACAAGGCTTGCCTTCAGACTGCCTGCATAGCGGCTTGCGTTTCTTTGTATTTTTGCCCGGTTCGCCCAGTTTGGCGGGTTTGAAAAGTCTTCCGTGGGCCGTGCTTCTGTTTATGGGATGATGAACTAAGTTGTTCCATTCATCATGGCAGTGATTTAGTAATATTTACGGTCTATCTGGGTTTTTGCCCTGTCAATTGTTCTGTCACGTGTGATTTGCCTCGGCATGGGGCCGGTTTTTGCAAAGGGGGGCGAGCATGAAACTGATCTTCAAGAAGCTAGCGGTGCTTTTGCTCGTTTTCGCCTTCGTCATCGTCGGCATCGTTGCCTACATGAGCTATGCGTCTCAGAAGATATTCGAGGACAGCTCGGGCCACTTGCAGGTCACCTACCAGCAGGTGGGCAATAACTTCACTTCGTTTTGTACCATCAACTGGTCATTCCTCGATAATTTTGAGGATGTGCTGCTGGAGGATGGCTCGACGCTCAGCTCGAAAAGCGTGAAGTCCAAGTTCAACCGTTTCAAAGATCTTCAAGATGAATACGGCTACAGCGAGCTGTATCTATTCAACAAGGATTCTGGCTTTACAACGGTTGCGGGGCGCCATGGTGCTGCGCAAAGCATAAAGGGCGTGTTCGACGACATGTTCGATTCGAACGAGCCTATGGTGGCTAGTTACATATCGAGCAACAATGTTAGGAAAGTCGTGTTCGCGCGCCCGTTGGAGGCCTCGGTCAAAATCAACGGCAAAAAATACACGGGCATCGCCGTTTGCTACGAGAACGAATATATTGAAGGTCGCATTGTCGGCGAGGTAGGCAACGATTACAGCGATTGCTACCTGGTAAAGCCCGACGGGCAGGTTGTGCTTTCCTTGCAGCCGAAGACGGTCCTGACGGACTTCATCGCTAATTTCTTGGATTATGCGCAACCTGATGCAGATTCTTTTGAATACGGTAGTTTCGACGATTTGAAGGAAAACCTGTCGGCGGGTAAAAGCGGGGCCCTTCTTTGCTCGCATGATGGCGAGTCTTTGTATGTGGTAAATCAGCCGGTAGGCATAAACGGGTGGAGCATTGTGGCCGTGGTCAAAGCCGATGCTGCCGACGCTTCTTTAAAAGAACTTCAAATCGTCACCGGCATAATCGCCGCATTTGTCGCAGTGGTTCTTTTTGTTTTCCTGCTGGCCATCTTGTACCTTAGGTCGACGCAACGCTTGAACGCCGAGAGGCTACAGCGCACAACGGTTGAGCATGAGAAAAAATTGATGAGCCAGCTCTTTGATGGCATGACCTGCGTCGTCGATCGCTTTGCTGCCGCTAACTTGAAAACGGGAACCTACGAATATCATGAGCGCGTGAAGAGCAAGGTGGACTACCCTCGTAAAGGCCGGTATGGGGATTTGCTCCGCTTGATTTCAGATAGCTATGCGATCTTGTCTAATACCGAGAACATCAAGTTTACTCAGGCTTTGTCGCCCGAAAAGGTAAGGAAGACCTTGCAAAAGCCCGGTGACATCATGCGCATCGAATATGGCGATCGCACCGGTTCCGAGTACAAGCTCATGAGCGTGGTCCCGGTTGCATGGGATAGCGAGGGCAATCTTGTCGAGTTCATGATGATTGCGCAGGATATCGGCAAGAAGATCGAGCTTGAAAAGGCTGCGAACACCGATGGCCTTACCGGTTTGTTCAACGAGCGCTGTTTCAGCACCGTTTTGCATCGTAAGGAGGAATTTGGGGAACCTTTTACCCTGTGTTACCTCGATCTGGATCGCTTCAAGCCCGTCAACGATGTTTACGGCCATGATATGGGCGATAAGCTCCTAAAGCAGGTTGCGCAACGTATTCAAGCATGCATTCGCGATAAGGATTACGCCTTCCGTATCGGTGGCGACGAGTTTTGCCTGGTTATCAGTGCGGCTTTTTCCGAGGATGAATCGTCGGTCCTCATCGAGCGCTTGAGGAGTGCTCTTTCCGAGCCTTACGTGATCGATGGCGTTAGGCTGGACGTGGGAGCAAGTTGCGCCTATGCACGCTACCCCGAGGAGGGCTCCGACCCAGGAGTCGTTCGCAAACTTGCCGATGCGCGCATGTACGAGGACAAGAAGCGCCGCGCTGCTAGCAGGTAGGGTATCTTTGCGTTTAAGTTCGCGGGCGCCCCTTCCAGCGAGCTTTCTTCATTACAGCACAAACAGGATGATGGACAGGAACTGGCAAACGGAGCCCGCCAGCACCCATAGATGGAACACCGAGTGCATGTAGCGGATGCTCTTCGTGCGCAAGTAGAAGAGCGCGCCTACGGTGTAGCACACGCCGCCTGCTAACAATAGCCAGAAGCCGGCAGGAGCCAGAAGCTCGAAGAGCTGCGGGATGAACATGAGAATCGACCAGCCCAATAGCACGTAGGCCAAGGCCGAGACCCAGCGCGGTTTATTGCGCCAGAAAACCTCCATGAACAGGCCGGCGATGGCAACCACCCAGACGAAAATCGCCAGATAGTAGCCGCCTTGGCTGGCCAGAGTGATAAGGCAGTAGGGCAAATAGCACGCTGCGATGTAGATGAAGATGAACGAATGGTCGAGCACGCGCATCACACGCTTGCCCTTCGAGGGTGGCACGATGTGGTACACCGTGGAAAAAGTGTATTCAAGGAGCATGCAGATGCTGTAGACCAGGGCGGCGAGTAGGTGGAACCCCGCCCCGTGGGACACGGCGGTGACTACGCACAGAGGAATGGCCGCTATCGAGAGCAAGATGCCCACGCCGTGGCTGATGGAGTTGAAAATCTCCTCGCCGGTGGTGTAATCACGCGGTTGCTGGGGTTGTTTCTTTTGCTTGTGCGGTTTTTTCGGGCTTATTGGGCCCGTGGCTTTTTTGTTCGTGCTTTCTTCGTTTGCGTTGCAGGTGGTTATGTTGCTTGCCATGGTCTTGATTGCGTTTGCTGTCATGGGTCCCCTCCTATGCAGCCTTCGGATTTTTTGACGTGGTTTTGCTTGGGTTCGTCTTTGTGCGCCTTTGGTTTGCTCCGATGCGCTTTGGCGAAATCTTGGTAATTGTACGGCAGCTGTTGGACGGTGCAGTTTGGAGCATGTTTCCCGTCGGTTCAGTTTGCCTTAGTGTAGCGTGTCTTGTGCATGTGACCGCCATCGTGAGCTTTTTCGACAGATAGCATATAAATCCAGCTTCGGGTGTCCCGCAAAGATCCCACTTAGAAGATTTTCATTTCTTATAATCGCTCCTATGAGATACGAACATTTGTACGTGTTAGGAGCAAGACATGAGTAACGAACGTGAATACATCGCCACCTTGCAAAAGCTTGATTTTGAGCAGCTGATTTTGGAGAAAGAGGATCTTGTGGGCAGCTTGTTCGATCTCGAGTGGAACATTCGGGAGAACGCTTGTCCGGCTTCAACAGTCCAGCAGTCATGCGATCTGCTTGAGTACGCGCGCGCCTTGAAGAGGCTTTCCGTTTTGAGCCAGCATATGTCCGGGCGCACCGTCGAGCTTGCCGAAGAATGGAGGATGCACGCTTAATCGTTCAAGCCCTCCGTTTTTATGGGGGCTTGAGTTCGGGATACTTGCCCTGGCTCTAAGGGATTTCCGTATGATGTGAGTGCTTCAGGCTGGCAGTATCTTGCAGTGAGGGCGCCCAACGTGTCCTTGCAGAATGATTGGTTTCGTTGTGGCACATAGCGCTTTGAGGTACCTTTCTATAGGTGCGCCCAAACGCGAGGCGTGCATGAAGCAAGGAGATTTTAATGTCAGCCCAAACCATGACGCCTACCCAAGAACACCTGTTCAAGCTTTTGCTTGAGATCGATGACATCTGCAAGCGTCATGATATTGAGTATTTTTTGGACTCGGGCACGGTTCTTGGTGCAGTGCGCCACGGGGGCTTTCTTCCCTGGGACGACGATTTGGACATCGTGATGACCGAGCCCAATTACGACAAGTTCGTCGAGGCCTGCCAGGCTGAGCTTGACCCCAAGACTCGCTTCTATTGCGACAATCGTCTTAATCGCGAATATCCCACGGTTTTCGGGCATTACATCGATACCACTTGTTGTCGCTTAACCGACCGCACTCCGTTCTGGGATTATCACTGTGGTCAGACTATTGACGTTTTCTGCTTGGTGGAACTTCCTGGCGACTTGGGGGAAAACCGTCGGATCTCGAATCTGTATTTCGCCTACGACGAATACGTCAACCAGAGCTTCAACCACTACAAGCGCAAGACCGAGGAAATCAACAAGATTTACCACGAGCTTTACGAGCGCGAGAAGCAAATCGGGCGCGAAGCGGTACTCAAAGAATGCGAAAGTCAGATTTTCGGGCATCATTACGATGATTGCACCATGCTCATGCTCACCAGTGCGCATATGCACTGGAATAGCTTCTTGCCCAAGAGCATTTACGACACGTCGCGCATGGTTGAGTGGAACGGCCATGAATTCCGCATTCCGGGCGATTGGTACACCCTTATGGCCATCGACTACGGCGACGACTTCTGGCAGATACCGCGCGACGTTCGCGTTCACTCTCAGATGTCACATACGGGCTATCCGGTGCAGGCTTACATCGATGATTTCATGGCCACTACAAACAAAGAGGATCTTCTGGCCGAGCGCCTGAAGATGAAAGATCTAGGTTTCGAGAGCGGCCTTAGGAGTACGCGTCTTAACGAGCCTACTTTCGGGGCTCTTGGTGCGCAAATGTGCGCGGAATTGGACGAGCATCTTAAGGAATCCGATAAGGGCTTGATGGAGCTCGTCCGTGAAAACACTCTTGAGGCAGCAGATGAGCTGGAAAAATTGTTGGGCGATTACTTCGTCAAGCAGACCCATTCCACCATCTATTACTGGCGCAGCCATTTTGGCCATTCCGATGCTGCCGATTGCGCTATCTTGCAGGTACTTCTTTTGAAGTACGGCAACGTCCAGAAGATGATCCTTTTGATGCAGGTGCGCTTGCAGAACGGCCTTGCCATCACCGATGACATGCAGCGAATCCTGGATGCCGGTATGCACTTCCGCCGCATGAAAAAGCGTTGGTACTACAAAGAGCTTGCGCAAGGTTGCGCCGAGGAGCAATGGGTTTGGGACAATCTTCCCCACTCCGAGGAAGTGCGCGTATGGCATGCTCTCTACAACTTCTACGGGCGTTATTTGGACAGGGTGGAATCTGACGGCCTTGTCCAAGTTGGGTCAGATAATGCTGTGCAAGGTGGCTCTGTTGTCCAAGATGAGTTTGGCGTTGTAGATCAAAGCAAGCCTGCCGTTCAAAGCGAATTTAGCGTTGCGGGCCAAGGCGAGCCTATCGTTCAAGGTGAACAGCACAGCGCCGCTCTTGAGGCTTGCCTTGCCGAGGCCACGGCCCTTCATCAAGAGTTTCCCGAAAATGACCTTGCTACCAAATTGCTTGCGGATGTTCTTGCCAAGCAGGGACAGCGTGAGGAGTCGCTTAAGCTGATGCTTGCGCTGGAGCCTGTAACCAAAAACGGCTTCATCCTGAAGGATGTACGTGCGGCCCTCGAGGATGCTCCTCAGGCGGAGCTCGCTTCTGCCAAGAAGACGCTGGAAGAGGAGCAGGCGGCTGAGGCAGCCCCGAAAAAGAAAAAGAAAAAGAAAAAGAAGAAAGCCCCTCGTTTCAGGCAGATTCAAGATCATCTTATTACCATGGCCAAGGAGTTCGACCAAACGTGCAATGAACTCAAGATTCCTTACGCCCTATGCACGCATGAAGCGGCTTGGGCAAAGAAACGAAAAGGTTTTTACGGTTCGCAGTATGGCATTCACGTGATGATGCGCGCGCCCCATGCCTTAAAGGTTAAGGCGGCGCTGCAGGCTAAAGCCATCCCCAATCGAACTTTCGAGGATTTGTCCACCAATCCGGAGCTGCCCTTCAACCATATTCGTTACGTCGATACTTCCACCACGATTATGGACATGAGCGAGGATTCCAATAATCAGGTTCTTTATCAGGCGCTCGGAGCGGCCATCACCATTCATCCGCTCTATACCTGCCGCCCTGACGTAGTCCATCGTCGCATCGAGTGGGGGCATCAACTCATCAAGGCGGGTCGTCGTTACGGCGACAAGCCCATGAGTGTGAAAAAGGAGCGCGCGCTTGCGCAAACCAAGCGTTTCGAAAAATCGTTTGGGTCCAAAGCTGTTGCTAAATTCCTGTTCAACCGCATGAAAAAGGACAAATCGGGAAGCAAGCTTTACGCCTACGATGCGCCTACCGGGCTCATCGCCATCGATGCAAGCACCATTGATAAGGCGAGCTATGCCAAGTTCGACAAGATGGAATTGCCGTATCCCCATAAGCTTGATTCTTACGTGGAGGCCTGGTGTGGTGCCCCTTGGTCCGAGCTCGACCAAAGCAACTGGCAGCCTGGCCGCGCCAACAGGATCAAGTGCATTTCTTCGCCTGAAGTCGGTTACGAGCAGATGCTCGCTCTTTTCAAAAGGAACGGTGTCGATTACCGTGAAACCCAAGCCATGGCCAACGAGTTCTTCCATTGGCAGTGCAAGGAATTTACGCCGCAGGAGCGCATCGTCAACCGCGACTATGCTCGCGCTCGCCTAAGCCGCGATCGTATTGATATGTACGTTTATTTAAGTGAGCGTGACGACGAGCTAAGAAAAGCCTACGACGCAAACGACGTTGAGGGCTTACGGGGAATTCTTGAAGAATACGGTTATCTTGATCGAACCGAGCGCTTCTACAAGAATCATGGCTTAGGCTTATTCGTCACGCCTAAGATTTTCCAGTATGCTACAAAGGTTTGGGAATCCGAGGGACGCTCGGGATTTGCTCAAATGGTGCTTGATTGCGTGCCGGAACGTCATAAAAACGTGGATATCGCTGAGTATTTGGCTCAGTACCCACGCTATTAAGCGCTTTAAGTGCCATGAAGCTTTAAGGGAGCGTCTCCGTGATTGTGCGGAGGCAAACGTCCAGCTCCTAAAGGCTCCTAGATGGATGCTTGCTTTGCAGGTGGAGGTTTAGGGGCGGTGCTTTGGCGAAAACAACAACGAAAGAGATTTTTACTACATGACCGACTTTGAAAGCCTTGGCCTAAGTGCGCAAACGCTTAAGGCTGTTGATCTTTTGGGCTACGAAAGCCCTACCCCTATTCAAGAAAAGGCCATCCCCAGCGTTCTTGCCGGGCAAGACCTTATCGCGGGTGCGCAAACCGGCACCGGCAAAACGGCGGCCTTTTGCCTGCCTTGCCTGGACCAGCTTCCGCATGCACGGAAGAACTGTGGTCCTTTGATGCTCGTCATCACCCCGACGCGCGAGCTGGCCGATCAGATCACCGAAGTGTGCTCGACCATTTCCCAAGCAACTAAGCACAAGATCACCACGGTCGTCGGCGGCGTGAGCTACAACCCTCAGCGCGAGGCCCTGAAACGCGGCACCGATGTGCTCATCGCCACCCCCGGCCGCCTAGAGGATCTTATCGGCCAGGGCGCCGCTAACCTCGATCAGGTGCAGGTTCTCGTCTTGGACGAGGCCGACCGCATGCTCGACATGGGCTTTTTGCCCGCGATCAAGCGCATCGTGGGGGAGTGCACCGGCAAGCATCAGACCTTGCTTTTCAGCGCCACCATCGACAAGCAGGTCGAAAAGGTTGCTCAGAGCATGCTTAAGGATCCTCAAAAGGTGGAAGTGGCTCGTCGTGGCGAAACCGCCAAGACCGTAGAGCAGTTCATCGTGCGCATTTCGCATGCAGCAAAACCCTCCGCCCTTAAGGCTGTGCTTGACGAGCATGGGGCCAAGCGCGTGATCGTATTCGCTCGCACGCGCCATCGTGCGGATGCCTGCTCGCGCCGTCTTCGTCGTGCAGGTTACAAGACGGGCGTCATTCATTCCGATCGTTCTCAGAACCAAAGGCGCCGTGCGCTTGATGCCTTTGACAAGGGCCAGATCAACGTCTTGGTTGCCACCGACGTGCTTGCACGTGGCATCGACATCGATCAGGTTGACTATGTAGTCAACTACGATCTACCCACCCAGCCCGAGGACTACGTGCATCGCATCGGCCGAACTGGTCGCGCAGGTGCCAAGGGCTTTGCGGTCTCTTTGGTGAACCCTGAGGTGGAAGGCGACCTTAAGGCAATCCAAAAGCTCATCAAACGCGATATCCCCGAAATGGAGCTTAAAACCCTGGATAGGGAGCAGGTCGAGGCGGACGCCGAGGCGCGCAGCGCCCAGTTGCAGGCTCGTCGTAGCAAGGACCCCGAGGTTCAGGCGGCGGTTAAGGAACTTGCTAAGGAAAAATCCAAGCAGCGCAAAAAGGCAGCCAAGCAGGCTCAGGAATCCAAGCCGGAACGGAGCCAGAAGCAGGGTGGCGGCAAACGCAAGGCGAATGCCCAGACCAAGCCCAAGGGTAAATCCGGCAACGGAGGCCAGGGTAAGAATGCCAAGGGCAGGAAGAGTCAGGCTCAGGGCGCAAGGCCGGCAAAGTCTTCCGGCTTCAATGATGCGCAAGGCTTCAAGAAGGGCCGAAAGTCCAAGGCGAGTTCCAAGGCGAAGAATCGCGGTGGCGCAAAGTCGAAGTCCGCTCAGCCGAAATCGCAGATTAAAACCTACACGCACCAGAAGGACGCATCGCGTCCTCGCCCCGGCAGGTTCTCCTCCGGCTTGCGCTAGGTTGCGGCGGGATTAGCCGCTGCTCGCTTTGGCGCCGGCGTTGCTTCTACGCGAAGCGAGCAGGTGCCAAAGCAAACATACTATGCACAAAATCGCAGAAACCAAGAGCGGCCCCGTTTACGCGGGGTCGCTCTGTTTAGCGTGTATTCGGTCGGCCTTCGACGAGGGGCGCTTGCGCTTGCAGGGACACAAATCGCGAAGGTGAGTTGCATCCGCTCGTTTGACCCCGCAAGGCTCGAATCCTGAGCGCCTGTTGTGGGCAACCATGTGCGCTGTGTGGCTTTGCTTTTTGGCCGCTTGCCCGCAATCAATCGAAGCTTTTACAGG
>CAVAUO010000057.1:0-10370 GCA_963591685.1 Escherichia coli
CTTCTTGACGAAACGGTTGGCAACCTTGAAGGTAGCTCTCGCCGCAATAGGCAAAATGCAGCAGCTGTTCTTTCCCAGGTTTCCAAAATCGCACCTGAGCTTCTGGTTTCGCATATTTCGGTTATCGAAGATGCCCTGGATCGCCCCGAGGCTCAGACTCGTTGGGAATCCTTGGATGCATTGACGAATCTCGTGACTGTTGATTCCCGTGCTTGCGATAAGGCGCTTCAGGGTGCTGAAAACGCATTGTTCGATGAGGATAATGGCCTCGTTAGGCTTGCGGCATTCCGTTTTATTTGTCAGTTAGGTTCGACCACGAATGCTCGATCCGAGAAAGCTTGGCCACTTCTTGATGAAGCCATTCAGTGCTATCACGGTGATTACGAGTATCTTGACATGTTGGCCGCTCTTATTCAGTTCGCTGAGGGCAAGATTTCACCTTCGGTAAAGGATGCTTTGAAGGAGCGCGTTACTTTTGATTCTGAAAATGGTCATGGACCTTTGCAGAAGCGTTGCAAGCAAATTGTTGATCTTCTCAACTAAGGTTATTGCTGTTTTTGATTCGTTGATTTGCTTATACCACCAGGCTGTCCTTTGAGCCTGGTGGTTTTTTGCTTTAAGAGCATTGGTAAAACTTAGATTTCCATCCACCCTTTTCCCGTATTCCTTAAGCATTTGAGCGTCATAATTATTTAGTTCTTAAATGACGCACTGTAGGCGGTGCGGTATTACGGGAGGTTTTCTTTATGGCAAAGCATGTCGTCACCTTGATCCCTGGCGATGGAATCGGCCTTGAGACTTCCGCGGCAATGCAGAAAGTCGTTGCGGCTGCGGGTGCTGATATCGAATGGGAATTAGCTGAGGCTGGCGCTCACATGATCGAGGCTTGCGGCTCTCCTCTACCTGAGTCTACTATCGAATCCGTTCGTCGCAACAAAGTTGCTATCAAGGGTCCTGTGACTACCCCTGTAGGCACTGGTTTTCGCAGTGTGAACGTTGCTTTGCGCAAGGCTCTCAAACTGAACGTTTGCCTGCGCCCCGTTCTTTCCATTCCCGGGACCGGTTCTCGCTATGAGGACGTTGATCTTGTTGTTGTTCGCGAGAATTCCGAGGATCTTTACGCTGGCGTTGAATTCGAAGAGGGGAGCGAAGGGGCTAAGAGGCTTATCGCCTTCTGTGAAGAGCAGGGAGCTGGCACCATCCGCCCTGATTCCGGCATCTCCATTAAGCCAATCTCGGTTACGGCTTCTGACGCTATCGTCGAATTCGCATTTGAATACGCGAAAAAGCACGGTCGCAAAAAGGTCACGGCAGCCCATAAGGCCAATATTATGAAATATTCCGATGGCTTGTTCCTGCGTGAGGCTCGTAAGGTTGCCGAGTCTTATCCCGAGATTGAGTTCAACGACAACATCATCGATGCATTCTGCATGAATCTCGTAATGGATCCTTCGCGCTTCGATGTCATTGTTTTCCCTAACCTTTACGGCGACATCGCTTCCGACTTGTGCGCTGGTTTGGCGGGCGGCTTGGGCATCGCCCCAGGCGCAAACATCGGTCCTGAGTATGCGGTGTTCGAAGCGGTCCATGGTTCTGCTCCCGATATCGCTGGTCAGGATAAATGCAACCCCACAGCGGAGATTCTATCTGCGGCCATGATGCTCGATCATTTGGGCGAGTTCGATTGCGCTGAGCGCGTTCGTGCCGCCGTGCGAAAGATTTACTCGGATGCCAAGGTTGTTACGGGCGATATTCGTCACGCAACTAATTCCGATAAGCCTGCGGCAAGCTGCACTGCGTTCACCGAGGAGCTGTGTCGCATTTTGAGCGAGGATTTGTAGGGGGTCTTACGCTGCTAGCGCTTAAGTATTGCTTCCAGGCGCTTAAGCACCACCCTCTTATTTTTATGATTACGACCGTTATTTTTTTGCACGCGAAATAAGGAGCGAAAATGAGTTCGATGGCTTCCCAGCTTAGCGTTGGAGAGAAACAGTATCGATATTTTCCATTGAAAGGCATCGAAGGGATCGAGCGCCTTCCTTTGGCGCTTAAGGTTTTGGTTGAAAACGTGCTTCGAAACGTTAACGACGATGCTTATGCGCGTGAGTTGGTTGATCGAATTCTTAAGGCTGGCTTAAATGGCGAGGTAGGCAGCGAAATCGAGTTCGCGCCGGCGCGCGTTCTGTTCCAGGACTTTACCGGCGTGCCTGTTTTCGTTGATTTCGCCGTCATGCGCGAGGCCTGTGCGGCCCTTGGAGGGGATCCCAAGAGCATTAACCCTCAGGTTCCCTGCAATCTAGTTATCGATCACTCCGTCATTGCAGATGAATACGGTTGCGCGGAAGCCCTCCAGAAGAATATGGAGCTTGAATACGATCGCAACCATGAGCGATACAACTTCCTTAAGTGGGCTCAGTCTTCGTTCCAGAACGTCACCATCGTTCCTCCTGGGTCGGGCATCTGTCATCAGCTCAACATCGAACGTTTCGCATCGGTTGTCATGACGAACGACAGCGCAGGCGAAACGACTGCCTATTTCGACACGCTTGTTGGCACCGATTCCCATACGCCTACCGCCAATGGCATCGGCGTTCTGGGATGGGGCGTTGGTGGCATCGAGGCGGAGGCAGCCGCCCTCGGCCAGCCCATTACGACTCTGGTTCCTCGTGTGGTTGGCGTGAAGCTCACGGGTGAATTGCCCAAGGAGTGCAGCGCGATGGATTTGTCGCTCACCTTTGCTCAGATGCTTCGCAAAGAAGGCGTGGTCGGTTGCTTCGTCGAGGTCTTCGGCGAGGGTGTTTCGAGTCTTTCCGCCACGCAGCGTGCCTGCGTTTCCAACATGACGCCCGAGTACGGCAGCACCTGCACGTTATTCCCCGTGGATGAGCAAACAATCGATTATCTGCGTTTGACCGGTCGTTCGGGCGAACAGGTTTCTCTTGTCGAGGCTTATGCCAAGGAGCAGGGTTTCTGGAACGATCCGGGAGCTGAGCATGTTTACAGCTCGGTTTTAACCCTCGACTTGTCGAGCGTCAAACGGAGCTTGGCCGGCCCGTCGCGTCCGCACGATCGAATCGATCTCTCTGGAGCAAAAGCTCGTTTCAGCGAGATTTGCGCCGAGCGCGGTCTGGGCGACGAAAGCAAGACTGTTACCTTGATGGGTAACGATTTCGAGCTTACCCATGGTGCGCTCGCCATCGCCGCTGTAACCAGCTGTACTACCGCAACAGATGCTTCGATGATGCTTTCGGCGGGTATCTTGGCGCGCAACGCCGCAGCTAAGGGCCTCGCGCCTAAGCCTTGGGTCAAGACCATTCTTGCGCCGGGAAGCAAAACTACGGAAATGATCCTCGACAAGGCAGGTTTGATGTCAGGCTTGAAACAGCTTGGTTTCTATACTTGCGGCTTTGGTTGCATGAGCTGTATTGGAAATTCCGGCCCCGTGCTTCCTGAGCTTCATGAAATCGCCGACGACATCGAATTGGCATCCATCCTTTCAGGTAACCGAAATTTCGATGGACGCATTTCGCCCGATGTCTCGCAGAACTATCTCTGCCAACCTTCCCTGGTCATTGCTTATTCGCTGGTCGGCACCATTGATTTCGACTTTGAGACCCAGCCTTTGGGTCAGGACGCACAGGGCAACGATGTCTTTTTGGCTGACATCTGGCCCGATTCCCATGAGGTGCAGAGCCTTTTTGCTGATTGTTGCACCAGCGCGGTTTTTGAAGAATCCGGCAAGGATTTGTTCGAAGGCGACGATCGCTGGCGTGCTCTTAGCGGCGCAACAGGCGACGTGTTCGAGTGGGACGATTCTTCGACATACGTCCGCCGTGCTCCTTATTTCGATGGCATGGGCAAGGAGCCCGTGGATCCTGCTCCTATCACCGATGCGCGCGTTCTTCTTGATCTGGGCGATTTCATCACTACCGACCACATCTCACCGGCGGGGTCCATCGCCCTCGATTCTCCCGCAGCGCGCTATCTCGAGGGTCACGGGGTTGACCCTGCCGACTTCAACACCTACGGCGCTCGTCGTGGCAACCATGAGGTGATGATGCGTGGTACCTTCGCCAACGTCAAGCTGATGAACAAGCTTGCCAAGGGGAGGAAAGGCGGTTGGACGCTTGACCAGCTTGATGGCTCGATCAAGGCTGTTTGGGACGCCGCTGAGCATTATCAGAACGAGGGAATCCCCCTGGTCGTCCTTGCGGGCAAGATGTACGGCTCGGGTTCCTCGCGCGATTGGGCCGGCAAGGGTCCCATGCTGCAGGGCGTTAAGGCGGTTTTTGCCGAAAGCTTCGAGCGTATTCACCGTTCAAACCTCATTGGCATGGGCATCTTGCCTTTGCAATTCATGGAAGGCGAAAACGCAGCCCAGCTTGGCTTGGATGGTACTGAACTCGTTTCCATTGAACCGATCGATTTCACGAAGGGTCTGCCACAGCCTTCCGTTGTTTCGGCCCACGCTCGAAAGGAAGACGGTACGACCGTTGATTTCGAGGCTCTGGTTCGTATCGATACCCCAACCGAGGGCGACTACTATCGCAACGGCGGCATCCTGCAATACGTCTTGCGCTCGCTTTCCTAGAGCCTCAAAAGTTTGCTCGTCTTGGTCGGCTTCAGCTATAAGGCCGCGCTCCACTGGGGGGCGCGGCCTTTTCTTTGAGCTTGGCTTATAAAGAGGGGAAATCTCGTATAAAATTACCTGTCATATAGCAAGAATCAGAAGGGGAGACCTATGAGCATGAAGCAAAATCCCTTTGACTTCACCTCGATGTTCGACCAGGAAAGCGTTGAATTCCAGCGCCCGAGCGTCGATTTCACCGACTTCAAAGCCAGCCTTGCCCAGCTAAGCCGCAAGGCGCTTGTCGTTATAGTGGTGGCCATTGTGATCATCGCGGCGTTTTGTTACTGGTGGTTCCATCCTGCGATCAATATTCATAGCGAAGATTTATGGGAGTTTGTCGGCCTGTTCGTCTTGCTTCCTGCTTTCGTTGTGTTCTTCGCGTTTCGTCAGATTTACGCCAGCGGTATTGGCAAGCGAGAGAAGAGCCCTGGAAAGGAAAAGCTGTTCAAGGGCTTGATGGCGGTTCCTCTGCTTATTGCAGCCCTTGGTCTGATTGGCTTGCTCATGTCGCAGTCTTTCTTCCCTGGCAATGCGCAAAAGTATGCTTCCATTTTGAAAACGACCGACGGAAACTTCTCCGAGGACGTTGAGCAGATCGATTACAGCACGATTCCTTTCATCGATCGCGATTCCGCCATGCTCTTGGGCAACCGTGCTATGGGCACTATGGCCGATTACGTTTCGCAGTTCGAGATCTCCTCGTTGTATTCCCAAATCAATTACAAGGGCGCCCCGGTGCGCGTGAGTCCTCTTAACTACGCTGATGTTTTTAAATGGTGGACAAATCAATCTTCGGGCATTCCCGGGTATGTGATCGTTAATATGAATACCCAGGATACCGAGGTGGTGCGCACTTCCGAGCCTATTCGTTATTCGGATTCCGACCCCTTGTTCAACAATGTCGACCGCCACGTGCAGCTGCATTACCCGACCTATATGTTCGATGAGAAATCCTTCGAGATCGATGAAGACGGCAATCCGTATTGGGTCTATCCCGTGCAGGATAGGACCATCGGTTTGTTCGGCGGTACAACCATCAAGCGTGTTGTTCTGTGCAATGCTTGCACGGGCGAATGCCAGGATTTCGCTATCGAAGACGTTCCGGAGTGGATCGACCGTGCATATCCGAGCGACCTTCTTGTTCAGCAGTACAACTGGTTTGGCGCTTATTCCAACGGCTGGATCAACTCATGGTTGGGTCAGGAGGGAGTTCGTCAGACGACGCCTGGCTCCAACGGTCAGGCCGGATATAACTACATTGCTCAGGGCGATGATGTTTGGCTGTACACGGGCGTAACCTCGGCCACTGCTGACAATTCCGTGATTGGTTTCGTCTTAATCAATCAACGCACCGCTGAGTCTCATTTCTATGCCGTCGCTGGTGCAACGGAGGCCTCGGCCATGAGCTCGGCGGAAGGTCAGGTGCAAAACCTCAAATACGATGCAACTTTCCCTCTTCTTCTTAATATCAATGGGCAGCCGACTTATTTCATGGCTCTAAAGGACGATGCGGGTTTGGTTAAGAAGTACGCGATGATCGATATCCAGCGCTACCAGAACGTTGCAGTTGGCGATTCCTTGAGCGCTACTCAGAAGTCTTACGAGGCTTTGCTCAAGGCGAACGGGGTGGGAAAGAAATCGTCTTCCGGCGATTCTAGCGCTGGCCAAGCCTCTACTGTTGCAAAGGGCACTATTAAATCCATCTCACCTGTGGTCGTTGATGGCTTAAGCCATTACTACCTGATTTTGAAGGGCGACGACACCATTTACGATTGTCCTATAGATGCCGTGGTTGACGTCGTGCGTTATTCGGTGGGCGATAAGGTCATCTTGAATTTGTCGAGCGATGTTTCTTCGCCTCGCACCGTGGAAAGCATCGCAAGCAAATAGTTTAGATTTTCCTTGACAGCTATTTTGCAGTATGCGAAACTATTAAGGCTCAATTTGAGCAGACATGAAAATGTTCCGCTGCCCAAGACAGCTGGCACCGTAAGGTTTAATCGCGTAAGCGGCCCGCCGAGGTGGTCGATAGCTTAAGCTTTTTGACCCCTGCTGTCCTGTGGACGGCAGGGGTCGTTCATTTCGCGATCCCTCCCATTGCGCGGAACCTGAGCGCATTGGGAAGGAGGTGTACGTAAATGCCCAATTCAAAGAACGTTGCTACCCTCGAGGCCATCAAGTCGGATCTCGCTGACGTTACTGCAGTCTGGGCTGTCGACTACCGCGGTCTTACCGTTAAGGAGGTCGAGCAGCTTCGCCGCAACGTCCGTGAGGCCGAAGGCGTCATGAAGGTTTACAAGAACTCCCTGATGTCTATCGCTCTTGCAGACCTTGAGCTTCCCAGCATGGACGAGGTTCTCTCCGGTCCTTCTGCATTCGTTTTCACTACTGGTGATCCCGTGGCTCCTGCCAAGGCTCTGAAGGACTTCGCTAAGTCCAACGAGAACCTGGAGCTCAAGGGCGGCATCATGGAGAACGAATTCCAGGACGCTGCAGCTGCAAACGCGATTGCATCTCTGCCTTCTCGCGATCAGCTCCTCGGCGGAATCGCTTCCTCTCTTACCGCTGTTGCTTCCCAGCTGGCTATCGCCCTCGGCGAGATGTCCGAAAAGGATGCTGCTTAAGCAAAAGCTGCAAGTGCGCAGCTTGAACTTTGTATTTGAAAATATTGCCGCGTGAATCAATCCCATGCGGCGCTTGAAAGGATTGTTACCATGACCAACGAAGAAATCGTTGCTGCACTTGGTGAGAAGACCCTCACCGAGCTTGCCGAGCTTCGCGATCTGATCTGCGAGACCTTCGGCGTTTCCGCTACCGCTGCTGTTGCTGCTGCTCCCGCTGAGGGCGGCGCTGGTGCTGCTGAGCAGACTGAGTTCGATGTCATCCTCGAGGGCTTCGGCGACGCTAAGATCGGCGTCATCAAGGCTGTCCGCGAGATCGCTGGCCTGGGCCTCAAGGAGGCTAAGGCTCTCGTCGAGTCCGCTCCTGCTCCCGTTGCCGAGAAGGTCGACCAGGCTAAGGCTGACGAGATCAAGGCTGCTCTCGAGGAAGCTGGTGCTGCTGTTACCATCAAGTAAATCGCTTGATAGGTATCTGCGTACTTTCGCAATACAAAAAAAGGAACCCGAAAGGGTTCCTTTTTTTATTTCCCCGGTGCTTTCGTCTGAGCTTATAGGGCAAAAGTGCGTTCGATTTAGGGCACTAGGCAAGCGAACTGCCTCCCGTCTCTTGGACGTAAGAAATTGGAGGCAGTTCAATGTCATTGCTTTATTTCCTTGACTGCTGGGCATTTAGCTTTCTTTTTGCCTTTGCGATAGCTAGTGCCTCGTTGTTAAGGAGCTCGTAAACATCATGGGTATCGCCTTCAAGGACCTCTAAATGCTTGTTGATTGTTTGAATGTCACCGCGCTCCGCTGGCCCGGTTAGGCATGAAATCGGGCCAAGTTTTGCCAGGTTTCTCGCATTCCCTAGAAACAGGGGAGAGAGGGCGTTGCATGCGTCTTCTGCAGTGAATCCGCACCGTTCCAGCTCTTTGGCAGCTAACGAGTACAAGGAAACTACATGGTTTGAGGCAAGCACGGCAGCCGCATGGTAGCGCGTCTTGTCTTCCGTGTTTATGGTCTGCGTACGGTTTCCTAATGTCGAGAAAAGCTTCGTTATTTCGCTTAGGTGTTCTTCGGCGCCTTCGATAACGAAAAGCGCATCTCCTAGTTCCTTCGCGGAGTCTGTTTTAGACGCTATAGCGAATAGGGGATGGGTTGAATAGGGGTATGCGCCAAGCTCTTTCGCTTGTACAAACACCTCAGAGGACAAAGATCCGCTGGCGTGAGCGATGAACTTTCCTTTTAACGTGCTGCGAATTTCGGAATCTTTCGCTAGCGCTTCCCAGACGGTGCCTATAACGTCGTCAGGAGTTGTGACATACAAAAGGTCACACCGACCTACGAGTTCACTGGTGTCGTTAAAGGCCTCGGACCCGCAGAGTTCGGCGGCATACTCTGCCGATGCTGAGCTTCTGCTGGCGTAACCGACGATTTCGTGATTTTGGCTAAGGTAAAGACCGAGCGTGCAGCCTACCTTTCCTGCCCCAACGAATCCGATTCTCATATTCTTCCTCCTGAAGTTTTGAGCCTCCGCAAAAGTATGGCTTAAAAAGAAAGCCCCTTGCCGAAGCCTTCGACAAGGGGCTAAGTTGTTTTGTCTTGCTATTCGCTTAAGCGAAGACGCAGAAGCGAAGCACCAGGTATGCGCATGCGATTGCCACGCAGACGATCATGACGGGGAAACCGACTTTGGTGTACTCGATGAACGATATCGGGTATCCGTTGCGGTTCGAGATCGAAGCCATGACTACGTTTGCAGATGCGCCGATGAGGGTGCCGCAACCGCCAAGGCAAGCACCGAGCGAGAGCGCCCACCAAAGAGGCTGTACGTCCACGCCCGCACTCCCCATGCTGATGAGGATGGGGGCCATAGCGGCAACCAGAGGGATGTTGTCGAGGAAGGACGATAGGATTGCAGCAGCCCAGACGAGCACGACAATGGCAAGCAAGGTATTGTCCCCGGTTAGTTCGACCAGGGCGTTCGCTGCCATTTCGATGACGCCGGTCTGCTCCATGCCGCCAACGACGATGAACAGGCCCGCGAAGAAGCCGATCGTCGTCCATTCGACGTCGTGCACGACCTTTTCGATATCAGCTCCGGAGATAAGGAACATGACGGCCGCACCAGTCAGGGCGATGGTGCTGGGCTCAATGTTCGCGAATCCGTGGAGGCAGAAGGCGACAGCGACAATGAGGATCATGGCAACGGACTTGTGGAAAAGCTTCTTGTCGTGGATAGCGCCATCTTCGTCAAGCTCCATGACAGCAGCCTTCTTATCTTCGGTGACATGAAGGTTGCGGCCGTACATGACGTAGAAGATGCCAATGACGACGACCATGATCACGATGATGACAGGGGTGTCGTAGGCCAAGAAGTCGAAGAAGCTGAATCCTGCAGCGGATCCGATCATGATGTTAGGGGGATCGCCGATCAAGGTAGCGGTGCCGCCGATGTTGGATGCTAGGATCTCAACCATGAAGAAGGGGATGGGATTGATGTCCAGCAAAAGACGGCAAACAGTGTAGGTGACGGGTCCGATAAGGAGAACCGTTGTCACGTTGTCCAGGAAGGCGGAGCAAACCGCGGTGATGATGGCGAAAACCATCATGATTAACCAGGGATTGCCCTTTACCAGCTTCGCGGACTTGATGGCCATGTACTCGAAGATGCCGCAAGCTTTGATGATGCCAACGAACATCATCATACCCACCAGAACGCCGAGCGTGCCGAAGTCGATGGACTCCATTCCTCCGTCGAATGTGACGATTCCCAAGAGTATCAGTACAACAGCGCCCGACAAGGCGGCAACTGTACGATGTATCTTCTCGGATACAACTAGGGCCATCACAACTACGAAGACAACAATTGAAATGATTTGTGCTGTAGTCATAACCTATTTCACTTCTCGAGGTTTACCAAGTAATTACAGAAGTATAGCCAAGCTCATACCTAATTAAGGGTAAAACATTGTTAGTTGGGTTGGAAAAGCGAGTGGCGGCATTGGGGTATAGCCCCAATCGGGTGCGGCGATACGGGACGAAGAACTTTATAAATAGAAAAGTGGCTTTGAATCTAGGCAATTCGGCCTCCTGTTCGCCTGGATGGTGGCGAGCCGCTACCCCCAGAAGCAGCGCAA
>CAVAUO010000058.1:0-10245 GCA_963591685.1 Escherichia coli
GCTCGTCGGGGTTGCCGCCAAGCAGGATGTCGGTACCACGGCCGGCCATGTTGGTTGCGATGGTAACGGCGCCGTAGCGACCTGCCTGAGCAACGATGGAAGCCTCGCGCTCGTGGTTCTTCGCGTTCAAGACCTCGTGCTTGATGCCGCGCTTGGAAAGGGCGCGCGACAAGCGCTCGGAACTCTCGATCGAAACCGTGCCAACCAGAACCGGCTGACCCTTCTCGTGGCAGGAAATGATGTCTTTGGCGACCGCATCGAACTTCGCGTCGATTGTACGGTAGATGACATCGTTGTTATCGCGGCGAATAACGGGCTTGTTAGGCGGGATGGCCTGAACCTCGAGCTTGTAGATTTGACGGAACTCGGAGTCCTCGGTCATAGCGGTACCGGTCATGCCGGAGAGCTTATCGTACAAACGGAAGTAGTTCTGCAGGGTGATGGTTGCCAAGGTTTGGTTCTCCTGGCGCACCAGCACATGCTCTTTGGCTTCCAAGGCCTGATGAAGGCCCTCGGAGTAACGACGGCCCTCCATGATGCGACCTGTGAACTCGTCGACGATCTTGACCTCGCCGTTCATAACGGCGTAATCCTTATCGCGATGGAACATGAACTGGGCCTTCAGGGCCTGCTGCAGATGATTGGGGAGCTGACCGTCGGGGTCGGCATACAAGTCGTCGATGCCAAGAGCGAACTCGACCTTCGCCAAGCCCACCTCAGTGCAGTAGATGGTGTGCTTGGCTTCATCCATGATGAAGTCCTCGTCCTTTTTCAAGTTGGGCATGATGGCCGCGAACTTGCGATAGGTATCGGCTGCCTGCGTACCCGCGCCGCTGATGATCAAAGGGGTGCGAGCCTCATCGATAAGGATGGAGTCGACCTCGTCGACGACGCAGAAGGCGTGCCCACGCTGAACCCTGCGGTCTGCGCGCGAGACCATGTTGTCGCGCAGGTAATCGAAACCGAACTCGGAGTTGGTGCCGTAGGTCACGTCCGCCTTGTATGCGGGGATCTTGAGCTCGGGCGGCATGCCGTTCTGAATCAGGCCAACCTTCATGCCCATGAACTCGTAGACCTTGCCCATCCACTCGGAGTCGCGAGCGGCAAGGTAATCGTTGACGGTAACGATGTGCACGTTGTTGCCAGGAAGCGCGTTGAGGTAACCGGCCAGAGTGGACACCAGGGTCTTACCTTCACCGGTATGCATCTCGGCGATCTTGCCATCGTGGAGTGCCATGCCGCCGATCAGCTGCACGTCGTAATGACGCAGACCGATGGTTCGCTTGGAAGCCTCGCGAACGGCCGCAAAGGCCTCGGGGAGCAGGTCCTCCAAAGTCTCGCCGTTGCTCAGACGCTCACGGAACGCCGGCGTCAAAGCCGAGAGCTCCTCGTCCGACAAAGCCTCCATCTTGGGCTCAAGTGCGTTGATTTGCACAACGACCTTGTTGTATTTCTTCAGGGCCTTACCTTCGCCCACGCTTAAAATCTTGGAGAGGAATCCCATAAAAAGATGCTTCTTTCTTGTAGCGCGCCGATCATAAGCGCATATATCACATTTGCTCGAAACTTTACCACAGCCAGACCCTTCTTTTAGCTAGGAGACGTCGGCGAGCACATCTTGATACAAATCCTTCAAACGAGCGTTCGCCCCGATGCCATGACGCTCGAGCGACTCCTTCTGGCAGCGAATGAAAGTCTCAGTTGCCTCGGCGTGACGCCCCAGCAAACGCTGAGCGCGCATAAGCGCATATGCCAGATCTTGCCGCGTCGGGTCGATGTTGAAGGCGAAACTCAAATGATCCTCGATCACGGCAGCGGCCCCCGGCAGATCGAGAGCGCTTACCGAGCTCAAGATCGCATCGACCACCCTGCGCTCCCATGTCGCGCGCGCAAGCTCGACATCCTTGTGCTTGACCCCTGGCAAAAGCGGCCCGCGATACACCTGCCGCAGGCGCCCCAACAGCTCCAGGCGCTCATAAGCCGAAATGCTATCGAGCTCGAGCCTGCGACACAGGCCTTCGGCAACCGAGAGATCAAGCACGATCACGCCGTCGCGGAACATCGCCGCATTCCTGTTGCAATCCAAAAACGGCATGCAGTCGTACTTGCGAATCGTGCGTGAGATATAACTCCATAGGGAATAGAAGCTCATCCTTCGCGAGTGGTCGCCCGCCGCAGGCCACAACGAGGTGCACAGCCAATCGCGCGAAATCTCCTTGTCGCAGTTAAGCGCAAGAAGGCTCATGAGCAGCTGAGCCTTGGCGCGCAGGTGGATGGGTTCGGATAGCTCACCTGGTGCGTCCTCCCCTTCGGCTGGCGCCGAAGATACCTCCGAGGGATGCTGCCCATTAGCCGATTTCGCTGCATGGGCGAAATCGACGACGATCGCCCCTTCAGGCTCGGGATCGAAGGGCTCGTTCATCAAGGCAGCCTCGCCATCCCCTTCGGCCTGCCCTCCAAAAGCACTCCCCTTGCGCCTCTCGTCGCTTCCAATCGCATTCTCGTCCACCTGGGAACAAGTGACCTCACCTGCATCCTCGAAAGCCTCGGAAGGAACATTATCATCCTGCGTCCGTCGAGGAATCTCGGCAATCGGAAGGCGCAGCTCAAAGCCTCCGAACAACCTGAAAACACCCGTCTCACAATCATGCTGCAGCTCATCACCGGGCAAAACTCCCAACTGAAGATTCTTCGGCAACTTGGCGCAAGCTACAGGGAAGATTCTCGATGGTCCTACGCCGTAAGCACCGGAACCCTTGCTGCGGCTTCCGACCAACCATTGCCTAGACTCTTGCGCGATATGCTCTTTCACCTTACCGCTGCGCACGAACAAGGCCCTGCCGCAAACCTTTCCCGCCTCATTGCCGAAAGTCTGGCGCGCGCATGCATCGAGCACGCATTCGAGGATGCCCGGCCGACCCCGAAGCGCAAGTGCTGAGTTTACCTGGGCAAACGAACGCGCAAACTGCTCGATCACCTTAAAACCACGGCGCTGATGCATTGCCAACAGAACCATCCAGGTCGCCGCTAGAACCGATTCACTTGTTGCGCCCTTGCCGGTGCGCCGTCTTAAGCTCGCGGCCATGACTGAGCCTTTCCTCGTAGACTCGACGCTGGCCAAAGCGAGCATGTCCTTGAGCGAGAGAGGCTCCACAGGCTGAGCGCCGATGAGGTGTTCTAAGGTTTTTATGTGCGCCTTCACCGTTTCCTTGCCGCCAGCCCCATCGCGCACGAGCATCACGGCGCGCACCAAGGAGAGAAGAGCCTTTTCCTTGGAATCAAGCGAAATCGCAGCAAGGGAATCGAATTCTTCGTTGGCCGCCGCAGAATCGCCGAGTCCCAGAAAGGCACAGGCATTCATCAAGCGCATTTCAAAGGAGCTTGAGCCATTAGTTGAAGCTCGCGCAAGCTCAGCCAAGGCGAGAAAGTCAGCGCGCTCCAGCAACTCGGCCGTATGCTTCGAGACAAAGCCGCCGATGAGTTCCTTCTCGCCCGAAAAGGCGACGATGCGCCCCGCCAACGACAGCTCGCCTTTGGCCACCAGGGACTCCTGAAGGAGTTTTGCAAGCAAGGGCTGCGAGTTTTCCAGCCCCTCGAAAAGGAGCTCTCCCAAGCTAGATTGCGCACGCTTGTATAAGAGGAAACGTTCCTCTTCGGTAAGCAGAAGAGGAAAGCAGGTTTCCTTGGCCGATGCGAATCCTGCGTGAGGAGCATCTCGTGCAAAATAGCGCTCCGCGAGCGTCGCCTTGCCCTGGCAAAACGAATCCAAATCCGCCAAATGCTCAGGCTGAAGAATCATCGAGACAACGGCAAGCGCGGCTTCGCTGCCGTCTATATGCTCCGCAAGATGCCTAAGGAAAGAAGCGCGCCTTGATCCTCCCCCGAAAGCTAGAGCTGGAATACAAGCTGCGGTGCCGGGAACGTAAGACGCCATGCCCTTTGCTCCCAAGAGCTGCTTTAGCTCCGTCTCGCAAAGAAGCAGATCCCTTGCAAACAAGTATTGAGCCTTGATGCCCGGGTGCGCCTCTCGCGCACAAGGGTCCGCCACGGAGACAGCATTGCCGCTCAAGGAATCAGCCATCGAAAGCCCCGACGAGGTGACAAGCACCTCCCAACCCCTGGAAGACGCATCGGCTAAAAGCCTCATGAATGCGCGTTCGCGCTCACAGGAAAGGCATGGGACATCATCAAAAACCAATAAGCTTGGCGAATGAGACGCCACGAACTCACGAAGCTCGTTAGGACGCTCGGCGGCACAGAAATCAAGGTCGAGCATGAAACGCGGATCCCGGGAGTCCACCCACCAGAACGATTTCAAACCGAACGCGAGCTTCGCGTACGTCAGCGCCAAGCTGGTTTTGCCGTAGCCATCCGGCGCCAAAAGAAAACGAAGGGACCTTCTTCCCGCAACCATCGAAGCCAGCAAGGTCCGCCTCATGAAAAGATCGGCAGCCATAAGCTCTTGGACAGGTTCAAGCAAAGCCAGGTCATTGGTGATATAAGGATTCATTGAAGCCTCCTGTTCAAGGAGAGCGTTCTGGGTGATTTCAAGCCTAATTCAAACCGCACTGAGCCAACAAGGTCACAGCTTGCACGACATCTGTCCAAAAAAATTTGAATTAGTGCTTGACTCAAACTGAGCGGCACCCTAATATACCGTCTTGCGCATGACCCGAAACGGTCAAGCCACCCACTGGGGTGTAGTATAATGGCAGTACAGCGGTTTCTGGTACCGTATGTGAGGGTTCGACTCCTTCCACCCCAGCCATTTGTGCTCCCGTCGTCTAGCGGTTTAGGACGCCGCCCTCTCAAGGCGGAGATCGTCGGTTCGAATCCGATCGGGAGTACCAGTTAATTCAAAGGCTCTTCGGAGCCTTTTTCATTTTCTTCAAAGCATCCTTTTACCTAAGCCTTCGCATCGGCTCATGCTAGAATCGATGCGTCATGTGTGACTGACGGAATTGTGGATCACCACGGGGGAGCAGATGACCATTTTCATATTCAAGCCGACCGTCTGGGCAAACCAAATTCAGCAATGAGCTTGGTTTGCCTTTTTTCATTAGCGCGCACACCTAATGCACGCACAGAATCGGCAAACCAAGCACCCGCGATGGCAAAGGAAGGACTAACCATGACTGACCTGCTCGAGCTGCTTCGCAACAACCCTTATCCAGGGCGCGGCATCGTCGTCGGCAAAGACCGCGTTTACTACTGGATCATGGGTCGCAGCGCCAACAGCCGCAACCGCATCTTCACCGAGACCGAGGACGGTATTCGCACCGAGGCCCACGACCCCTCCAAGCTCGAGGATCCAAGCCTGATCATCTACCATCCGGTACGCAAGGTTGAAGGCGCCCTAATCGTAACCAACGGCGATCAAACCGACACCATCCGTGATTTGGGATGGCACAAGGCCTGCATGACACGCGAGTACGAGCCCGACGAGCCTAATTTCACCCCACGCATCAGCGCCTACATCCGTGAAGACGGCAGCTTCGAGATCTCCATCCTTAAGCACAACGAGGGCACGTGCCAGCGCAACTTCTTCTGCTACGAGGGCATTGAAGAGGGCCAAGGCTACTTCATCAGCACCTATCAGGGTGACGCCAATCCTCTTCCAAGCTTTGCCGGCGAACCCGTTAAGGTAAGCATGCCCGAAGCAAACGAAGTGTGGGACGCGCTCAACCAGGACAACAAAGTTTCGCTCTATGCGAACGTCAACGGACAGATAAGCATCTGGAACAAAAACCTCGGCGACTAAAACGAAGGAGCACCCATGAACGAATTGGAACTCAAATACGGTTGCAACCCCAATCAAAAACCAGCGCGCATCTTCATGAAGAACGGTGAGGATTTACCGGTAAGCGTGCTCAACGGCCGCCCAGGTTATATTAACTTCCTCGATGCACTCAATTCCTGGCAGCTCGTGAAAGAGCTCAAAGAGGCAACGGGCATGCCCGCAGCAGCCTCGTTCAAGCACGTTTCACCCGCCGGCGCCGCCGTTGGCAAGCCTTTGACCGATGTCGACAAGCAAATCTACTTCGTCGATGACGACGCCGAGCTGAGCCCCATCGCCTGCGCCTACATCCGCGCCCGCGGCGCCGATCGCCTGTGCTCCTACGGCGACTGGGCAGCACTTTCCGACGTATGCGACGCTGCCTGCGCTCGCTATCTCAAGTATGAAGTCTCCGACGGCATCATCGCACCCGGCTATACCGAAGAGGCGCTCGAGATCCTGAAGTCCAAGAAAAAGGGCAACTACAACATCGTTCAGATCGACCCAAACTATGTTCCCGCCCAGCAGGAATGTAAGGACGTCTTCGGCATCACCTTCGAGCAGGGGCATAACTTCTTCGAGATCAACGAGGCGCTCCTCGATAACGTGGTAAGCGAGAACAAGGAGATTCCCGACGACGCGAAAACCGATCTCATCGTTGCGTTGATCACGCTCAAATACACCCAATCGAACTCCGTTTGCTACGTGAAGGACGGCCAGACCATCGGCGTCGGCGCAGGCCAGCAGAGCCGCATCCACTGCACAAGGCTCGCCGGCGACAAAGCAGACAACTGGTTCGTTCGCCAGCACCCGAAGGTACTCGGCCTTCAGTTCGTCGACGGTATTCGCCGTCCCAGCCGAGACAACGCAATCGACGTATACACCTCCGACGAGTACGAAGACGTGCTAGCCGAGGGCGTTTGGCAGGAGACTTTCAAGGTGAAGCCCGAACCCCTCACCCGCGAGGAGCGCGCTGAATGGGTTGCCCAGCTCAAGGGCGTCAGCTGCGGATCCGACGCCTTCTTCCCCTTCGGCGACAACGTCGAGCGCGCTCGCAAGTCCGGCGTCGACTACATCGCCGAACCTGGCGGCTCCATCCGAGACGACAACGTGATCGAGGCTTGCAACAAATACGACATCGCCCTCGCCTTCACCGGCATGCGCCTGTTCCATCACTAAGAGCCAATACAGACGCTCGATGCCCTAGCGCAAGGCCCCAACAGGAGCAATGCGGACTGGCTCCAATAGCAAGCGCTTGGTTCGGCATTAGGGCACGGTGACTAGCCCACCTCAAAAGCAATGCCCACCTCGTCGATGACGGGGTGGGCATAATTTCATGCTCCAAACCTTGCTGGAATTACGCTCTGTTGGTTAAACAAGATTCCTTATGCGGAAACGAGCAAGCCGCCAGCAGCAAGCACCAACGCAAGAGTCATGCTTGCCAGAACGGGCTGCAACTTAAAGGAAAGCAGCTACGGCAACGCAAGCCACGTTGAACACAAGCGCAACGAAGGCCATGCCGAAAAGCTCAGCAACCTGTTTGTTGGAAGTCAGGGTTCCCTGCTCATGCTCCTCGACGGTTTTAGTTTCAACGTAAGTAGTGGTTTCGGCTGGGGTCGCCGACATGCCAGGGGCAGCTACGGTAGCCATGATGTTAACCTTCTTTTCTGTTGAGGATGTCGGGTCGGTGTCGGGTCGGGGGAAGACCTGCCATCTGGCTCGCTCATCTTGGGGATGCATCTAAAACTCTAGTAACGCTCCCCTGCGCTTGCAAGTACACGAAACCTGCATTTTACGAACGGTGCACCTGTTTTCCGCGAACGGTAGCGGGCGCCTTAAGCAATAGCCGTCTTGCCGTCCGGCGTCACCTTCACGCGCCCCGCGGCCACCAAGGCCAAAGCTTCGGGATAGAGCTTATGCTCGACGGCGTGAATGGCCTCCTCAAGATCATCCACGCTCCAGCCCTCCTCAACCGCAACGGCACGCTGCGCGATGATCGGCCCCTTGTCGTAATCCTCGTTAGCGAAATGAACGGTCACACCGGTAACTTTCACGCCTGCATCAAAGGCATCCTGGATAGCATGCGCGCCCTTGAAGGAAGGAAGAAGCGCTGGATGCAAGTTGATCACCCTGTTGGGATAGGCGTCGAGCACCGGGGGCAGGACCATGCGCATGTAGCCCGCCATCACCAAGTACTCCGCCGAAGCCTCCTTGCAAGCTTTTGCGATACGCTCGTTGGCAGCAAGGGCGTCAGCGTAATCTTCCCTGCACATCACCAGCGTGGGAATGCCTGCAGCCTCGGCGCGCTTGATGCCATAGGCGTCAGGACGCGAGCTCACCACTAGAACGACCTCCACGTCGAGCTTACCTGTAGCCGACTCGTCGATAATGGCTTGCAGGTTGCTTCCGCTGCCGCTTATGAGAACCGCGACTTTCAAGCTCTTACCGGCTGTGATGTTTTTCATTCTTCCTCCAAACAAGTAAAGCCGCCACCGGGTTGCCCCAATGGCGGCCTATCTTAAACAAGCCTAGGCGCTCGCAAACTCGGAAAAGAGCGCCTCTTTGTTATTGTACTGAACGTCGCCGGTTCCTGGGACGATCGTACCGATGCGGGAAACGACCTCGCCCTCGGCCTCAAGAAGCTGCCGCACCGCATCCGCCTCGCCAGGCTTGACGATGAGCACCATACCGACGCCCATGTTGAAGGTCTTCAGTGCCTCGGTCTCGTTGAGACGCGCCGCCTCGCACACAAAGGGAATGATGGCGGGCATGCTCCAGGTGCCAACCTCGACAAGAGCATCGCAGTTGCTGGGAAGCGCACGGTTCAGGTTCTCGGTGATGCCGCCGCCGGTGATGTGCGCAAGTGACTTGATAGCACCAGGGAGCTGGCGCATGACGGAGCGCACGGGCTTCACATAAATACGGGTCGGGGTGAGCAGGGCGTCAAGCACGCTAGCGCCACCCAGGCGCTCCTGAGGCAACTTAAGCTCATAGAGGGTCTTGCCCTCGGTGCACACCTTGCGCGCCAAGGAATAGCCGTTCGAATGGATGCCGGAAGAAGCAAGGCCCAGAAGAACGTCGTCTTCCTCAACCTTGGCGGGATCGAGCATCTCGGGACGGTCGACGACGCCCACGCAGAAGCCGGACAAATCGTACTCGTGCGGATCCATGACGCCGGGATGCTCGGCCATCTCGCCGCCGACGAGCGCGCAACCGCTCATCTGGCAGCCATCGGCGATACCGTTAACGATTTCAGCCACAGCCTCGCTCTTAAGCTTGCCAACGGCGATGTAGTCCAGGAAGAACAAAGGCTCAGCGCCGGTTGCAAGAATGTCGTTGACGCACATGGCAACCAGATCGATGCCGACCGTGTCATGCTTGTTGGCAAGCTTGGCCAGCTGAATCTTGGTGCCCACACCGTCAGTGCCGGAAACGAGAATCGGATCGACCATGTTCTTGGCAGCCTTGATGCTGAACAAGCCGCCGAAACCGCCGATGTCGCCGCGAACCTCGTCGCGGTAGGTGCGGTGGACAGCGCTCTTGATCGCGTCGACGGCACGCGCGCCCTCGGCGGTGTCAACGCCGGCCTGAGCGTAGGTGGTGCCTCCGCCTTGGGCGGTCCAGCTTGGCCACTTCACGTCCTTTTCGGTCGGTTCAACTTGAATACGATCGGTCATGATTGCTCCTGTTTCACTTGTATGGTTTAAGGACCGCCGGTCCTGGAACATCTAATCGAGCAAGGCTTAGCGCTCTTGCCCCATGATAACGGCTTGAACTAGTTCTCGCTTCGGTTCTCGGGAAGGAAGCTCTTCGCTTGCATGGCCGGAGGAATGTTCACGGGGTACTCTCCCGAGAAGCACGCGTCGCAGAAGCCCGTATGCTCGGTCTTGCAAGCCTCGTGCAGGCCCTCCAGGGAAATGAAAGCCAAAGAATCGGCCCCGACGAACTCAGCCACTTCCTCCACGCTCATGCGAGCGCTGATGAGCTGATCTTGGGTATCGGTGTCGACACCGTAGAAGCAGGGCCACTTGGTTTCCGGCGAGACGATGCGCAGGTGAACTTCCTTGGCACCCGCATCGCGCAGCATCTTGACGAGCTTCTTGGAGGTGTTACCGCGGACGATTGAGTCGTCGATAACGACCAGGCGCTTGCCCGCGATCACCGAATGAAGAGGATTGAGCTTCAGGCGAATTCCAAGCTGACGCATCTCGTCGGTGGGCTGAATGAAGGTACGACCGACGTAGCGATTCTTCACGATGCCGTCGGAGTAAGGAATGCCGCTTTCGAAGGCATAGCCCATGGCACCGGGCAAGCCCGAGTCGGGAACGCCAAGAACCAGGTCGGCTTCCACCGGAGCCTCGCGTGCGAGGATGCGCCCCATGTCGCGACGGGCTTGATACACGCTCTGCCCGTCGATGACGGAGTCGGTGCGTGCGAAGTAAACGTACTCGAAGATGCAGCTGGCGCGC
>CAVAUO010000059.1:0-10164 GCA_963591685.1 Escherichia coli
ACCTGGTATGCGGTCATGTCCCCGTGAAGATCAAGGACGGCGAAAACCCCGTTCGCTGCAAAGGTCGGCACTTCAACATCGACGGCGGCTTTTCCGAGGCCTATCAGCCCACCACGGGCATTGCCGGCTTAACGCTCGTCTCCGACGAGGACGGGCTTAGCCTGGTGGAGCACCAACCCTTCCGTCGAGCCTGCGCCATCGAGGAAAACCGCGACATCGTCTCGAGCGCCCGCAAGGTGGCCGAACGCCTATAGTGCCTCTAGCATCCCCTACGTCCGCGGATCCGAGAGCTCGCGCTGCCAAGAGGCCGCGCGCCGCGCAGGAGCCGATTAACGGTCTCCCTTAGCGCCTATTGCGCAATTGGGCCTTAAAGATTGCCTACAGGCACCCAAGCGCTGACAGCCCGCCGGCAAATTACGCAGCTGACCTAGTTAATTCAGGCCTCTTTACAAAGATTTAACAAAACTATGATGGCATTACAGAGCTTTGCCGAAAACAAGGCAAGGCATTGCGCGAGCGTGCTTGCCCAGATGCTCTGCTGCAGGCGCGCGCAAACACAAAACTAAGCGTGCCCGCAGCCGGGCGGCGCAAAACATAAGGAAAGGAAGCTCATGACCGATACTAAATCAGTATCCCAGGCCGACGAGGCCCCCAAGAAGAAGCTTGGCACCACCTCCTGGATCTTGATCTCGCTTGTGGCGGGCATCGTGGTGGGCATCGGCGCCAGCTTCGTCGTCACCGACGGCGACTGGATCGATCTCTACGTCATCGAAGGCCTGTTCTACGTACTCGGCCAAGCCTTCATCCGCTTGATGCAGATGATCGTCGTCCCGCTGGTCTTCTGCTCCATCGTGTGCGGCGCGGCCTCGATGTCAGACCCCAAGATGCTCGGTCGCGTTGGCGGCGGTGCGATCCTGATGTACCTGGCAACCACCGCGCTTGCCATCATCATCGCAATCGGCCTTGCCACCATCACCCAGCCGGGCGTCGGCCTAGACATGGCCTCCATCACCAAGGTCGAGCCCAGCACCTCCGCTGAGAGCACCAGCGCCGCCGACACCCTGCTGGCCATCATCCCCACCAACATCTTCTCGGCCATGGCCGACGGCACCATGCTCCAGATCATCTTCTTCGCGCTGGTGCTCGGCTTTTTGCTTGGCCACCTGGGTAAGAAGGTTGCCACGGTCAACCGCTTCTTCACGCAGTTCAACGGCATCATGATGCAGCTCATCGGCTGGATTCTGAAGCTTGCCCCCATCGGTATCTTCTGCCTGATCGCCCGCACCTTCTGCAACCTCGGCATCAGCGGCATCCTGCCCATGATCAAATTCATCGGCACCGTTTACCTGGGCCTGGCCGTTCAGCTCTTCGTGGTGTACATGCTTCTTCTGGTGCTGTTCACCCGCCTGAACCCCATCCACTTCCTTAAGAAGTACTGGCCCGTCACGGTGTTCGGCTTCTCCACCTCTTCCTCCAACGCGACCATCCCGCTGAACATGCGCACGCTGGAAAGCCGCATCGGCGTCGACAACCGCATTGCCTCCTTCACCATCCCCCTGGGCGCCACCATCAACATGGACGGCACCGCTATTATGCAGGGCGCAGCGGTCATCTTCGTCGCACAGGCTTACGGCATCGACCTGGGCATCGCAGGGCTTGCCACCGTCGTGGCCACCGCAGTTGCCGCATCCATCGGCACCGCGGGCGTTCCCGGCGTCGGCACCATCATGCTTACCATGGTCTTCAGCGCCGTTGGCCTGCCCGCCGAGGGCGTTGCCATGATCATGGGCATCGACCGTATCCTCGACATGGGCCGTACCGCCGTCAACGTCACCGGCGACGGCGTGGTAACCACCTCGATTGCGGCGATCAACGGCATGCTCGACAAGAGCATCTTCAACGACGACACCGTGGCCCCCATCGACGCCGATTCCCTGATCGGCTCCTCCGATGAGCCCGAGGAGCTTAAGGACTTCGTCGATCCCGGCAAGGACTACGAAGTGGGCGAAAGCGGCGAGCAGGACAAGTTCGCCAACATGGAAAACCCCGATCTGGTAAGCCATAAGTAAATCAAAAACCCGAATAAGCCTTGGCACGTAAACCATATCTACTAAAAAGAAGGGCGCCTTACAGCGCCCTTCTTGCCGTCCGTCTATGAGGGTGTAACCCCTTCCGCAAAAAAGCAGGGCGCCGTAGGGCGCCCTGCGGGCAAATCGATGAGAACAAAGCCGCTAGAACAAACGCCTAGCGCAAGGATAGCCAGGCTTACCTACCCCTACCCCAACCCAAGCCAGAAGGCGATTTTAGGCACCCAGCCAGCCACAAACACGACGAGGATGAGCGCGGGCACGCCGTAGCGCGTCCAACCGTACAGGAACTTGGGGTATGCCAAGCCTTTACCCTCGTTTGCCTCCTTGATGAAGTTTTCCCAACCCCAGCCCGCTTTGCGTGTGCAGAAGAAAACGAACACCAAGGCACCCAGCACCAGGAAGTTATTGGACACCAAGAAGTCCTCGATCGACTGAATGTCGCCGATGCCAGGAATGGCGACGCCCGACAGCACCGAGAACCCTAAAACACAAGGCATCGAAGCAAGAATGAGCAACGGGGCGTTACAAGCCACCGCGCGCTTGCGCGTGATGTTCCACTGGTCCATTGAGAAGCGCAGGATGTTCTCAAACACCGCGATGACCGTGGAAAGCGCCGCGAAAGCCATGCACAAGAAGAAGAGCGTACCCCACAGCTGCCCCAACGGCATCTGCTGGAAAACCGCCGGAAGGGTGAGGAACACCAGGTTGGGTCCCGAGGTGGGGCTCACGCCGAAGGCAAAGCAGGCGGGAAAGATAATCAGGCCGGCCATGATGGCGACGATGGTATCCATGCCGGCGATCTGCACCGCCTCGCTCGTGATCTTGTGATCGCGCGCCATATAGCTACCGAAAATGGACATGGAACCGATGCCGATCGAAAGCATGAAGAAGGCCTGGCTCATGGCCGCGTAGACGATTTCGCCCAGGCTGGCATCAGGGTTGTAGAAGAGGTTGTCGAAGTTGGGAAGCAGGTAGAAGGCCAAGCCCTCCTGAGCGCCGGCGAGCAGGCACGAATGCACGCACAGAATCGCCATCAGCACAAAGAGCGCCGCCATCATCACCTTGGTGATGCGCTCGACGCCCTTTTGCACGCCAAGTGCGCATATGCCAAAACCAAGAACCGTGACCAAGAGCATCCAGCCGGTCATCTCCAGCGGATCGCCGATCATTGAGTCGAAGACGGCGGGAATGTCCACGCCCTCGGAGTTGAAGGTGCCGGCACCCATCTTGAAAAGGTAGGCCACCATCCAACCGCACACGCTGGTGTAAAAAGCCATGAGCATATAGTTGCCCACGATGGAGAACCACTTGAACCGATGCCACTTGCTTCCTCGCGGCTCAAGCGCATCGAAGCTTCGCGCCGTGGAGCGATAGCTCGCACGGCCCACGGCGAACTCCATCACCAGAAGGGGCAAGCCCAGCAGCACCAAAAACAAGATGACGAGCAGCACGAACGCGGCGCCACCGTACTCGCCGGTGATGTAGGGGAAGCGCCAAATGTTGCCGAGCCCGATGGCGCAGCCGGCGCTGATGAGCAAAAAGCCCAAGCGGCTCGAAAAGCCCTCGCGCCCTGCGCCGTCAACGGAATTTTCTGTTTTCGTATCGTTTTGGCTGGCCATGCGCCCGCCTTTCCTCCAATTTTTGCGATTACCCGATTCTAACCGCAATTCAAAAAGACTCAAACCAAAGGGCGAGGCACCAAAAAAGCAGTTTGCCCCGTATGAAAAAACTGACGGCCGCTTTGACCGTCAGTTTTAATCTTCTGAATTCAGGCAGAGGCACTGCCCGTATTAAGCCTTACGCCTACGAATAAAGCGAGCTGAGGAGACTACGCAAACAGCGCAAGCCGCAACAATGGCTAAGCTTACAAACGCGAACGCGGAATCGCTGGTTTCAGGAAGCTGGCTCGCATCATCGGAGGAATCCTGATCAGAGCTACCCTTGGAATATGTCTCGACGGAATCAGAGTCGGGTGTGTCCGAATCAGTATCTGAATCGGTATCCGGGTCCGGATCAGGATCGGGGGCTGGCTCTGGGTCCGGATCTGGACTGGGCGGCGCTACCTCCTTCTTTGTGTTGCTGACAGTCAAAGTTAGTTTTTTGCTGGAAGAGTCAACTACCAAATCCACGCCATCGGGCTTTATCACCGTGCCATCGTTATTCAGAGTAATGCTGTACACCTTGCTAGCGTCACATTCATAACCATCCGGGGCCTTTAACTCTTTGACGTAATACGTATTACCGGCAACTAAACCGTAGCCGGTCGCAATGCCATCGTCGTTGGTCTTGAACTCGTTAACAGAGGAACCCTTTTCCTCAACGTTATCCCAGAGCTCTGCAGGCTTAGTGCAATCGGTATCGGTATAGACACCAAACTCTGCTCCTGCCAAGGGGTTTCCGCTCTCGGCATCCTTCTTTGCAAGGGTCAGCGCATATTTTGGAGCAATATTGAAGTAAATTGAGCAGTTGGACTGAGAAGAACCGCGCTCAAGATAATAGATAGTCAGAGTGTGATTGCCCGCCGAAACAGTAGGCAGATCAGCAGTACTCCACTTATCTTTGCTTACTTCTGTTTCTACCGTTCCTTTAGAGAAGTTGATTGTGCCACCACGCTTGCCATGAATACCGCCAAGGTCAAGGACCAACTGGTCGTCTACGAACACCCATACATCGTCGTCACCGGAGAACTTAAACTCCATTTCCTTGCCAGTATCGGCTATATTGCCACCGGTACCTGAATTGTTAGGGAGCCAGAAATCGATGCTGCTCTGCATGCCAAACCAGTAATTGATCGAGCCATCCTTTTCGTTGTACACGCCGGAATCGTTGTCGTTAAAGGGCAAAAACGCAGTAGTTTCCTCGCCTTTATCAACCCAGGAATTTCCGCTTCGCTTCTGCCCGTGCACTTTTTCCGGCTGCGTATACAGACAGAAGCGACCATCTTTCTGATTGTAGGAAGCGCCGTTCTTTGAGCTGTCGTAGTAGTAATAGCCGTAGTTATCATCACTCGAATTATCAACGTACTGATAGAGGTAATTACCCGTACCAACATACGTACGTCCTAAGGAGCTCGATTTACCAAAGAGGGCGCCAAGCAAGGTTTCCTTATTAGAGTCCTTCAAAATACTTGGGGTGATATCGGATTTATTTTGATTTTTATCATCAAGATTTCCCAATGCACCAATGTTGCCGTATCCAGCAGCGTCGTTATATGCCCAGTTCAAAAATGAAAAGTCCAGAGAGGTCCTATCTAGCTGCCAAGATTCAAGATGCGTGCTTGAGCTTAATTTCGTCTGGCTGGAATTCGCGCTGCGCAGATTAAACAATTCGTTGTAGTCAAAAACATTCGTGGTAATAAAGTCGCTTGTATCTGGCTGATTGCTCACTTTTGTGCGTGAAGAAGTTCCAAGGTTATAGCTTGCAGGAACCCAGTCGGCATAGAAGACAGCATTGCCTGAAATAGCAATCTCTGTGCCAAGTTTGTCTTTGCTGTAATACTTGTCGTTGGTAACGTCGTACCAACCATTCAAAACGTAGTCATAGCTTGATGGTTGGCCTGCGCTTTTAGGCAAAGTAACTTTTCCGTCAGTTTTAGCTACCTCCTCATAAGTATCTGTGGCGCCAGCGTAGTAACAAGGCAAGCCAGCTTTGCTACCACCAGCGATAAGCTGTTCCATGCCAACAGTGCCGTCGAACCATACATCGTAATGGTCGCTCTGGTCGTCGGATTCTACGCCGAATTCCTGAGAATCATCGGACTGGCCTGTTGCATCGTCGCCTTCAGTCGCGCCCTCACCGTCGGATTCCGTTACGCCGTCGGTTCCCGTTGAGCCGTCGCCTTCGCCCTCGGTTGCACCATCCGAAACGACGCCCTCACTCGAAGAGCCCTGCAGCTCGCCGGAAGTCTGCACTTCTGTATTGGAAGAGAGTTCAGCAGAGCCTTCGTTAGAAGAGTTTGCGCCCTTTGCCATAGCCGGCACGGAAAACACAAGCATGCACATCAAAAGCGCCACAATTACATGTGGCATACGGAATCTAAACCGCGTTTTCATATTCAATTCTCCTCTTCTCCCCTGCATCAGACTGAACTGCATATTTAAATCCAGTTGCTCGATATTTTCCCGTGATTTTTATGGGGGGGGGAATACGCGCTTCGATACAATATGAAACAATTTGTTTCGAATTAAAGATTGACAAATGATGCTCAGTAAGGTTGCACATGAATAAGCAAGATAAACGAGCCGTAGCACGGAAAGGAACAGAGCGTCGCGTATACGACGCATTTCTAAAGCTTCTTGAACAAAAAGGCTACGGCAGCATTACGGTAAGCGACATCATTAATGAATCTGATGTTGCTCGTTCAACCTTTTATCGCCACTTTTCATCGGTATACGATGTTTTGATTCAGTACGGATACTACCTTGGTGGCCGCCTTAAACGCGAAAGCGGCGATACAGCTCCGGACTTCTTTGATCGCAAGTATTTGATCAGGCTTTTTACCTCATTCCAAGGTTTGTGCCCCGACTTCACGATATTGGACAATGCAGGCGTGCCTACCCATTTGTTCGAGCTTGTTATCCATTACTACGAAGTTGAGCTAGGGACGATGTCGAGCTTATCGCCACAACGCTATTCGCTGTACTACTACGCTGGAGCCTTTTGTTGCGTCGTGTCGCAATGGATGGAATCAGGGATGAACGAATCGCCGGAAACAATGGCCGATATATTCCTCCAAATTGCCGAAGGATGCCCAGGAGATGCCTGCTAGTGCGGAAATATTGAGGTCTGGCACCCATAAGCCCTCTACCTGCCAAGATTCCTGACAGGAACACTGCCGAATGAGAATCGAGCAGCTAGCCAAGCAGAAGGGCAAACAAGGCGTCCCGTAAGCCGGTGCTAAAATAGTGAAACCACCACGGCAATCAAACCTATTAATTTAATCCCGCTTCAAAGCGTTAGTAAGTTGGCCAAAAAGATTGCCTCTTCAGGAAAGTTGGAAGATGGATTTCGAAGAAGCAGCATCAAAAGCCTTAGCATTCAGAGAAGAGCGCGAATGGTCGCAATTCCATAATCCAAAAGACCTTGCCATATCCATCAACCTTGAAGCTGCTGAACTATTGGAGATTTTCCAGTGGTCTGGAACTGATTTAATGGTCGCCTCAAAAACCGACAAAGCAAAAGAAGAGATTGCAGATGTTGTCATCTACTGCATTTATATGGCAGACAAGCTCGGTATCAACCTTGCTGACGCAGTAAGTGAAAAGATTGATATAAACAGTAAAAAATACCCTGTCGAAAAATCTAAAGGCAGCTCAAGAAAGTACACAGAACTATGATATCCGTCGAAACGAGCACTTCAGCTCAAAAGCCTTCTGGCGCTTCAAATTTCCTGATTGACCAGGGACCTTTCAACCCTGGATCACAGATTGACATTGCTGCTTTTGATTTAGACGAGGAAGTCATTCTCGATTGGCCAGTTGTATACATTCTCGCAAATGAAAAAGAAGCCTATGTCGGGCAAACAACAAGTGCTGCAACCAGAATTAACCAACATGGGGCAAACGAAGAAAAGCAGGACTTCAAACGAGTAAACATCATCTACCACGACGAATTCAATGCATCAGTTATCACGGATTACGAGCATCGCCTTATTGGATTGATGCATGCTGATGGCCGCTATCGGCTAACCAACAAAAACGACGGTATGACAGAAACCAAATATTTCTCAAAAGATGAATACTCCATAATGTTTGAGGATCTATGGGAAGAACTTCGTAGCCTAGAGTTAGCCGATCACAGTATTGCTGATATTGAAGAATCTGAAGTCTTTAAATACTCGCCCTACAAAGGACTAACGGTCGACCAAAAGGTAGCACTTGATAAAATCCTTGCAGCAATAAGAGGTGGACTCGACAAGGCAAGTCCAATCGTTGTAGAAGGCATGCCTGGCACAGGAAAAACAGTACTTGTTATCTACCTCTTGAAAATGCTGAAAGATGACCCGCGATATAAAGGCATGAATATCCGAATAGTCGAACCAGTCACATCGTTAAGGCAAACGCTCAGGAAGGCCCTTAAGAATGTAGGTGGGCTAAGTCCAAACGATGTCATTGCTCCTACTGATTTGAATAAAGCAAAAATGGGCTATTCTCCGGATAAAGAAAAATGCTTTGACATTTTGCTCGTTGATGAGGCGCATAAGCTGAAACGTCGCAAAAATCTAGGCCTACAGTTCGGGAATTATGACAAAGTTGCCCATGAGCTTGGGTTAGCCGATAACGCCACCCAAATGGACTGGATAATCGCACAAGCAAAACTGCCGGTATTCTTCTATGATCCACTTCAAAATATTGGCCCATCATGCCTGGGTATGACCGCGATGCATTCTGCGCTTGGTTCTGCACTTGATGAGCCAATAGAGCTCTATACGCAGATGAGATGCGCCGGAGGCAGAGCCTACCTTCATTACATACGGGCTATCCTTAACGCGGAAAATCCCAAACCTACAGCATTCAACAAATATTCCTTCATATTGCATGAAGATTTTTCTGACTTCATTGATTGTTTTGAGAGGGATTATAGGGAGCATGAACTCAGTCGAATAATCGCAGGCTATGCATGGGAATGGAAGAGCAAACCTGGAAAATGCAACGATTCTTCTGTTAGAGATATCGTTATCGATGGCATCGGTCTGAAATGGAACCACACGTACGACAACTGGGTGATAGAGGGAATGGACAATCCAGAAATAGCCCACGAGGTAGGCTGCATTCACTCAACCCAGGGCTACGATCTAAGCTACGCATACGTAATTATCGGCGAAGATCTTACCTTTGACCCCAAATCCAACGCGCTAGTCGCAAATAAGACTAACTACTATGACAAAAATGGCAAAGCAACCGCCACGCAAGAAGAACTAACTCAATATATTAGGAATATCTATTACGTCTTGCTCACTAGAGGAATACTCGGAACGCATGTTTATGTAGTAAATCCTGAAACAAGACAATACTTATCAAAATTTTTTGCTTAGCTTAATGTGCGTTTAATTTCCCGCAAGAATCGCCTTTTGATTACATGATTTCATTTATCTAGCCCACCAAGCCTTGAGACTTCAGAGCCTCAAGAACCTCGATGTCGGCACCGAGCCATTTAACGCCGTCAAACTCAGCTGAGGAAAGCCACTTGGCAGCATGATGCTCTAGAAGCTTAAGCTCCCCTTCGGCCACATGGCACAAGTAGCAATGCATGATCAGATGAAACTGTGGATAGTCGTACTCCACCGTAATCACGAACTGATCGATGGCTACCGTAGCATCCATCTCTTCCTTAAGTTCGCGCACCACAGCTTCTTCGCCCGTCTCGCCAGGTTCAAGCTTGCCGCCAGGAAATTCCCAATAGCCTTCGTAATCGCCGTAACCGCGCTGGGTGGCAAGGATTTTGCCATCTTGCTTGATTATCGCCGCAGCCACTTCGATCGTCTTCACGCTATGCTCCATTCCTGAATGCGAGTAATCACTGTGAGCCATGCGCCATCCTGCGCACAACTATGCCGACTAGTATAGTGCCAAGCGAAGGCCGAAGTGACTCACTCTAATAACCGAAAGGGAATTTCAAGAAAGCCAAGTTGCGAGTTGAGGGGTTGGCCCGTCTTCAGCCAGCTGCACGTCAACCACATGCCATCACTTACCTCCACGGGCTACTTACCCCGGCCCTACTTACCCCCGGGCGAAAACGTGGCAGTCGTAGCGGACAGCTTTGCTTTTCAAGGAATAGCTTGGCTTTTTGCCTGCGAGGAAGGGACCTTTAGGTGGACGTTTGATGACGATCTTGCGCGGGCCGGCAGCCACCGCGGCCCCGAAGAGCTCCTCTTCGTTGGAACACGGCTGCTCCAGGCGATGTATCAGCTGGAACTTTTTCTTAACAGCGGCGCTCTTGCGGCGCTCGGGGAACATTGGGTCCAGCAAAACCACGTCCGGCTTAAAGCCAAGCCCGCCCAAACCAAGCACGCTATCGCCCTTAACAAGCTGCATACGCGCAACAACGTCCGTCGTACGTTCGTCATCTGCAGCAC
>CAVAUO010000060.1:0-10116 GCA_963591685.1 Escherichia coli
AATGCACACGGCGCACGATAAGGACACAACGACCCAAACCGTGGCAATGATGCGTGACTGGCGAATGGCGCTTGAATGCTCGACGCTCATGAAGCGAACAAGAACCTGCGGCATGCCGAAGTAACCAAGACCCCATGCCAAGCCCGAAACGATAGTGATGATTCCGTAGGTTGAAGCGTCGCCGAACAGGGGCAAGCCGTTTTCAATCAATTGCTTTCCGTCTTCGTCAAGCAAAGGAGTTGCCGTTTGCGTGCCCGACAGGAAGCCGGGAATCGACTGCAAGAAGGCGATCGTGTTGTCAACACCGCCGGCTGCAGCAACGGAACCGAGGAAGACGATCACGAGCGCGCAGATCATAATGGCACCTTGCACCATATCGGTGGTGCATACGGAAAGATAACCGCCAACGAAGGTATAAAGAAAGACGATCAATGCGCCCAGAACCATCATGGTGGCGTAATCCAAACCGAAGATGGTGCTGAAGAGCTTGCCGCAGGTGACAAAGCAGCTTCCCACATAAATACTGAAGAAGAGCAGGATGATGATTGCGGCAATCGTCATAAGAACGTTTTTCTTGTCGTGGAAGCGATTGCTGAAGAAATCAGGAAGCGTGATGGAGTTACCGGCAACCTCCGAGTACTTACGCAAACGCTTTGCGACGAAAAGCCAGTTCAAATATGTGCCGATGGCAAGGCCTATAGCGGTCCACATAGCATCCGAGGCGCCCGTAAAATAAGCAACGCCCGGCAAGCCCATGAGCAACCAGCCCGACATGTCCGATGCCTCGGCGGAAAAGGCGGTGACCCAGGGACCCAGGCCGCGACCGCCCAGGAAGTAGTTATCGGAATTCTCGTTCGACTTTTTCGCATAAACGAAGCCGATGATGACCACTACGATGAAGTAGAGCAACATCGCGAACAATACCCAGAAGTCGTTGTTAACCATGCAACACCTTTTCATATGTTATAGACCGTTTGGTCGATGCCAATTCGATGAAGCGCATTATACTGAGCTTCTTGAGTCGCAGAGGTTACGCATCCTGCAACAGGTTGCAAAAGGCGAAAGGACGAACATGACCACCTATTCCGAGCTCTCCAGGAAAGATCTTCTTGATTTAAAGGCGACGCTTGATAAGGAATATGCGGAGCACAAGGCGAAGGGGCTTTCGCTCAACATGGCTCGAGGCAAGCCGGCGGCGGCACAGCTCGACCTGAGCATGCCCATGCTCGATTTGGTGAACGCCGAGAGCGCCTGCGTGTCCGAAAACGGAACCGACTTGCGTAACTATGGAATCCTGGACGGCATCCCTGAATGCAAGCGCCTGATGGCCTCGATGCTTGACGACGATCCCGAAAACGTCATCGTCTTCGGCAACTCGAGCCTCACCATCATGTACGACTCCATCATGCGCTTCATGGTGTTCGGCACCCAAGGCTCCACCCCTTGGAGCAAGCTTGATCAGGTTAAATTCCTGTGCCCGGTGCCCGGCTACGACCGTCACTTCGCCATCACCGAACGCTTCGGGATCGAGATGGTCAACGTCCCCCTTCTTGAAGACGGTCCCGACATGGACGTAGTCGAAGAGCTGGTGAAAGATACCGCCGTTAAGGGCATCTGGTGCGTGCCCAAATACGCGAACCCCAGCGGCATAACCTACTCCGACGAGGTTGTGCGCCGTCTGGCCTCCATGGAGTGTGCCGCCGAAGACTTCAAGGTCATGTGGGACAACGCCTATTGCGTGCATCACCTTAACGCTGATGTCGCCGAGCAAGACCAGCTACTCGACATCGGCAAGGCCTGCGTTGAAGCAGGCAATCCCAACCGCTACTACAAGTTCGCCTCAACCTCGAAGGTGACCTTCCCCGGCGCTGGAGTGGCCGCCATGGCCGCAAGCCCAGCCAACATCGAGGAGGTCCGCAGCCACATCACCATCCAGATGATCGGTCACGATAAGCTCAACCAGCTTCGTCACGCCCTGTTCCTGCGCGACGGCAAGGGCATCGCCGAGCACATGCAGAAACACGCCGCGTTAATCGCGCCCAAGTTCGAGCTAGTTGTGAAGATGCTCGAAGAGGGGCTGGGCGATACCGGCTGCGCCAACTGGACGAACCCACGCGGCGGATACTTCATCAGCTTCGATGGCTTGGAGGGCACCGCGAAGCGCATAGTCGGCCTGGCAAAGGAAGCTGGCGTAACCATGACGGGCGCCGGCGCCACCTACCCCTACAAGCGCGACCCCGAAGATTCCAACATCCGCATTGCGCCAACCCTTCCTCCCCTGGCTGAGCTTGAACAGGCGATGGAGGTCTTCATCTGCTGCGTGAAGCTGGCAAGCGTGGAAAAGCTGCTCGAGGCTTAAATCCGAACAGCTTCGACACGAAGCACTGAATATAGGTAAAGAGGGAGCTCAGCTGTTATGGCCAGGCTTCCTCTTTTAATTAAGAAGCAAAAAACAAGCACGAGAACGGGCGGCACGCTTGATACATACCCACCGAGATGCCCACCGAGCTGAGAACTCGAACACGCAGCCCTTTATTGACGGGGCGTCGTTGACCTTGCGCGCTTGCTTCAAGGCTTCCCTTCCCTACCATGCCCCGGCTTCGCAAAGCTTTTGCAATTAATTTCAAGGCGAACACGTTATCGGGCGTATACTTGCAGCCCTTTGTGTCTTCGGGAGGCAGCGACCACCTGCGACAAATCCTGCAGCTAGCCGCGCTACCGTCCCAACCAGCCAAAGGCCAAGCATCATATACGTACGATCATCCAGAAAGCCGCACCAGCGCATGCAAAACGACAAGATCAAGCCCATCCTCTTCAGTGTCATCAAGCATTCCAGCAAAGAAGAGCTCAAAGAGCAGATTCCCAAGGACATCGTTTCCGGTATTGTGGTTGCCGTGGTAGCGCTGCCGCTTTCCATTGCGCTCGCCATCGCATCAGGCGTAGGCCCGGAGCAAGGCATTTATACAGCAGTGATCGCGGGCTTCCTGATTGCTTTCTTAGGAGGAAGCCGTGTGCAGATCTCCGGCCCCACGGCTGCTTTCGCCACCATTGTGGCGGGCATCGTAGCTACTGACGGGCTCGACGGACTTGTTGCGGCAACCATCATCGCGGGCGTTTTCCTGATAATAGGAGGCTTGCTGCGCTTGGGCACGCTCATACGTTTCGTGCCTTTTACCATCACCACGGGATTCACCGCCGGTATCGCGGTCACCATCGTCATCGGACAAATCAAGGACCTCTTGGGACTCGTCTACCCTACCGGCACCCAAACCATTGAAACCGCAGACAAACTGCAGGCGCTTTCCGCGAACATCGGCACCTTCAACGCAGAGGCCTTGATCGTTGGCTCAGTTTGCCTGGCCATCCTGATTTTCTGGCCCATGGTAACCGACAAGATTCCCGCCTCCATCGTCTCCGTCGTTGCAGGCTGCGTGCTAGTTGGCGGCCTGGGGATGAACGTAAGCACCATTGGCGATTTGTACACCATATCGGGCGGACTGCCTCAATTCCATGTGCCTGCACTGAGCTTCGAGCTATTCCGCGACGAGCTGGCCAACGGCATGACCATTGCCATCTTGGCCGCCATCGAATCGCTGCTTTCGTGCGTGGTCGCCGACTCAATGATCAGCTCTCACCATCGATGCAACATGGAGCTGGTGGCACAGGGCATCGGCAACATCGGCTCGGTCTTGTTCGGCGGCATCCCCGCAACGGGCGCCATCGCGCGCACCGCAGCCAACGCAAAAAGCGGCGGACGCACTCCTATCTCGGGCATGGTCCACGCACTCGTTCTTTTGCTTGTGCTGGTGTTTTTGATGCCGCTGGCCGCCCTTATCCCCATGCCCTGCATCGCAGCGATTCTTTTACAGGTGGCCTACAACATGTCAGGCTGGCGCAATGTGGTGCATCTGTGCAAAACCGCGTCGAGGGGCGCCGTTGCCGCCCTTATGGCCACCTTCTTCCTTACGGTGGCCTTTGACCTAGTTACCGCAATCGCTGCGGGTATGATCATCACGGTACTTCTGTTCATGAAGATGGTGTCCGAGGAAACCGAGGTCAAGGGCTGGCGCTACTATGGCGATGAAAACTCGCAGATCACGCATCTACGCGAGCTTCCCAAGAGTGTGCGCGTGTACGAGATCAACGGACCGATGTTCTTCGGCATGAGCGACCGCATCATGGATATCTCGGTAAAATCGTTCACGGAATACCTGATCATCCGCATGCGTGGCGTGCCCTCGCTCGACTCAACGGGCATGCATGCGTTGGAAGGCTTGTGCGACTATTGCGACAAGAAGGGCGTGCAGCTGATTTTCTCGCATGTGAACGAGCAACCCTGGAAGACAATGGAGCGTGCCGGCATGATCGATCGCGTGGGTGAAGAGCATTTCCGCGCCAACATCGACGACGCCATAGCCCACGCCCGCGAGCTCATCGAGCAAAAGAGCGCCGCAAAGCCCGGCGAACAAGCGGCCGTTTAAAGAGAGGTCTGCCATACGTCGAGCGCTTGAGCCTCCGATTAAAGCAGCTTTTCAATTAAGTCGGGGATTTCCGAAGGAGAACCTGCAACAAGGCTTGCGGCGTCAAGTTCACCTTCACGACCAAAGCCATAGGCGCAGCCAACGGAAGGAATGCCCGATCGCGTGGCAACATCTAAATCATGGAAGCGATCGCCAACCATGACTTGCGGCCTTGAATGGCGGCCGCAAACCTCTTGATAGATTTGCCATTTAGGGATGTCATTGAAATCCTCGGCACAATAATAAGCATCGAACCAACGATCGAGCCCAAATTGCGAACGATGTACCGCGCAATAGGCGTTGCGGCAATTGCTTAAGAAAGCAAGCTCGTAGCCCTCACCTTTCAGCTCATCGAGCATTTCGGAGATTCCCTCGAAAAACCGGGCTTTGCCCTGCGCGGTCAAGGCGTCCATGGACTCACCCACGATATCGGCAGCACGGTGCCACACCTCAGAAGGTAAATCTGGCGCGAAAGTCGTCCACATGGCTTCCGCGGTCCATCCAAGCCATTGGCTAATCCAAGCATCGTCGAACTCACGCTCAGGGCAATGCCCTTCTTCTACCAGCCACGCATAGGCAGTCCTAAACGAAGGCCCGTAAATCGCCATGCTGTCATGAAGCGTGCCGTCGTAATCGAAGAAAATAGTTGCCACAAATACTCCTAGCTAAAATATAAGACGGGGCGCAGCTGAAAGGCTGCGCCCCGCTTCTTCTTCAAGATTTTAGCCCTCGATGGCCTTGATGAGGTTGACCATTTCGATAGCGGAAAGGGCGCAGTCATAGCCCTTGTTGCCGGCCTTCGTACCAGCACGCTCGATGGCCTGCTCGATGGTGTCGGTGGTAACCACGCCGAAGAGAACCGGGGTGCCCGCTTTCAAGGAAACCTGAGCAACGCCCTTAGCGGCCTCGTTGCAAACGAGATCGTAGTGAGACGTTGCGCCACGGATGACCGCACCCAGGCAGATAACGGCATCGTACTTGCCAGTCTCGACCATCTTCTGGGCAATCAGAGGCAACTCGAAGGCGCCGGGGCACCATGCGACATCAACATCCGCCTCGTCAACGGAGTGACGGGTAAGACCGTCCATGGCACCGGACACGAGTTTGCCGGTGATGAATTCGTTGAAACGCGATGCGACGATACCGATCTTAAGGCCTTCGGATACGACTTTTCCCTCGATAAGATTCATTGCTAAATTCCTTTCAAACTGATTGCTTTGTATCTGTTTCAATAAGTTTTGCTGAATATTCTTTAACTTGAATTAAAGCTATTAATCTTCCATCTGAAGCAGATGACCCATCTTGTCACGCTTGGTCTTGAGGTAGAAATGATCATGCTCGGTTTCGGCCACTTGAATCGGAACGCGATCGACAATCTCAAGACCGTAATCCTTAAGCTGATAGATCTTGTCGGGATTGTTGGTAAGGATGCGCATGGTCTTGATTCCAAGATCAGCCAGAATCTGAGCGCCGATATAGTACTCGCGCATATCGCCCTCGAAACCAAGGGCAAGGTTTGCCTCAAGAGTGTCCATGCCCTGGTCTTGCAGTTCGTAAGCGCGCAGCTTGTTTACAAGCCCGATTCCCCTACCCTCTTGGCGCATGTACAGAACCACGCCGCGACCCTCGGCCTCGACCTGAGCCATAGCAGCCGCGAGTTGCTGACCGCAGTCGCAACGAAGGGACCCGAAAGCATCGCCTGTCAGACATTCGGAATGCACGCGAACAAGCACGTCCTGGCCATCGCCCAAGTCGCCCTTAACCAGCGCAACATGATGCTCGCCGGTGAGCTTGTTGATGTAGGCATGCGCGCGGAACTGGCCGAACTTCGTCGGCATCTTGGTGTTGGCAACGCATTCAACATGCTTTTCATGCTTCTTGCGATACTCCTGAAGATCCTTGATGCTAATGAACTTGAGATCGAGCTCGCGAGCAAGTTCGGCAAGCTCGCTTGCGCGCATCATGGTGCCATCGTCACGCATGATCTCGCAGCACAGACCGCATTCTTTCAAGCCGGCAAGGCGGCACAAATCGACGGTCGCCTCGGTGTGGCCGTTGCGCTCGAGCACGCCATGAGGACGCGCCTGCAAAGGGAACATATGCCCAGGGCGACGGAAATCGGTAGGACGGGATTCTTCGGCAACCACCATGCGCGCCGTGTAGCCGCGCTCCTCGGCCGAGATACCGGTGGTTGTGTTCACGTGATCGATCGAAACCGTGAATGCGGTTTCGTGGTTGTCGGTGTTCTCGCTCACCATCGGAGGGAAAGCCAACTTGTCGCAAACCGCCTTGCTCATCGGCATGCAAATGAGGCCCTTTGCAACGGAGGCCATCAGGTTGACGTTCTCGGTCGTTGCAAACTCAGCCGCGCAAATGAAGTCACCCTCGTTCTCGCGATCGGGGTCATCGGTGCAGATGATGCATTTGCCTGCGCGAAGATCTTCAAGCGCTTCCTCGATGGTGTTGAATTCGATTGCCATAAAAGGATCTCCTAGAATCCGTGTTTTGCTAAAAATTCTTCCGTAATGCCGGACGGCTTTGAAGCGCCGCCAGCTGTGGACGCCAAGGCGGCTTCGCCCCGGCAAGCGCCTCCCGTAAGCAGGCGCTCCACGTACTTTCCTATGATGTCGGTCTCAAGATTGACCACATCGCCTACGCCCTTCGTGGCCAAATTGGTGACGGCCCGGGTATGAGGAATCACCGACACCGAGAAAGAATCCTCGGCCACTTTGGCAACAGTCAAGCTGATGCCGTCGATGGTTATGGATCCCTTCTCGACCACGTAACGCATGATGTCGGCTGAAGCTCCGATGGTGTACCACACCGCATTGTCGTCAACGCGAAGATTGCGAATGCGGCCCGTTCCATCGATATGGCCACTCACGATATGCCCGCCGAAGCGGCCGCCCGCCGCCATGGCTCGCTCAAGGTTCACTAGGCTGCCTCCATGCAGCACACCCAAAGAAGAGCGATTGAGCGTCTCGTGCATGACGTCGGCGCTGAAGCTCCGTGCATCGAAGCTTGTCACGGTGAGGCACACGCCGTTGGTCGCAATGGAATCTCCCAGATGAACGCCCTCAAGCACCTTGCTTGCGGCAATCGTCAGAACCACCGAATGCGCACCTTTGCGAACGGAAGAGATCTTGCCCACTTCCTCAACGATGCCGGTGAACACTAGAGCACCTCGCATTCGATAAGCAAATCGGGGCCCAAGTTGGTAACTTCGAGCTCCCCGAGCCCGAAAGCATGCTTGGGGACATCGACTCCGAAACCAGCGACGGGCGAAGGCGCATCGCCGCCGCCGAAGATCTTGGGCGCAAGATAGCACTGGACCTTGCTAACCACATCGAAGGCAAGAACGGACCAATTCAGCTCCGCGCCACCTTCGACGATCACCGAATCGATACCCATCGAGCCAAGCTTTTCCATGAGGTAGCGCAGGTCAACGTGCCCGTCAGCCTCAGGGCAGACGATGAACTCTACGTCCCACTCGCGATACGGCATCTGCTTTTTCATGCTCGACTCGCAGGTTGCGATGTAGGTGGGAACCTCGATGGCCGTCTGAACGAGCTTGGCATCAAGCGGCGTACGCAGATGCGTGTCGCAAACGATGCGAATCGGGTTGCTTGCGGAGAGCTCGGCAAAGCTCACATCCTTGCCATCCAGGTTCGCCTCAATGGCTTCCTGGTCGGCATCGGTCTCAAGCTCAAGAAGATCCTCGCGCTTGCGCTCGGAAAGGCCGATCTCGCCCGCAGGATCAAAGGCGGCGAAGTCACCCAGGCGGCATGTAAGCTCGGGGTTGTCCTTGATCACCGTGTTAACGCCCACCATGATGGCAGCGTAGCGGTTGCGATCCTCGTGCACCCTGCGGCGCGCTGCCTCGGAAGTGATCCACTTCGAAGCGCCCGTCCTAGTTGCGATCTTGCCATCAAGGGTCATCGCGTACTTGAGCACCACATAGGGCATCTTGGTTTTGATGAAATGGAAGAATGCATTGTTGATAGCGATGCATTCATCAACGCAAATGCCCTCGACAACTTCGATACCCGCCGCACGAAGCTGCGCGATGCCGCCTCCGGACACCAGAGGATTCGGGTCCGGAGCGCCCATGACCACGCGAGCGATGCCCGCCTCGATCAAAGCCTCGGTGCACGGCGGCTGCTTGCCTTCGTGGCAACAAGGCTCAAGCGTCACATAGATGCTGGCACCCTTAGGGTCCTCGGAGCAAGCCGCCAAAGCTTCACGTTCCGCATGAGGCTGCCCGTAAGCCGTGTGCCAGCCCTCCCCGATGATGCGATCGTCCTTGACGACGACCGCTCCAACCAAAGGATTGGGGTTGACCTTTCCCACTCCGCGCATAGCGAGCTCAAGCGCACGATGCATGTAGTAAGAGTCTTCCATAAAAAACACCTCCTTTTATCTTGCGATAATTCCGCGAACACAATCCGGGGAACACCAAGACAAAAAGAGGCACGAACCTGCTTGCAAAAAAACGCCCCGAATCAAAGTGATTCAGGACGCTTGAACGCAAGACCATAGGGACTAGCCCATCATCTTCTTCCATCCAGACTTTACTGTCGGCTTCGGAGTTCCACCGAATCAACGCTTGTGCGCTCGCGGGCTTTACCGCCGGTCGGGAATTTCACCCTGCCCTGAAGATTGTATTCATTTGTTAGCGAATAGCCTACGCACCAATCAGGCCCAAGTCAATCCGAATTCCGTAAATCAGTGAAATTAAATTCCAAATGGAAAAGACAGCCCAAGCAAAAAAAGGGGCGGCTTGGAGCGCACCCATGAAGCGCATCCCAAATGCCGCCCCTCGTTGGAGCCAATATGTTTGACCGCTCGACGCTAGTGCCTACAAGACGATAGTCCGTAGACGCTTACCAATGCCGTGCGTGCGAGGCGCATGGCGCAGGCCTTAGCGCACCTTAGAGATTCTTGGAACCCTCGACGCGTCCTTCCAGGTAAGCCCAGAAGTCATCCACATCCTGCTGGATTTCCTCGAGCAAAGCCTCGTTGCCGGGCTTGAACAGATGCTTGAAGCGGCCCTGAGGCTTCAGGAACTCGGTCACAGGGATCAGGTTCTTCTCACGAACCGGGGTAAGAGTCCACTTGCCGTTCTCGACCTCGAACAAAGGCCAGAACTTGGAGTCGACCGCCTTACGGCAAATCTCAGCCGTCTGGCTGGAGTCGATGCGCCAACCACGAGGGCAAGGAGCAAGAACGTTGATGAAGGCGGGACCGTCAACGGCGATGGCCTTTTCAGCCTTATTCACCAGGTCGCGCCAGTTGCCGACGCATGCCTGAGCAACGTAAGGAACGCCATGCGCTGCGATGATGGAGGTAAGGTCCTTGCGTTTCTCTATCTTGCCCTGCTGCACCTTGCCGACCTCGGAAGTGGTAGCCCAGGCACCCTTGGGGGTTGCAGAGGAGCGCTGGATACCGGTATTCATGTAGGCGCCATTGTCATAACAAACGTAGACGATGTCATGACCACGCTCCATTGCGCCGGAAAGCGACTGCAAGCCGATGTCGTAAGTACCGCCGTCGCCGCCGAAGGCAACGAACTTGATCTTCTTGTCGGCGGGAATCT
>CAVAUO010000061.1:0-9396 GCA_963591685.1 Escherichia coli
CCGCGACCCTGTAGGTCTTGCCGGCCTCGGCCTTGGCGCGGGCGCCCAATACCTCGCCATCGGCCGTAGACCACTGCAGCTGAGCTGTGACAATTGCAAGCTCGCCACCCTCGGCATCCGCAAGGCGCGCCTTGGCCATGACGGGAAGCGTGTCGCCCGCCGCGATGGAAGAAAGCTCCACGTCGGCCGACGCGGCCTCGACGGGCTCGGTGGACGCATCCTTGTAGGTTGCCGTGACCTCAACGTCTGCGGCCGGCATGGTGAACGAGGTGGACGAACTGGCGGCATCCTTGAACTTGATTTCCGCTCCGTCCGCTGCGACCCACTTGTCGAAGCACTTGCCTGCAGGAGGTTCCTCCGCCTGCAGGTAGACGGTCTTACCCTCCACCGCGGCGCTGATGGCCTCGTCGTGGCTGTCGCACGCGCTACCATGATTGACCTTCACGGAGTGCTCGCCCTTGATCGTGTAGGCATAAGAAGCTGTGACCGACTTGAGCTCGCCCCTCTTGGCGTAAGTGAAGAGGGCGCAACTCTCCCCAACCCCTATGGCGCTGCCGTCGGTATATTTCTCAAAAGTCAGGCCGTCCGCACTCGAGGCGCCCGCCTTGCCGATGGCGTAGTAGATATCCACCTGGTCGGAATCGACCCAGCCCGAGCCCTTCTCGAGCGTAACCTGTTGTGCCGCAGTATAGGTGCCGGCCTTGACGCTCGCCGTAGGCGCGCCGAAGCTCGCGGTGAAGCTACGGCTCACCTTGTGGCTCCCGCCGAACTTGTCCTTAAAGACGCCCTCAACCTTGAAGCCACCGGCCTCCTCGTCCGCCACGGTCTGGTCGCTCCACTCGATGGTGGTAAGCAGTCGCGTCCCGTTGGTGAGGGTGTAGGCGATTGTGACGGGCAGGTAGTCCTTGTACTCGTCGACGGCATTGATGCTCACCGGGGTGAGGTCGCTCTCGTCCGCTTTGTCGTAGGTGGCCTCCTCCCCAAGCGTCACCAAGTAGCTCACTGTGGCCGTGCCTTTGTCCGCATCGATCGAGAAGCTTTCGGGAGACGAGCCGTTCACAAAGGCGACGGCGTCGTCAAGCCAATCAAACGCGTCACCCTCCTCGGAGTAGCCGAAGGTAATGGTCGCGGCATAGGTGCCATCCTCAACCTCATCCCCAACGTCGCTGCCATCGGCCTTCTTCCAAGCAATGGAGACATCCTTATTGGCCACGTCGGTTATGTCCTGCTCCTCGTAGGTAGTCACCTTGCACGAGCTCAGTTTGGAGGGGAAGGCCTTACCTTTCTCGAGATGATCTACCTCCAGATCGACCTTGCTCGCCAGGGGCTTGAGGAAGGCTGTGAGCTCCACATCGCCCGCGGGCGTGGTCACCGTAACCGTGTTGGTCGTCTTATCCAGCGCGGCGCACTCGGGCAGACCGTCCGTGTCCCAGCCGCTAAACTGCCAGCCGGTAACTTCGGGCGCGGGAATCTCCGCAGTGCCGTTCTCAGCAACCTGATAGCTCAGCGTGGCAAGCGTTTGGGAAGCGTCGTTGACGTTCGCTGCCTTGACCGCCACGGTATGGGCGGTGTCGGATGGCTTGACGTAGTCGGCCGTTATCTCGAAAACGTAGTAGCTCCCGAAGGGGTACACGTTGTCGGCCTCCGCTTTTACTGTCCCCATTCCAGGGAACGACACGTACGCGCTAATGGCGTCAGATGTAAGCTCTTCAGGGAAATTCACGTTGCAATTCGTCACCGCATCGGACTTCAAGTACACGCAATAGGCGATCTCCTTGGATGTCTTGTCCTTGCTCTCGGTGACGATACGCATGGAGTAGGTAAACCCACTCGACAAAGCGCTGGCGTCGGGCTGAGCCTTGCTGCCATCCGTGTCCTCCACCTCTAACTTGTTCGTCGTCACGCCGGCTATCTTCTGGCTCTTGTCAGCTACTGTAGTGCTTACATCATCATAGGAAGCGCTCTCCCCGATGGTCACGGACACCCCTTTGAAGAGAGCGGGGTATTGCGCCTCGATCACCAGCTCGCTGTCGGGCATGGTGAAGCTCGCCTTCTTGCCGGACTCGTCGTTATGGACGATCCATGAGCTGCCATCCGACTTTTGCGTGATCCTCCATGAAGTCGGGGCGATGCCGTTCCTCTTGTAGTCGCTGGCGGTGAGCACCACTTTAAATCCAACGGTCATCTTCTTGGTCTCCACCGCGTCGTCGCCGTACTTGAGCGTGACAGCGTACGTCGGGCCGTAATGAGCGTACAGATTTATGTCCTCATTTTTGACGTCAAGCGATATCACGTTCTTCTCGTCGGGGTACGACCTGCCGGTTTCCTCGGTGCCGTTGAGTGCCCAATCCCACCAAAGCGGGTACTGACCCGCCTCGTCGGGATACTGAGTATTATCGAACTGTTCTTCGCCCCAAGCAGTGGAGTCTATAGTCTTAAGAAGCTTGGTGCCGTCCTCGTTGTAGAGGCTTATGGTCTTCTTGACGAAACCTCCGTCCTGGTAGATACCATCGCTTTTTACCACCACCTTGTAACCGTTGTAATTCGAGAAAAGGGCGCTCTGATTACCGTCATCATCGACCAACCCGTCGACCAAGCTGCACTCGGCAATTTTGCGCACTCCGCGCTCAGCGTAAACGCCCACGGAGCTGCCGGCCTCCAGATGGCCGCCGGTGATGCGCTGAATGCGTTCGAGGCAGACTCCGGTGATCTTGACGACGCCGTTGAGCTCGAAGTTCTTGACGTTGTAACCGTCGTTGCTATACCAGATGTCGGTTTTTCTGGCAGAGAGATTAGCGGTCGTGGTCTGCCCCACCGTCACATTGTCGAGGTAAAGATCGTCGCTGGCGTAGATTGATGCGCCTATATTGCAATTGTTATCGAGGATCTTGCACGTACCTGGATTCTCGCCAACGACCTTGAAGGCAGCATTGCTGAACACAGCTCCCCCCTTAGCGGCGGAGTTCCCCGTAACAAGGCCATTGCCGTTGAGGTTAAGAGTAGTGCCGCCGTTTATGTAGAAGCCCCCGCCGTACCCGGCATTGTTCTCATACACCTTGGCATCATCGTTAACCGTGATGACGGTATCGCTGTCACCGGTGCGGAAAGCACCGCCCCCATATTGATTTGCATCGTTCTTGAAGATGCTCGCCGTGTCGTTGAGGGTGACGGTCGCCTTGTCCACCAAGCGAAAAGCACCACCGCCGCCTCGGCCGGAATAATTCTCACAGATGGAGGAGTTATCGTTAAGGATGAACGCCGTGCCGTCGTAGCAGTCGTATATAGCGCCACCGGAGCCACTCTCGGCCCTGTTGGCGCGGATCTTGGAGCTGTCGTTGAGGGTGACGGTGCCGTTGCCGCCGTTATGGTAGATGCCGGCTCCGCAGCCGTCCTCCGTCGTGATCTTGTTCTCCGCTATCTCGGAGCCGTCGTTAAGGGTAATGGTCGTGTCGCTATCGTTGACGTAGACGCCAGCGCCGTTGTCCGCGTTGTTGCCGCTGATCTTGGCGCCGCCGGAAAGCGTGAGCGTCGCGGCGTCCTCCAGGTAGATGCCACCGCCGTCGTCCGAGGCGGTGTTGCCCGAGACATCGGCACCAGCGCCTTTGAGGGTGATGGAGCTATCGTTGTAGCAGTTGTAGATGCCGCCGCCGTCCTTGAGCGCTCCGTTGCCGGAGATTTTGCCGCCGTTCTCCAGCGTGATCGAGCCACGCTGGCAGTTGAAGTAGACACCGCCGCCGCTCTTGTGGGTGGAGTTATCGCTGATCTTGGAGGCGTCGACGCTCAGCGCGCAGTCGTTGCCGTCCACGTAGATGCCGCCGCCGTCCAGGATGCCCAGGTTGCAGATGACCTCGCTGCCGCCCGTCACCTTCACCGTGCTGCTGTCCTTGCGCACGTAGATGCCGCCGCCGATGCCCTCGGCGTGGTTGTAGCAGACCTTGGCGTTGTCGAGCTCCAGGTAACAGCTCTTACCATGCAGGGCCACGCCGGCGCCGTGTCCGTAGCTGGAGTCCCACTGGTCAGTAAGGTTGCCCGCCACGGTAACGTTCTTGAGGTAGGCCTTGGCGCCCTCGCCGGCAAGCGATATACCGCCCGAACCGTACTTATCGTCGCAAGCGCCGCCGGTAATCAGGCCGCCGGCTATGGCGTCGGCGCCGCCCTCGCCATAAGACCAGAACCTGTCGTTGTCCTCCAGGGTGCCGGGGTGGCTGGTGGCGGCCTCGTCGCCGGTGCCGCCGTCCACAATGAGGGTACCGTTCTTCTTGACGTAGACGGCCTCGCCCTTGGTCTCGGCGTACCACTTGTCGTCATAGCTTCCGGCCTTGGCGCGGTTGAGCATGTGGCCGTGGAGGTTCAGGTAAAGCGTCATGCCCTCGCCCACCACGATGCGCCCCGCATCCTTGGTGTTCCAGTCGGCGCTGAGCTCTATGCGGATGGACTTGATGAAGGACGCCGAGCCAAGCTGCTCGACGGCGCTCACCACCTGGTCGACGTCGTAGACCTGCTGGGGCCCCTCGCTGTCTATGGGCTTGGTGCCCTCGGCGTCGAGGTAGGCGCAGATCGTGCCGACGGGCTGGGCGCCCTCATCGGCCTCCGCCCGCCAGGGCTGAGCTGCCGTAAAGGCAACAGCCGCGAACGCAACAGCTAACAAGGTTGCTGTGACCCGGCACAGGACGGTCTTCTTGGGGGGGGTTGCTAGCTTCATGATGTCTCCCTATGGCGCGAACACGCTGTTTCTCTTTGCTCTATCCCTCATTGTATCGCGGTGGAACGCTGAGGGGTACGCGCGGCAGACGCGCCCGTGGCTCCGCACTGGCGCCACCAGCCCTGCAGGCAAAAGGGACTTATGGGAACACTTTGCCCTACAAGCAAAAGAAGAGTTGCCCTATCGCTAGAGCAACCCTTCTTGTAGGGCCCAATATGTTTACCAGACAAGATAAGCCGGATTGGGCGGCAAATAAAGACTAGCTAAAAGCTCCCTATTGCCTTGCTTGCGCTTTTCGAATGTAAGCCGGTACTGTCGCTTGCGCCATTTCGAACGTAGCGACTATAAGGCTAGCGGCCGCTACTTAACCTTTACCTTAACGGTAACGGTCTTGGTATAGGCATTGAACTCACCCGAGGCGGAAGCGGCAACGTTCACCTTTATCTTGATGGAGTAGGTGCCCTTCTTGGTCTTCTTCTTGACGGTGATCTTGCCGTTGGAAGCATTGATCTTGAGCTTGCCGGATCCGCCCGCCTTCGCGTAAGTCACCTTGCCCTTGGCGCCCGACACCTTTACGGCGCCAGACACAACCTGGGCCTTCTTCTTCACCTTGGCCTTCTTAACCGACTTAGTGGCGGTTTTCACACTGACGGGCTGCGCCTTAGCGGAAAGCTTGGCGATAACGCTCTGCTCCTGAAGGACCGTGCCGCAATCTGCGCAAACCTTTTCCTCGGTTAGACCCGTTGAAGTATAGGTAGCAGCAACGCCCGCCTTAGTGACCTTTGCAGTGTGCTTGCCCGTTGCGGGGATTTCCTTCCCACTCACTTCGTCACCGCAGCGAGTGCACTTTTTGTCGGCTTCTTTGCCTGCCTTGCTGCAAGTTGCAGCAACTGCCGTGCCTGCGACTTCTTGATAGTCATGGCCAAGGGCTTCGGTGGTATAGCCCGCCTTCTTGTCACCACAGGCAGAACAAACCTGGGCCGGAACATATCCCCCTTCGGTGCAAGTGGCGTCCTTGGCAGACTTAGTGTCGGTTTCGTCCGTCACATAACTATGGGTGCCACTACCCTTAGGAATTACAGTTCCCTCTTCTTCATAATCGCAGCGAGTGCAATATTTATCCGCGGTCCTGCCATCTTCAGTGCAAGTGGCATTTTTCGCTGTGCTTTTGTCTTCTTTGAGATTGTGGCCGAGCGCCTTGACTACTGTAGGCTCCTCTATGATCTTGCCGCAATCAGAGCATTCAACTCCGTTTTCGTAACCGTCCTCAGTGCAGGTAGCTTCTTTTTCATAAGGCTGAGTATTGGCATGCTTGCATTCCTCTTTATGAATGGTGACCTGCTCTGGATCAAGCTCTTGGCCTGCAAAATTACCGAGGCCTATAACCTTAAGGTAATAATCGGTGGTTTCCTCGCTTACCTCGGGATATTTGCCCTCATCAAGCATCTGGAAATTGCCATTGCTGTCGTAGCTCCCCCAGCGAACGGTGTAATCAGTACCAAAAACAAGAGTCCTGCCAACGAGAGAATCGCCATTGTCATAGAAATATTGATAGAGCTTGGTTTCAAGTTTGCTTGGGGCCAAATCCGAGCCCGCTACAAGATATTGCTTGTAGCTGAATGAATAATCGGCCAACTTGGTAGAATCGCACACATACGTATACACGTATTCAGTTTGACCGCCGAAATCACCTAAACCGATTACAGGAATTCGATAGAAGCCCCTGTCTTTGGGATTGCCATCAATGGCTTCATATCCCCACTCTCCTGAAGAGAACCCCGTCTCTTTATACCAAGTATCCCCTAACTTGAAATCTTTCCCTTGAACCAAGGTTGAAGTTTCGCCGTTTATTTCGCATTCTGCTTGAACTTTTAAACCCGAGATATCGAAATCGTCTTCACCTATAACTAGCGGCGAATTTCTTCCAGTTATCTCAAAGTCATAATTGCTCAATACTTTTAAATCAGTTACGTATAAACACAGCCATACGGGATCCCCGTAATAGGAACCAAGCGGCTCAATTTTTACTGCGTATACGTCATCCTGAAGCTGGGCAGAAGTGCTCACTTCATCCCAAGAGGCATCATCGTTCTCATCGGCCTCAACGTCATCACTCCCGATGCCCCATTTTAGAATCCTATAATCAACGTCCTGCGTAAGCAGCACGTTGTCAGAATCATCGCGACCATAGGCAGACACTTGGAGAGCTTTTTCTAGATCACCTACCGTCTTGTACTCATCCAAAGAGACTTCATCGGCACTTGAAATATAAAAATTAGAAACATGCTGAGAGTCATCTACGCGAATCCGGATAAATTCCTCTCCGGAATACTGTCCTTTTCCAAAAATTCGTACAGCATATTTGCCATATTTCTCAGGAATAGACTCCATGGGTTTATACAAGTATGTGTCGTCTTCATTTTCTTCGACTTCATACCAAGTAGAGTCAATGTCATATGCATCTTTAGGCAGATAATGTTCTCCATCGAAGCCACAATACTCCGCATAGAAAGGGGTTACGCTTAGCGCACTTGCAGTAGTCTTAAGCTCCTTGTCCCCAACATATAGATCTTTTTCGCAATCGTAATCAAAAGAATACGAATCAAAATTATAAGGATCAATCGCAACAATATTTATCTTAACTGGAATATATCGATCGTAGCTCTTAAAGCCACCTTGCTCATCGAACTTCGTATAATCCCACAGTTCAGCCTTTACGTAGTACGTACCAGATTCTTGAACCCATACGGTCCCGTTTGACCCGTTTTGATCTAAATAAAAATAATTCCTATTAATGTTATAAATAGCATGGGAAAGTAGTTCCTCATCGCTTCCGTTTACTACATAAATATTATTGCCATCTATTACATGAGATGGTTCAACTCCATCGCAGTAAACATCTTCATTAAAAGTGAATTCGCTTTGACCAAAGCTGAGTTCGACGGTGTTCCAGTCGACGTCGGTGAAATCGCTTAGTTGCTTACCCCCCCTGAAGTGTCTTCGTCTGCAAAAGACAAAGCTGGTAAGCCTAGCATCAAAGCAGCCGCAACAAACAAAGCTGCAATGCTCTTAGGAAATGCTTTAAGCATTACTGCGCCCCTTTCTCTTGTTCTTCTTGCGATCCTAGTTTTTAGCATCGACACCTTATCAGGCTGCCAATGTCTGAACCGTAAACAAGAGAGATTTAAGCAAAAATGCCTACTGAGCGGGGATTTTAATTTTCGAAACTATTACATTTTGGGCAAAAGGGGGTGCGGACAAAAAGTTGGACCGGATTGGGTCCAAGATTGGAGTCCGCATGGCAAGTTACACGCAAGAGCAGAGGGAGCGGGCGGTGGCGCTCTTCAATGAGCTCGGCTCTGCCACCGCAACGGTGCGCAGGCTCGGGTATCCCAGCAGGCAGATGCTCTACGCCTGGGTGAACCGCGACGACGCCGCCCACAGGCGCACCTGCGGCGCACGCTACCAGCACTACGACCCCGCAATCAGGTCCCTGGCGGTCGAGATGTTCCGAGAATCCGGCGATGCGATGATGGTCGCCGACGCCCTGGGCGTGTCCAGCGCCGCCATCGTCTACAATTGGGCGAGGAAATCCGAGCGTGATGGACGGAGGGCCCATATGGCCGACGGAACCAAAGGCAAGCCAACCTCCGTTGCCGGCCCCGGTCGCTCGTTCGACGGCTTCGACGGGGACCTCGCCGAAAAGGTCAGGCAGCTCGAGCTCGAGAACGACATCCTCAGGGGCGCGGTCGACCTTTTAAAAGCAGAGGGCCTCGACGCGATGACCAACATGGAGAAGACCGTGCTGATCAACGGGTTGAGGCAGAGGACAGGCCGCCCCTTGAAAGAGCTCATCGGTTTCTTGAGGATCTCGAAGAGCTCCTATGAGTACTGCCGCGGGGCGATGGCGGCAGGGGACAAGTACGCAGGCATAAGGGCGAAAGTCGTCAGCATATTCGACGCCGCCGACGGCAGGAGGGGCTATCGCTACGTCCACCACAGGCTCGCCGCCCAGGGCTCCAGGGTCTCCGAGAAGGTCGTCCGCAGGATAATGGCCGAGGAGGGCTGCAGGGTCGTCTACGTCAAGAGGGCCAAGCGCTACAGCTCCTACGCCGGCGAGATATCGGATGCCCCCAAGAACCTGGTCAAACGCAACTTCCACGCCGACGCCCCGAACAAGCTCTGGCTCACCGACATCACCGAGTTCGCCCTGCCGTGCGGGAAATGCTACCTCTCGCCCGTGCTGGACTGCTTCGACGGCAAGGTGGTCTCATGGTCGATCGGGACGCGCCCGAACGCGCACCTTGCGAACTCGAGCCTCCGCAAGGCAACGTCCCAGTTGAGGAAGGGCGATAAGCCGATCTGCCACAGCGACCGCGGGGCCCACTACCGCTGGCCAGGCTGGATATCCATCTGCGAGGAGGCGGGGATAACGAGATCCATGTCCAAGAAGGGCTGCAGCCCGGACAACAGCGCCTGCGAGGGCTTCTTCGGCCGGCTGAAGAACGAGTTCTTCTACTTCAGGAATTGGCAAGGAGTTACCATGGAGGGGTTCGCGGGCATGCTGAACGACTACCTGGAGTTCTACAACAACGGCCGCATCAAGCAATCGCTGGGCTGGATGAGCCCGAACGAGTACCGCAGAAGCAAGGGGCTGGCCGCATAAGCCGGTCCAGGAAAACGTCCGCACCCCC
>CAVAUO010000062.1:0-9327 GCA_963591685.1 Escherichia coli
GGCTCTCAACGAAGGCAAGGACGAATAAATGAACGGCAACAAGCAAGCAAACGAGCTTGAGCAAAGCACCGAAGGCCAGGCGGCTACCAGCCAGACGGCGGAGGGCAAAATCGTCGCCGACTCCGAGCAGAGCGGCAACACCGTTTCGGTTTTCGGGCGCAAGGTCAAGCAGGCCGATCTGTTCAAGCTTTTGGGCTTGTTGGTTTTTTTCATCGTGGTCGGCGTTATTGTTGCGATTTTGTACCCTAGCTTCAGCGGGCTGTTCGAAGAGGGCGGCGTGGAGCGCACCATCGAGCGCATCCAGAGCCGTGGTGCCTTCGGTGTGCTTACCCTTCTGCTTATGCAATTCCTGCAGATCGTGGTGGCTTTCATTCCAGGCGAGGTCGTGCAGATTGCCGCAGGCATGCTCTACGGCCCCATCTGGGGCTGCGTGCTCATCTTCATCGGCTGTGTGATTTCGAGCGCCTTCATTTACACGCTCGTCCATAAACTCGGTGCGCCCTTTGTGCAGGACATGATCGGCAAGAAGAACCTCGCCAAGGCACGTGCTTTCGAGGAGTCGGGCAAGCTTAACGTGCTGGTGTTCATCTTGTTCCTGATTCCAGGCATGCCCAAAGACACTTTTACCTATCTGGTGCCTTTGACCAACATGAAGCTTGCGCCCTTTTTGATCATCTCCAACTGTGCGCGCATCCCGGGCATCCTCATCACCACCTTCGCTGCTGGTGGTTTGGCAGACGGGGACTATACTCAAAGCATCATCATCTTCGCAGTGGCCGCGGCAATCGCCATCGCGGGCATGCTTGGTTATCGCTGGTACAGCAAAAAGAAGGGCCTGTAGCCTTAAATGGCTGCGCTGTCTGAACGATGCTTGCTATTTGTCGTATCATCTACAAGCTGAATGTAATTTATTGGTGAGCGAAGGCCTGCCGTGCGCGCTTAGGCGCAAACGTCGCTGCGCTTGTAGAGCCTTAAGCTCGCATAATCATGCGGATAGCCTTTGCGGTGCTTTCCGCACCATGGATAAAAGGGGATAACACATGTCTAACGTGGGAAGTTTCGAAGCAAGCCTTAAGCGCTCCGAGGCGCTGGTCGCCGACCTGAACGAGCATCCGTCCAAGTACACCATGCTCACAGGCGATCGTCCCACGGGCCGCCTGCACTTGGGCCATTACTTCGGCACCATCACCGAGCGCGTGCGCATGCAGAACCTGGGCGTTAACACCCGCATCGTCATCGCCGACTACCAGGTGATCACCGATCGCGACACCACCGCAAACATTCAGGATAACGTGTACAACATGGTCATGGATTACCTTGCCTGCGGCATCGATCCTGAAAAGACCCCCATTTTCACGCACTCCCAGGTGCCTGCGCTCAACCAGCTGATGCTTCCCTTCCTTTCCTTGGTTTCCGAGGCCGAGCTGCAGCGCAACCCCACCGTCAAGTCCGAGATGGAGGCATCGGGCCATGCGCTCACCGGTCTTCTTCTTACCTATCCGGTGCATCAGGCTTGCGACATCCTTTTTTGCAAGGGCAATGTTGTCCCTGTTGGTAAAGACCAGCTTCCCCACATCGAGCAGACCCGCCTTATCGCGCGCAAGTTCAATGAGCGCTATGGCAAGGTCTTCCCCGAGCCCGAGGCCATTCTGCAGGAAACCGTTGAGATTCCCGGCCTTGATGGCCGCAAGATGTCCAAGTCTTACGGTAACGCCATCAGCCTGTGCCTGACCGAGAAGGAAACAGAGAAGCTCATCAAGAAGTCCCAGACCGACTCCGAGCGCTTCATCACTTTCGACAAGGAAAATCGCCCCGGCGTGTCCGCCTTGCTTACCACGGCGGCTCTGTGCACGGGTCGCTCCGAGGTTGAGATCGCAGCCGAGATCGGCAACGACGGTGCCGGTGCCCTTAAGCGCTACGTCACCGAATCGGTGAACAACTATTTGGCGCCCATCCGCGAGCGTCGTCGTACTTTTGAGCAGGATCTTGATTACGTCAAGGACGTCCTGCACGAGGGTAACCGCAAGGCCAACGAGATGGCCAACCAGACCTTGGAAGAGGTTCGTGCGGCGATGGGCATGGTTTACTAGCCCCCGTGCGCGCTTGTGTTGCTTGCTCTCCGCGAGTGAATGCATGGTATTTTTTGGTGTGTAGTTTCGCGGTGAAGCCTGATGTGCGGTTTCGGCAATGGGGTTTGGGCGTTCGGCTTTGTCGATGAGGCTTCAACCAAAAGGGATGCGCTGGTAAAACGGCGCAGTGCGCGGTAAGCGTCAATAGAGAATAAAGCTCAAACCGAATACAAGCGTATAGCTAAAAGGAATGGAGCCGCATCGTGCGGCTCCATTCCTTTGGTCGGGCAGCTGAGTTCTGCCCTGGGAGGGTTTGTTCGGCTGAAGCGCGAAGGGCCGCTTCAGCGAAATCCTAGAAGTTCTCGAGCGTCTTGCTCTTGTCCTTGGCGATAAGGAAGTAGACGGTTGCCGCAATCGACCAGGCCCAGACGATGTGGCCGAAGATCTCGGAGAAGTGCTCGGTCCAGGGCTGATCCCAAGGTGCGGGGACGGTGCCCAGTGCAGGCATCAGGATCACATGCCAAGCTACCCACAAAACAAGACCATAGACAGCGCCCTGTGCCAAGCCGACTTTCTTCCACTTTTGGATAAGCGCCACGAACAGGATCGCGAAGACGATCGCGAAGGAGAAGTGGAGGATCAGCGTGAACCAGGCAACAGGTTGATCGGCGAAGTAAACGTTGCTGAAGATGATGTCATCGGGGATGCCGATCTGCTGGGCTAGGTGTTGGGGTGGGTTGATTTCGTTTCGGGCAATGGTGCGGGGCGGGAAGATATTTTCCCAGCCGATCTTAACCATGCCGGAGATCATGCCGGCAATAAAGCCGTACCAGAGGATCTTCCAGACCTTCATGCCTTTCGATGCTTGTGCCATGATTACCCCTTTCGTTTGGGTTCTGCTAGCAACTTAAGGGCAAATATTTACAAGATGTAAGCAAGCTCTTGTATGGCAATGAAAAGCTTTGCCGACATCTTGATTGTTTATCTAGTGAGTGATGACTGAAATCCCTTGTAAACAAATACTTTTCCCTTAAGCCCTTACTTATTATATGGAAAGTCTCCTATAAGTTTATGAACAAAATATTGAAAGAATTTATAAATCTATTTTACAGGCTATAGCGGTTCATAAAACTTCTGCTAATTAAAAGGGGACGAGTCTTTTTTATCTCCGAGGAAAATCCTTATACTTTTCGTGTTTAAAGAGAAGGGGTTCGTTATGGATCGAACAGGGCAAATACAGCAGTCAGATGCTGCGTTATCACGCAGGACTTTTTTGAAAGCCAGTGGCATCTCGGCTATCGGCCTTAGCCTTATGCTGGCGGGCTGCAGCAGCGGCGCTAACGGCGGTAAGCAGGATTCATCAGCCGATGAATCGGCAAAAGATTTGAATTACGACGAGATTAGTTTTGACCTTATTAAAAAGGCATCGGAAGTTCTCTCCGATGTCACTATCGCTACGCCCCTAAAGCCGGTCAATCTGCCGCTTGATGATGGGCTGGAGCTTTATTTGAAGCTTGAGAATTTGCAGCATACGGGCGTATTCAAGTTGCGTGGCGCCTACTTCAAGATGAGCACGCTAAGCGATGAAGAAAAGAAGCTTGGCGTTGTAACGTGCTCGGCTGGTAACCACGCCCAAGGTGTGGGCTATGCTTCACGAGAATTCGGCATTCCTGCCACCATTTTCATCCCTTCGATCGCTCCTCAGTCGAAAATCGATCGTACGCGTGCCTATGGTGTTGATGTCGAATTGATCGATGGCAGCTTTGAGGCCGCGAAGAAGGCTGCTGAAAAGTTCGCCAAAAAGACGGGCGCAATTTATGTGCCTCCTTACAACGATGCTTGCATTATGGCTGGCCAAGGAACCATCGGCTTGGAGATCTTGGATTCATGCAGCGAACTCGATGCCATTGTCGTGCCCGTTGGCGGCGGTGGCCTTATCGGCGGTATTGCTTTGGCGGCAAAAACGATCAACCCCGATATCAAGATTTACGGCGTTGAGTCTGAAGGTGCGCCCTGCATGTATGACTCCCTTAAAGCGGGTAAGCCCACTACGGTAAAGACGGAAGAGTCCCTGGCAGATGGCCTTGATATTGCTTGTCCGGGCGATAAAACCTTTGCAGTAGCTAAAGAGTATGTTGACGAAGTGGTTGTAGTTACCGAAAAGCAGATTGCCAAGGCTATGAAGACGCTTGCTATTGAAGAGAAAATCATGGCGGAAGGCGCTGGTGCTTGCGCGTACGCTGCGGTATCGCAAGGGCTTATCTCCTTCGATCCCAAGGCAAAGGTTGCCTGCGTTGTTTCCGGCGGCAATGTGGATGCGGCAACGATCTCAAAGATCATCGCGGGCTAATAAGGTATCTCGGAATTCCCAGGGCGAAGCTCCGGGTTTTGGCCTGCCTGCTGCTTGGTAATGCGCCGTTTGGCCTGAACTTACAAGCTGAAGCTTAAAAAAGAACGCCTCCCATTCCCAGGCTTGGGAATGGGAGGCGTTTGCTTGAGTCATAGGCTTTTAGAGCATAAAGTCTATGGCGTTAAGCTTTAGGGCAAATGGTCGCCTTTAAGCTTCCATCAGATTCCCTGTAGGCTTTTGGCCAGCGGCAAGGGCCTCGATGGAAGAGATGTTCGCCATGGTGGAGCGGATGATGTCGGAGCGGGAAATCGATCCGATTAGGATGCCGTCCTTGTCCACTACGGGTACCTTTTTGATGCGCTTCTCGGAAAGCAGGCTGCAAGCCTTGTCGAGCTCGGTGCCGGATTCCACGCTGATGACGTTCTGCGTGGCGATGCGCATGACGTTCATATCGATGAGCTCGGTGATGCGCTCCATGAAGTTCTCGTTATCGGGAACACGGTAGAGCATCATCGTACCGTCCAGGATGGCGGCATCGCTGCGGCCGATGTACTTCATGATGTCCCCGTCGGAGATAAAGCCGACTACGCGCTTCTTCTCGTTAACCACGGGCACGCCGGAGGTTTTGTTGGCGGCCAGAATCTGAGCCACCTCGCGGATGCTGTCGGTGTTATGCACGAAGTAGGGATTCTGGTTCATCGCCAAATCAACCGACACATGGTCGTCGGCCTTGGTGGGAAGACGCATGGCGTCGAGCTCCTGCGCGGGGCTCTTTGCGGACTTGTCGTCCTTCTCGCGCACAACGACGGTCACCAGGATCAAGATGATCACCATGATCGCTGCAGTGAACAGGAACGCGATGCGGTCGCCGGTCATGGTCTGTTCAAGCGCGGGCATGTTGGGGAAGAGGAAGGTCGAGGTTGCCGAAAGGGAAACCAGTATCGCCGTACCCAAGGATGCGCCCACCTGGTTGGTGGTGTTTTGAAGCGCGTTGGCGTGCTGGATAACACTGTTGTCGAGCGAGTTTAAGCCCCAGGTGTTGAGCGGCGTGATGAGCGCCTGCATGCCCACGCCCAGGCATCCGTAAATAAGGATGATGAAGATAACGGGGGTATCGAGATTGAATCCTACCAGGCCGCAGCCGCCGACAGCTGCGATGACGGCGCCAGGGATGATGACGCGCCTCGGTCCGACCTTGTCGAACATGCGGCCGGCGAAAAAGCCCATGGCAGCACCCAAAACGGCGCCGGGGAGCATGATCAGGCCGGTACCCAAAGCGGAGATGCCCAGCAGGTTCTGTAGATAAATGGGAAGCAGAACGCCTGTGCCCACCAGCGCGGCCTGCAGCATAGCCACAACGCCGACGGCGATGGCGTAGCGCTTGCTTTTAAGCACGGTGACTTTAAGCAAGGGGACCTCAAGCTTGAGCTGCCTTCTAATGAAGAAGGTGAGCAGCACCGCGCCGACGACGATAAGCGCGATGGATACAAGCGCGTTGTCCGTGGAGCTGATGGTGGCCAAGCCGTAGAGCAGCGCGAGCAAGCCCAGAGAGCACAGGGCAACCGAAGGCTTGTCGAAGGAAGTGGGCTCGAACATGCCGTAGGACTCGAGCTTCCAGACAGCCGCGGCAACGATGATCACCGCAAGGATGAACACCAGGGCGAACAGCGCGCGCCAACCGATGAAGTCGACCAGCAAACCGGAGATGGAGGGGCCGACCGCCGGCGCGAATCCGATGACGAGCGAGACGATGCCCATCGCGCTGCCGCGTTTCTCGCGCGGGAACACCAAAAGGATGACGGTGAACACCATGGGCATGACGATGCCCGTCGCGCATGCCTGGAAGATGCGTCCCAAAAGGATTACGCCGAACACAGGTGCAAGCGCCGCGCAAAGTGAGCCGATCGCGAACAGCGACATGCCGAAGATGAAGAGCCGGCGGGTGGGGAAGCGGCCCAAAAGGAATGCCGACAAGGGGATGACGATAGCTTCAACCAGTGAGTACGCCGAGGTGAGCCACTGAACCGTGGTCGCATCGACGTGCACGGCGGCCATGATGGAGGGGAAGGCTGGTGAAAGCAGCGTTTGGTTGAGCACCACAAGCGTTGCGCCGGCAAGGAGGACGGCGACGATGATTATTTGATCGCGGGTTGGTCCCGTAGAGTTCTGATCACGGGTTGGTCCCATAGAGTTCCTTTCTGGCGGTTGGGAACAGGTCCGCCTGCATATATCCCAGACAAATAAAGCTCCCTGGGGAAAGAGAGCTTAAGTAACTATGTGTTACGTATGGTAATGAAATTCAGGTAAAAAGATCCCGCCTCCCAACTCCTTCACAATTCTTTGACAAACGAGTTTTGCTGGCGCACTTCGTTCACTCCGTTTTCAAGGGTTTCCTCATGGTCTGGTTGGTTTTCGGCTAAGTCTCCTCTGCGTTGTACACGCAAGGCCTGGTGTATGCCGTAAAATATGATGTCAAACCGATTTTTACCGATGGGAGCCCTATGTTCTGGAAACGCAAAAATACCAAGAGCAGTGCTGGGGAATCCACTGACGCCGAAAGCCGGGAGCCCGGCCCCTTGTCCTTGTTCGCAAAGCTCAAAGAAAGAAAAAGGAAAAAAGGGGAAAAGGCGGAGAAGGAAAAGAGGGAAAGAGAAGAGAGGGCGAAGAAGGCAAAAGAGGAAAAGGCCTACGCCATCACCCACAGCGAACACTATCTCGAGTTTCAGGATAATTGTCGCAAGTGGCAGGAATGGAATAGAGGCTACGAAGATGCCGATCGTCAGTATCTTTTCGACGACTTTGTATCTTCTTACGATGAGGGCGATCGTTATGAAATCAGGGAGCAGCGGGATCGGCTTCGTTTGAATTTGAAGATCGGTTTCGATCGTCTATCGGACGAGGAGAAAGCGGCCGCTCGCAAAGAGCTGGCCAAGGAGATGCCGAAGCAAAGGCTTAAGCATGGCGAGCCTCGGAGTTCGGTATCAATCATCGGCGCTCCCTTTGTTTTTTGGTACGAGCTAACCGACGGGGCTAACGGATGGATTAAGTTTCTTTGGATCATGGCTTTTACCTTCGTTGTGTTCGCCCTTATCGCGTTCACCGCTCCTGTCTGGTCCGCCCTTTATTCATGCAGCGATTCGACTGCAAGCTCAAGCTCTTACAAAAGCAGCTCCAGTTACGTCTCCGAGAGCAGCTTGGATGACGATGATGATGCGAGTGATACCGCCGAGAGCGCGGACGCGGAGGACGACGAGGACGAGGATCTGACCGAGGAGGAAAAGGCTGCAAAAGAGAAAGAGGAAAAGAAGCTCAAGAAGAAGCTTAAGAATCTGGACAAGAAGCTTCCGTTCGTCGGTATGCCCGTTGAATACATCAGTGACACTTATTTGGGCGAGTATACCCGCTACAAGGACACCCATGCGTATCTTAGCGAAGAGGACGGCAAAAGACTGGGTAGGCGGGGGCAATCCTACAAAGCGCGTATTTATTATTGGTGCGTTGGTTCGAATAAGAACCGGGATCTTTTCAGAGCCACGGTGAGCTACGATGACTATATTAGTGACCCGAACAACAGGTTCGTGTACATGTACGGGAAGGTCACTAGTGTTGAGAAATATCTCACTTTCACCAATTATTGGCCTACGGGTTCCGAATTGCCTGATCTCGAGAATGGCAACTTTGGGATGAATGAGGCGGGCAAAAAATGGGAAGAAGAATTTCATTCCGCCGGCGAGACGGATAGCGAGAAAAGCAAGTCTTCCAGTAAATCGTCCTCTAAATCTTCCAGCAAGTCCGTCTCCACCGATACCGTTCCTGATCCTTCCGATTACGGCTCGGCCACCGCTTACGCCGATTCCGAGCAGTACTGGTTCCGCGATCATGGCTATGCGAACCCCTATGATGCAGCATATGATTATTTCAAATCGTATGGCGACGATCGCGATTTCGAGGAGCTGTAGTTATGAAGCCTCTGAGCATCCGTGACATCATCGGGCCTGTGATGGTCGGACCTTCCTCTTCACATACCGCAGGTGCCCTGCGCATAGCGAGCATGGTGCGTAATCTTTTGCAGGCCGAACCTGCCAAGGCTACCTTCACGCTCTTCGGTTCGTTTGCGCATACCTATCGCGGACATGGAACCGATCGTGCCCTGGTGGCGGGCCTGCTTGGTTTGCACACCGATGACCTGCGCATTCGCGAATCCTTCGATTTGGCTGCCGAGCGCGGTCTTGAGTTCGAGTTTGTGCCCGATACCATTACCAAGACGCCTCATCCCAACACAGTCGAAGTGGCGGTTACCGACGTTTTGGGTAACCAGGTTCTGGCGCGCGGCATTTCCATCGGCGGCGGCGCGGCCGAGCTTTCCCGTATCGATGGCGTTGACGTGCGCATCACGGGCGAGTTCAGCAGCATGATTGTGCGTCAAAAGGATCTTCCTGGCACGCTTGCCCATATCGCGAGCACTCTTGGCCAAGCGGGCATCAACATCGGCACTTCCACCTTGCATCGCACACGCGTCGGCGGCGATGCCTTCACGGTCATGGACGTCGACGATCCGGTGCCAGCCGAGGTCATCGATAAGATCTTGGAATTCCCCGCGGTTCAATCGGTGCGCTTCATCCCGGCCGACGGCCTCAATCGTAAGATCGGTGAGGATTCCGACGAGTTTGACCCCGAAGAAGCCCTGGCGGTATTTCGCAAGCTCGATTTCCCCAGTGCGCGCAAGCTCCTGGATTTCTGCGAGCGCAAGAACATGAGCTTGAGCGCTGCCGCCGAGTTGCGCGAGCGCGCGCTTTTGGCAACCAAGGGTACATCGGACTCGGCGATTGAGGGCTACCTGTCACGCGTCATCGAGGTTATGCGTGCCTCGGCGAGCGCCCCCGTCCAACAGCCTGCAGTATCGATGGG
>CAVAUO010000063.1:0-9155 GCA_963591685.1 Escherichia coli
GCTCAAGAGCAGGCGGCCACCGAAGCTTCTTCCGATGAAGAAGAGCAGGCCGACGCCGATGCACAGTCCGCTATCAGCCTTGCTTCCGTTGAGGGGGACAGCGCTGATTCCTCTTCCTTAAAGGCGCGCGAGGGCAGCGATTTGTATGCTCTTTGGAACGAGGCGGGTTTTTCCTCTTCGTACACGATTAGCAAGGGCGGCACGTATTACCTAAGCGCGGACATCAAGACGGCAGCGCAGTTGATCGTCGATGCCCCGGGCGAAAAGGTCACCATTGATTTTGCCGGGCATACGCTTGCAAGCTCCAAGTACAACGGTGCCGCCGTGAATCTTGCCTCAGCCGCAAGCGTTTGCTTGCGTGGTGACGCAGGGGATGCGTCGTGTGTGAAGCTTTCCGGTACGCGCCTGAAAAGTGCCATCACCTCTTCTGTGGACAAACTTTCGGTTGAGAATTTGAGTATCCAGGTTGAGCCCGACAACACTGAAGCAGGCAGAAACCTTGCTTCCTTGGATATAAAGGGTATTGCTGTCGAAAAGGGCGAGCTTGAGTTTTCCAATTCGCAGCTTGTGGTTAACCTGAGCAAGCAGGCTTATGCCACTTCTTCTAGCAGCAGCACCCCATCGGGTGATCCGGCGGCAATCTACCTTGGCTCAAGCGCAGGGGCCGCCACCATCACGTCGAGTAATTTGGTGGTGCAGAACTCGCCCGTGGTCGTTTCGCGTTCCAGCTATAGCGTCGGTCATTCCTATGGCGTGCTGTCATATAGCTCGAAGCGTACGAGCATCGACTCTTCCACCATTTCCTCCACGAGCGCGCAGGGCATCGCTTATGGCGTGAGCGCCAAGAACCTTGAATTCCTTGGCGGTGAAAGCACGATTTCCACGGAAGCCTACGAGGCAGTCTACGGTATTTGCTCGAAGGCCGAAGGCGGTGTCGTGCTTAGCGCACCTGTTAAGTTTGAACACTCCAGTTACACGGCGCTTGAGTCGGCTGATTTATACTCCGCGTCCGAGAGCGCTTTCGTTTTCGGTGCAAGCTTTGCGGGTTATGCGGCGAGCGTGCTTGTTGGCTCAACGTCTGCGCAAAACGATGATGGCATGCGCATCGGTGCCTTTGCCGCCGGTGTTTCCGACGACTCCAAGAAAAGCATCGGTTCTGCGCTTTCCAATGCGCTTGGCCAAGATGCCGTTTGCGCGATTGCCAGCGATGCCTCCGGCCTTCTTTTCCGCATGGCCTCCGAGGAAGATGCTGCCGCGGCCGTTGTGGGCGCAACGACCACCTACTATTCTTCTTTTGCTGCCGCTTTGGCGAAAGTTGAGGACGGGCAGACAATCAAGCTTTTACGCGATTGCTCGGTGCTGACCTTTGATAAAAGCATTGATGCGAGTGCCAGCTTTACGCTTGACCTTGCGGGCAAGACCATCGGCGGCCTTGTTGTAAGCACGAACGCCAAGCTTTCGCTTTGCTCAAGCGAGGGCAGGGGAGCCATCAAAGGCGTCACCTCGAAGGGCAATGCCGCTCTTGCCTGCTTGGGATCGGGTTCTTTAAGCGTACAAGGTATCGATATCGTGACCACATCCTCGTCGAGCTCGGTGTGCGGCGTGTACTCCAACTCCAAGGCTTCGTTGAACTTTGACGACGTGAACGTCAGCGTTTCGTCCTCGAAGGACAACGCCTACGGCGTCCGCTCTACCAGTTCGGGCGCGGGCGACCTTTCCATCAAGGGCGGGTCTGTCAAGGTGCAGGCGCTTACCTATGGCGTAAGCGTGTACGGTGTGTATTTTTCCTCAAAGGCGGCAAGGCTTTCCCTCGAGGGCTGCCCCATTTCCGTGCAGGGCACTACTGCCACGGTTCAGGGTATCCATACTTCGTCTGCTCTTGATTTGGTAGGCAGTAAGGACGCATCCACGGTTTCAGCCCTTGCTTCTTCGCCCAACGCAAAGATAACGGCTATCTACGATGCGGCCGCTGCGGGCACTGTAGCCAGCTTGAAGGACGTTTCCGTGTTGGCAAAATCGAGCACTTCCGCCACAGGCGCTACGTCTCACTGGTGCTTAGAACTTGGCGGCAACTCAAGCGATACCGCATGGCATTTTGCTGGCACCTGTTCGTTAGTTAGCGACACGGCAACCGAACTGCAGAACAACAGCGAGCAGCTGCTTGTTGAAGAGGGTGCCTCCATCTCTGAAGATCAATGGCATGTTTACACTCGTAGCGCCAACGCTACCTTTGCCCAGGTGCCTGACGCTTCCTATGCTGATCACTTCGCCCCAGCTGTGGGTAGTGCCTTTGACGATTGCACGGTTCAAGCGCGCGAATCGGCCGGCGCGGTTAGCCTTGTTTGGAAGCGCGCCGGCACAGTGCTCAACCTTTCGTCGGGTGCGAGCTTTGACGACCTGAGCGAGGCTGTTAGCGTGGCAAATGAGGGCGATACCCTTCAGCTTCAGTCGGACCTTGTTTTGAAGTCCTCCCTTGCGCTGGATAAGTCGCTGAACCTCGACGTCAACGGTCATACGCTTTCAATTTCCGCAGGTAGTGCGGCTAAATCTTCCAACGGCTCCGCCTCCGGCGCCCTGGTGGTATCCGGCACAGCCAAAGCGGTGCTAAAGGATAGCCTGGGCGGCGGTTCCTTGAACTGCACGCTTGGTGCAGCTAACGAATCCGGCGCCCTTACCTACCAGGGCTTGGTGGTAAGCGACAAGGCCTCTCTTGCGCTTGACTCCCTGGCGGTAAAGGTCGCCTATACGGGCACGCCGAAAGATGCTCCTTCGGTAAGCCTACGCGGCGTTTCGGTTATGGGTGGCGCCTTCACTACGAGCAACGGGGCGAGTTTGAGCGTTCGCGCCGCAGCTGAGGACGGCTCCGAGGGCGCGCGCGAGCTTCGCGGCGTATGGGTTTCCAAGGATGCTGGAGCAGTGAATCTTTCTTCCGACACGGCAATCGACGTGAACAACAACGCCGCTTCGTCCGTGCAGGGTTCCAGCGATTACCCCGATGGCACTTCGCAAGGGACCAATTCAAGCAACATCGCAGATCTAGTTGAGGTGAAGTTCTTCGAGAACAGCGCCGATTACCAGGAAATCTGCAAGATATTCAAGGCGCAGGCCAATTGCGACAGCACCTCCGAGAGCTCTTCGGTGTACAAGGCCAATATCTATTATCTGAACAACTTCAAGACTTCCAGCGGTTTGCGCGTGTGGGCTTATTCCGATCAGGTGGCGGATGCCGACCTTGGCAAGGTATCGAGCATCGTGCCCGCCCACATCTTCGTTCGCTCCACCTACCTTACCTCGATGGATGCTTACGGCATCAGCGTGGAGGAAGGCTCTGCAGCCAAGGTTGCGGCCTCGGCAAGCATCACGGCATCCACGGGCAAGGGCGTCTCCTGTGGTGTTTCGGGTTGCGCGTCTGCTAGTTCCTGGGGTATCGACCAGGCAAAAGTCAAGACGTCATGCTCAAGTGATTCCTTCCTGGTAAAGGCTTCCAGCAAGTTCAATCTCAATGATTACGCCACCTTGAGCGGAAGTGCGGCAAGCCAGGTGATCGTTTATCCCAAGAGCGCTTCGTTGGCCGAGGTCGGCTCGGCGAAGGGTAAGGCCGAAAACATTTTGGCTGGGGTTGATGGCAGCCTCGACATCACTTTGAAGCAGGCCATGAGCGAGCTTCAGCTGAAGGAGCTGCTCTACACCGCGATGAGCGGCATGGTAGACGTCACCTTCACCAATTTGCATGACGCCTCAGGTGCGGCAATCTCTGACGTCAGCTATCAGGTGCCCTACGGTAGCACCCTGGCTGCAACGAAGTGCGAGCAGCTCCATCCGGCCGATTACGTGCTCGATGGGGTGACGTACCGCTTCGTCGGATGGCGCAGCTCCACCCTTGCGCAGGGCAAGGCCTACGATCCTGACTACCTGCAGTCCAAGCTGCAGATTACCAGCGCTCTTTCCGGTGTGAAGGACGGGAACCTGAGCCTGACGGCGATGTATGTGCCCGTCAACGAAGGCGAGCATTTGGTGGTGTTCAGGACCGAGAACCTTCTTGCCGCTTGTGCCGTTGCCGACGGTAAGGCACCCAACTATCGCAATGCGAGCAATTCCACTTCGGTGGTTGCGCCAAGTTTCGAGGATGAGGAAACCGGCTACAACTATTCCTTCGTCGGCTGGTCGAAGGGCTCGAGCAGCGAACCTATAGCGGCTGCAGGCGAGACGCTCTTAAGTCTTCTTCCTGCTGCAAGCGAGGACGCCGTTTATACCGCCAAGTTCTCGAAAGAGGCGGGCACTGTAGCGATCTCGCTCACCTACAAACAGCTCAAAGATGGCGAGGCCGTTAGCAACGCGACCACAGTGGGCAGTTTCGATTGGTCCAAATCGGTTTCCGCTTATGCCAAAGATACGCTGCAAGTACCCGAGCGCCTTAACAGCAAGGGCGTCATTTACACGCTTAAGGGTTGGTCGCCGCGCAAGAGCGATGTCGAGCCCATCTACGATGGTGATTTTTATGTAAGCGGATCGGATGGCTGGGACAGCGACAACCGCGTGTTCTATGCCGTCTATGAGCAGGAGACGCAGCTGGTAAGCGTTTCCTTCTACAACAGCACGGCTAAGCTCGGTTCCGTGGACAAACTCGAGGCAACAACGCTTCTTTCCTCGGCAGTCAAGCAGGCTGGCATCGATACCTCGAAGATCACGGCTCCTGGCCCCGAATACCAGTTCCGCGGTTGGGCAACAAGCCCCACGGCAACCGACATCATTGAGGCCTCGCGAACCACGCTCAACGACATCGCCGGCGACGGCACCGCTTTGAGCCTATATGCCCTGTGGGCCAAGAAAACCTGCACGGTCACCTTCTGCGATAGCTCGGGCAACCGTGTGGGCTCCGTTGGCGTGGGTTATGGCAGCACCGTCATGAAGAGCAACCCGACTTTCAAGATCTCGGGCTTGCCCAAGAACTTCAAGGCTTGGGTGTTAAAAGACGGCGGCACCTTCGATTTGTCCAAGTCCATCGTGACGAGCGACACTACCGTTTACGCCAGCTACACCAAGTCCTCGTCATCTTCGGGTGGATCGTCGGACTCCAACTCATCCGGCGGCTCGGGCACGACGGGCAAGACTACCTCTCAAATAAAAGCAAACCTGAAAAAGAAGAAGACAAGCATCTCGGGCCTCTCGCTTTCAGGTGGCTTGGCCAAGAGCAGTTTGTCGGGCTCTTCGGCTGCAGCCACGTTGGCCGGCAACTCCGCCGCATCCTCCGATGAGCTTGAGGAAGTGAGCCTTGACGGAGCCGATGGCGACGAGGATTCCGAGCTTGCCAGCTCTGATTCCGCGAAGGACAGCGACGAGGAGTCCGTGGCCGAGCAGATGGCGAATCTCGGTAATGGCGAAGTGGGTACTGGAACGCAAAACCTCACTCAAAGCACCGCGGCCTTCAGCGCTGTGTGCGCGCTCGCGATAGCGGGCATTCTGCTGCTGATCCGTTGGTTCTTGGCGCGCCGCGGACGTGAGCGCAGCGAATTCGCGCCCGCCTCGGTTAAACGAGAGGAGCTGATTCGCTTCTAATGGCTCGCAGGCAGAAGAAAGGAGCGCGCATCCTCGCCGATGCGCCTACCGCAACAAACATCCATTTGGCCGACGAGGCCGACAACGCCTACGCCGAGGCCGTCGATGCCGGGCATAAGGTAGATCCGCGCATTCAGAAGATGTTCATCGCGGCTGTAGCGCTCCTGTGTATTTTCGCTTTCGGACTCGTGGTGCCCAAGGATCTTTTCAACCAGGCCATGCACTACGGTGGCACCAACGCGGGCTATTCCTTCGCCTGGTTCACTGAGGACTTGCTCGGCAATGTGAACTCGCTGGTGGCGGTGTTCACCGGTAACGACAACGGTCCCGACCCTTACAGCATTCGTATCATCCGCTACATCGTTATCGCTATCACGGGCGCGGGTTTGGCGCTTTGCGGCGCCGTGTATCAGGGTTCCTTCAAGAACGCCCTGGTATCGCCCTCCACCTTGGGCGTGATGAGCGGATCGACCTTGGGCATGATGCTCTGGGTGGTGTTCCTTGTCGACGACGAGGGGTCTAACGTCGCCTGGCTCGACACTTACGTGGGCGACGCCGACACCCTTTCCTATCTTTGGTCAAACTACAGTTTGGCCATCTGCTCTTTCGTTTCCTGCTTGTTCGTCGTGGGCGTGGTGTTGCTTGTGCGTCGCTTGGGCGGCAAAGGGGGGCGCTCGGCCATCATGCTGATTATCTGCGGCCAGGTGATCGGCTCGGTCATGGGTGCCGTCAGCAATTCCATCCGCTACTACTATGTGGCCGAAAACCCTTATGGCGTTAAGGCGTCCTTGCTCACCGACCTGCAGATATCTTCGTTCTACCGAAGCTTCACCTGGATCGATTTGGTGGCCATTTTGATCCCGCTTGTTGCGGTGTTCGTGCTCGTTATGATGTTGCGTCGCAAGATGACGCTTCTAAGCTTCACCGAGGGTGAGGCGCGCACGATGGGCGTCAATTCCCAACGCATGCAAACCGCAGTCGTTCTGCTCTGCACGCTGTTGACGGCTATCCTCATTTCGTTCTGTGGCATCGTCGGTTTCGTTGGCTTCTTGGTTCCGCACCTGTCCCGCCGCTTGGTGGGACCCTCGCTTGGTTACCTGCTGCCGTGTTCGCTCTTGGTCGGCGCCTGCTTCGTTTTGGGTTCCTACCTTCTCGTCGAGATGACCTTGGGCCCTGCGTTCGAGACGATGGTCGGCATGTACATTTCCATCGGCGGTGCCATCGTGTTCTTGGCTACGGCCCTACGAGGGAAGGGGGGTACGCGTGGCCAGTTCGAATAAGGCCGAGCGCTCTTCTTCGCGCAACCGCACCGTGCAATACACCGCACGCGACGTCGCTCGTCTGCGCAACGGCGCGGCCATTCCTTCGGGCTCGGGCTCGGGCTTGGGGCTCTTTGGCAAAAGCTTGTCGCTCGCGCAGACCAATCGGCTGTATCGCAGCGAGCATGATGCGCTTGCCATGCGCGTTTTCGCAAGCGTGCTCATCCTGCTTTTGCTCGCTTTCGTTTCCTTAGGCTTCATGGGCGCTGCGGGCGACACCTACACCTATTCGTATCGCTACCAGGTGTACAACCCCATCGAGGTTGCTGGCGCGCTTTACGAATATGCGTACAATTCGTTGGCGCAGCTCACGCATTTATGGTCGGTTCATACCAACGATTGGATTTTGGAGAATGTGCCTGGTTATTGGGCTATCCAGCAGCGTGCCGGCGTGGTGGGCATCACGCTTCTGTGCGCGGTATTGCTTTCCATTTCGGGCATGCTCTATCAAAACACCTTCAAGAACCCCATCGCGGGACCGGGCATGCTGGGTGTTGGCAGCGGCGTTAGCCTGGGCCTCATGTTCATGGTCTATTTCTTCGGAGCCAATGCGGCGAACATGCTGGGGATGCGCTATGCGCTTTGCTACGGCTTCGGCGCGGCTATTCTTTTGTTCGTGCTCTTGGCCGGGCGCAAGCTCTCGGGGCGTGGCAAGCCATTCGATCTGGTGACCATGCTTTTGGTGGGCTCCATCGTTTCGCAGCTTTTAGGCTTCGTGGTGAGTTACGTGACCCTCTTCCTCATGAGCGACGAGGACTATCTTTCCTTCTACACACTCTCGCAGATGCTCGTGGTCGACACCTCGGCCGTGTCCTGGTTGGCGCTTGGCATCGCATGCGTGGTGTCGTTGGTGCCGGTGTTCTTTTTGCGCTATAAGTTCAACGCCTTGGCGCTTGCTCCTGAAGAGGCGCGCATGCTGGGCCTTAATTACAGCGGCTTACGTGCGGTGGCGCTTCTGTGCGGATCGGTGATGATCTTGGCCGCCCAGGTGCATGTTGGCATGGTGAGCCTGGTTTCGCTTATCGTGCCGTTCTTGGCACGCAGCCTCTTCGGATGTGAGAGCAGCCGCCAGCTCGTCGGGAACCTGTGCATCGGGCCTGTTCTTTTGCTCGTGTGCCGCGACGTCACCGATCTAATTCCCTTCATCGGGGATGGCTTGGCCATAGGCTCCGTTGCAAGCGTCGTCATGCTGCCTTTGTTCGTGATAGTCATGGCGCGTCAGATGAGAGGATGGGAATAAGTGAAACTCATTGCCCGCGACGTCGCGGTTGGCTACAACGCCGACAAGCCCATTCAAAGGTTCGTTAACTTCAGCGTTCAAAGCGGCGAGGTTTGCTGCATCTTGGGGCCTAACGGCTGCGGTAAAACGACCCTGGTCAAAAGCATACTGGGTATAAACCCTTTGCTTTCGGGTTCCATCACGCTCGATGGCAGCGACATTACCCAATGGAGCGCCGCACGCATCTCGCAGGATGTTGCCTACGTGGCGCAGCGTCACTCGCAGCCTTTTCCCTTCGAGGTAAAGGACGTGGTTATGCTTGGGCGCTTGGCTAAAACCAAGTCGGCAAGCGGCCGACCGACGCGCCGCGATTACAACATCGTGGAAAACGCCCTGAAGGAAATGGGCATCTGGCACTTACGTGATGTGCCCTACGTGGACATTTCGGGCGGCGAGCTGCAGATGGTCATGTTCGCGCGCGCCTTGGCTCAAGAGCCGAACCTCTTGATCATGGACGAGCCTACGGCTGCCTTGGATTACGGCAACGCCGTGCGCGTTATCGAGAAAGTGCGCGAGATGGCCAAGGCCGGCTATGCGGTGATGATGATCACCCACAACCCCGACCATGCCTTCATGACGGGGGCGAACGTCGCCTTGTTCATGCGCAACCGCAACATGGTCTTCGGTAGCGCCTACGAGGTCATCACCCGTGCGAACATCCAGGATGCCTACGGTGTGAACGTGAAATTGGTTGAATTCGTGCATGACAACGATGAGGTCATGCGTATGTGCGCCCCGGAATTCGGTGGCCATTCCGAGAAAGGGAATTAAATGATCACGCAAGATGAGGCAAATCAGGCGGCCGACTTCCTTGCCGCAATCGCCGATAACGTGGAGTCGGTTATCGTGGGCAAGCGCGAGATCGTCGAGCTTGTGCTTATGGCTCTGGTGGCCCAAGGGCATGTGCTTTTGGAGGACCTTCCCGGAACGGGCAAGACCTCCTTGGCAAGCGCACTGGCCAAATCGATTGAATGCAAGTTCAGCCGCATGCAGTTCACGCC
>CAVAUO010000064.1:0-9027 GCA_963591685.1 Escherichia coli
TCCTGTTCTGGGCAACCTCTTCGCTGTTCGGTGTTTTCCAGCAGATCATCTCCACTCGCGTGTTCAAGCACAAGGATGCAGAGATTGAAGCGGAAAAGGTAGAGGTCAAGCCGGTGGAGGTTGACGTGGTCCGAAAGGAAAAGAAAAAGCGTCCGACCAAGAAAAGCAAATAGGCCTCACGGTTTCAGTTAGCGTAATATCGCCGTCTACTCCCCCTATGTGGCAGTGTCGCATAGGGGGAGATTTGAATGTAAGGAGGTTCTCATGGAGGAAGAGAACGAGTTAAAGGTAGCGGAGGCTGCCGACGCCGATGTTGATTTGGAGTACAGCGAGGAGGAAGTTGACAAGATCGCAGATACCGCGATCGACGCGATCCAGGACATCCTGAAGTACTTCAACGTCGGCGAGGTTGAGATCGAGGAATACGAAGGGGACGAAGGCGAGCTCATCCTTGATATCACAGGCGATGATCTTGCGGTGCTTATCGGGCGTCACGGCAAGACCCTGGATGCCCTCCAGTTCCTGATCTCATCTATCACCACCCGCACAGTGGGGCATCGTTACCCTATCGTTGTTGATGTGGAAGGATACAAAGGCCGCCAGCGTCAGAAGCTTGAAGATATTGCCGTAAATGCAGCGGACAAGGCCGTTTCCCAGGATCGGAGCATCAAGCTCCGCCCCATGACCCCTTATGAGCGTCGTATTATCCATGTTGCGCTCCGTGATGACGATCGTGTTGAGACCGTCAGCGAGGGCGAGGGTCGTGCCCGCCGTGTTGTGGTGATCCCTAAATAAGTTCCTGTTTGAATATGGAAAGTGATCCTATGACTGAGATTGACGTTCCTCAGCCAACTGACGAGCAGCGCAAGCTGCTCGATCAGCATCTACGGCTTGTTATCAAGGAAAATGAAACCACCAACTTAACGCGTATCGTCAATTGGGAGAGCGCTCAGGTTCTTCATATTGAAGATTCGATCCAAGGGTTCCCTGAATTCGTCACTGCCCCGGAAGGGAAGTTCCTCGATATGGGATCAGGCGCCGGGTTCCCCGGCATTCCATTGGCGATACTCTCGTCACGGGAGACGCTCCTTGTCGATTCGGTGGGCAAGAAGACCAAGGCGCTTGATGCGTTCATTTCCGAATTGGGCCTTACCGGTTCGGTAAGCACGTATCATGGCAGGATTGAAGATCTTGCGACTGAGCGGCCCGGTGAATTCTCGGTAGTCACAGCCCGCGCCCTTTCCCAGATTGCCTCTCTACTCGAACTTGCCTCCCCGCTCCTCTGTAAAGGGGGACGGCTGATTTGCTATAAGACGCATCCCGAGTCGGAGGAGCTTGAGCATGCGAAGGATGTTGCGAGAAAGCTTGGGATGGAGTTTGTTTCATCTCGTGGGCTCGTCCTTTCCGATGGAGAGACCCAGAGGGCGATCATTGTGTTTGAGAAGCGCTGCAATCCTTCGATGAAGCTTCCGAGAAGAGTCGGGTTGGCTCAGAAAAAGCCCTTTTAATCAATATGGCACCTTAGATCGAATCTAAGGTGCCATATTTCTTTAGATGATTAATTCCTTATAGTTGTTGCAGAACGGCGTTCACAGAGCTTCTGGTAAAGTCGTTTTCTTGATACCACTCGAAAAATATCGGCCTCGTTGCAGCTACTTCGTTTATTTCCTGATCCGTGGAATAAACTATTTCACTTCCGTTCTCCACTGAGCGTCAGCAGGGTATTATTGGGAGACAAAAGCAAGGAGCGCCCTATGGTCTTTCAATGGCTCGTTTCTTGTTTTGCGTGCGATTACTTCCACTGCGGGCTACCCAAAGCCTGTTGTGGCATATATATATTCCCTCGGTTGAGGATCACTGCTGCTAAGCCTGTGAGATATGCAGGTTTCACGTGAAACAAAAAGGACAGCTGTTGAAAGGAGAGCTCGTGGGATTCTTCGGTAGTCGTAAAAAAGCCAAGAACATACCAGTGACTTCCGTTGTCGAGCAAGAAGCCCCAGAGGATATCGAGCAAGAGGTTATCCAGAACGGTTTCGATGAGGCTAATGAGCAGGCTCAGGTTGTGGAGAGGGAATCCGAGCCGGAACCTGAAGAAGCCGAGACTCTTCCTGAAACGCGAACTGAAGAAGAACCGGTAGAAGACGATGAGGAGGACGACGGTATTCGTACCTTTGTCCCATTCCGTGATAAGCCGCCTGTTTCGCATGTGATTGGCCAGACTAAGATACTGGCTATCATCAACCAGAAAGGCGGAGTCGGTAAGTCCACCACCGCGGTCAACCTGTCTGCGGCGCTTGGCCGTATGGGCAAGGAAATTCTCCTGGTTGATCTTGACCCTCAAGGCAATGCAACAAGCGGCTACGGTATAGATAAGCGTGCCCTTGACGCATGTGTTTACAATGTTCTGCTTGGGGAAACTCCAGCTGAAGACGTTATCTTGTCTTGTGTTGCGGAAGGCGTTGACGTTCTTCCTTCAACGATCAGCCTTGCAGGTGCAGAGGTTGAGTTAGTTAACGAGATGGCTCGCGAGAATCGTCTCAAGAGCGCGCTTGGAAGCCTTCGCGGTCGCTACGACTACATCTTGGTCGACTGCCCGCCCTCCTTGGGTTTACTCACTATCAACGCGCTTGTTGCGGCCGACAAGCTGCTGGTGCCAATCCAGTGCGAGTTTTATGCCCTTGAAGGTGTGACAAAACTTCTTGATTCGATGAAACGTGTCAAAAGTATCCTAAACCCAAGCCTTGATATCTTCGGCATTGTTCTTACTATGTACGACTCTCGAACCAATCTTGCCAATCAGGTGGTAAATGAGGTCCGCTCCTTCTTTGGTGATGCGGTTTTCGAGACTTTGATCCCTCGCACCGTTAAACTGTCCGAAGCTCCAAGTTACGGCCAATCGATCATCGAGTATGCTCCCGACAACAAAGGGAGCCTCGCCTACACCGATTTGGCTAAAGAGGTGATAGAACGTGGCTAAACAGAAAAGTGGTCTTGGACGCGGCTTGAATGCTCTCTTCGATGAGAGCCCCCGACCAGCTATCCCCGAAGCTCGTCGCGATACGGCAGCAGAGCCGGCTTCCGAAGTGTCCGCTGCTGTAAAAGAGGAGAGCAAAGCTCCAAGCCAGAGCGGCGGTCAGGTAGACAATCAAGGCGTCCTGCACAAGGCCCTGCGTGATCGTGCCAACGCGGTTGCGCGAAAAAGCAAGAGCTCCTCTTCCGATATCTATATATCGGAAGAGGCTTTGGAAAATGCCAAAGTTGTTTCACGTGAAACAAAAAAGCCTATCCGCCAGGTTGGCTCAGGTACTACAGCCAAGACGGTAAAACATCCCGTGCAGCAGCCTAAGCCTGTTGTACCTACAGCAAAGCGCGCTGGTGTAGTCTCTGAGCGCCCGGTCGCGAAGAAGGAACCTGAGGTTAAGGCTGCGAAGGCTTCCGAACCCATCATTCGGTCAAGTGACGTCAAGGGAGACACCGGTGTTGTTCAGCTTTCCCTGGTTCAGCCGAACCCAGATCAGCCGCGCACCAATTTCAAACCAGAAGAAATAGAAGAGCTTGCCGGTTCCATCAAGAAGGAGGGCTTGCTGCAGCCTATCCTGGTTCGCAGGGTTGGGGATCATTACCAGATCATCGCCGGTGAGCGTCGTTGGCAGGCTTGCAAGAGCCTGGGCATGGAAGAGGTTCCTGTTCGTTTCTGGTCTGCCGATAACGACAAAGCGCTTGAGCTTGCCCTTATCGAGAACATCCAGCGTTCCGATTTGAACCCCATTGAAGAAGCATATGGCTACAAGCGCCTTATGGAGCGTAAAGGCATGACCCAGTCTGAATTGGCTAAAACCGTTTCGAAGGGTCGCTCCACCATCGCAAATGCCCTTCGTCTGCTCGATCTGCCCGAACAGGCACAGCAGCTTCTGTTTGAGGGAAAGATCACCGCCGGTCATGCCCGTGCCATTCTCTCGGTGAACGATCCTGAGGGCCGGAAAAAGCTTACTGAAAAGCTTATGAACGAGAAGCTCAGCGTCCGTCAAACCGAGCAGATCGCTCGTTTGATGTCTGGTAGGGAAAAAGCACTTGAGGAAGGAAAAGCCAAGCGCGTTCCTGCCCCTGCGAGCTTCAAGAAGGCTGCCAAGGGTCTGACCCGGTTCCTTTCGGCCCCTGTTCGCGTTAAAACGGTTCAGGGTAAGAACAAGATTGAGATTCAGTTCAAGGATGAGGAAGAGCTGCAGCGCATCATGGATCTGATATCGAGCGCCTCGGAAAAGTAAGGATATGCCTGTTGCAGTACCGATAGGCTCTTAAGTCTATAAAGGCAAATCGTCAAAGAACGACCCCTCCGCAGTTGTTGGATTGCGAAGGGGTCGTTCTTTTTGGCGGGGGTTTATCGGTGGGCTATGGCTGAATGGTGGTTGATTAAGACGTGAGCTTGTTTTTCAACTGTCCACACGCTCCGTCTATATCTGCGCCGCGGGAGTTGCGGATGGTTGCCTCTATTCCTGCAGCTTTCAGTTTGCGCACCCATTCTTGTTGGACTGAAGACGAAGTGGGATGGTATGGGCTGCCGACAACCTCGTTGACGTTCAGGAGGTTCACGTGGCACAGCAACCCATCGCAGAAAGAGACGAGGCTTTCCAAGCTTTGTTTGGTATCGGTGACGCCTTTTATCAACAGGTACTCAAGGCTTAGCCTTCTACCGGATGTGGCACAGTAGGAGACAAGAGCTTCCTTGAGCTTCGTTAGCGGGATATTCGAGCAGCGAGGCATAAGCTCATTGCGGGTTTCTTGAATTGCCGAATGGAGGCTTACCGCCAGCGTGAACTGCTCAGGTTCGCTGGCGAGCTTCTGTATCCCGCTTACGATTCCGCACGTCGAGATGGTGATATGGCGTGCACCGATTTCAAGGCCGTCCTTCGAGTTGGCGAATCGAAGCGCGTCGAGTGTGGCGTCGTAGTTCTGAAAAGGCTCGCCTTGACCCATGGATACGAGGTTGGTTACCCGATACCCGAAATCTTCCTGCACAGCGTTGATTTGACAGATCATCTCTGCGGACGAAAGGTTTCGGGTAAGGCCCTCATGGCCCGTTGCGCAGAAGGCACAAGCCATAGCGCATCCCGCTTGGGTTGAGAAGCAGACGGTAAGATGCTTCGGCTCGTCTTTGCGTTCCTTCTTATCAGTTGAAGGTATGCCTACCGCTTCAACGCGCGCGCCGTCTGAGTACTCCAAGACGTACTTTCTTGTCCCATCGCGGGAGGTCTGCTTATCGACCACAAGTGGCTTGATCAAAGGGAAGCTATCCCTGAGCTTTGCCCTCATAGCTTTAGGGAGGTTCGTCATCTCGTCATAGGAAGAGACGTTTTTCTGGTACAGCCAGCTGGTAAGCTGCTTCGCGCGAAACTTGGGTTGACCGAGTTCAGCAACAAGCTGGGGTATCTGGGATATGTTCAGTGATTGGATTGGATTCTTCATGGGTCGTATTATACGCAAGCAGTGGGAAGCCCTTGCCGTAAGGCGAAGGGGTAATCGCCCTTTGCTATACTCACAGCAGCTCATATAAGCTTTCTTAATCGGTTGTAGTTGTTCGGAAGCGGGAATCATGCTTTGTTCTTTTAAGCCCGAGGAAATAAAAGTTGCCTTGCTGGCAGGAGGCAAGAGCGCGGAACGCGATATCTCTCTTCTTTCTGGCGAGGGATCCAAGGAAGCTCTCGAGAAGGCGGGGTTCCCGGTTACAGTTTTCGACCCAGTGAAAAAAGAAGACCTTGTTGCGCTGATAGAAGGCGACTTCGATGTGGCCTTCTTGGCCCTTCATGGCAAATATGGTGAGGATGGCACTATCCAGGGATTCTTAGAGACCATCGGCTTGCCCTATACCGGTCCCGGCGTATGGGCAAGTGCTACGGCGATCGACAAGATGAAAACCAAGGATGTGTACCGATCGGCTGGTATTCCAACGCCCCATTCTTTAACCATCGTTTCTCCTGAAGAGCCGGCATCGAGCATTGTGGATGCAGTCGGTTCTCGTTGTGTGGTGAAGGCGGCAACGCAGGGAAGCGCTCTTGGAGTGTACGTTTGCGATGGAACGGAAGAGGTGGACGCGGCAATCAAGCGGGTCTTCGAGGTGGATACCTGCGCTTTTGCCGAGTCGTTCGTTCAAGGCACGGAATTCACGGTTGCCGTTTTAGGTAACGACGATCCTTATGCTCTTCCGGTAATCAAGATCGTTCCATCCCATGAGTTCTATGATTTCGAGTCGAAATATGCCCAAGGTGGATCGCAGCATATCTGCCCGGCGCCGCTGACGGACAAGGAAACCGCTGCTGCTCAAAATCTGGCGGTGGAGGCCCACAAGGCACTCGGTTGCCAAGGCGTTTCGCGCACCGATCTTATTCAGGATGCGGAAGGGAAGTTCTGGGTGCTGGAGACCAACACCATCCCTGGGATGACATCTACCTCGCTTCTCCCCGATGCGGCAGGTGCTGCAGGGATAACGTTCCCTGAGCTTTGTATCAAGCTGATCGGGTACGCTCTTCAACGATAACCTAGAACGCTCCGCAGGAGTGCAGGCCGAATACGACCAGCGCCACAACGGCTAGCAGGAAGATCCAACTAAGAACCGTACAGCCTATATTGCCTTTCCGGGCTTGCTTTACCAGGCGCTCGGTGCTGCTGCGCTCGGTTTTTACCCAAGCGGTGCCCTTCTTCTTCTCGGGTAGCGCTACGCGGCCGGTGGGTGTCCATTTGCCTTGGCTTTCGATGACGTGGGCGATAGCGTCCCTGCCAAGATCTGCATCGGGTCGGATGCCGTTTCCGAGTTGGTTGCCTAGGCCGTCGATGAAGGTACTGAATGCTGCCTCGTACTCAGGGTCGTACGAGATGATGAGGACTTGACCCCAGTAGAGACCAGGTTCGGGTTCCTCAGTGAAAGCGACCAGGGCAAGGAGGGCGACCGTGTTCCATCCCTTTGCCGCGCAAAGCTCCACCTGGCTTGCAGCGCGGTTTTCCAGGATACCCATGCGCTTACCGAAAGGGTTGACGATCCAAGAGGTCCGTTTCCCATCGATGTACTCGGTTTCGATGCTGAAGGCATCGCCGATGATGTTGTCGGCTCCAAGAAATGCCGCAGCGGCTTCCTTGCTTTTGGTATCGAACCGGGCGTACGTAGCGAAGTAGCCGATCTCGGACATATTTTCTCCTAGGAGTAGCGCGGATAAAGGCGTTTGCGAATGGAGTAAATGATAGTCTTTAGTGCATGGAAACTCAAAACGAAGAAGCCGTAAGTCGGCTCGACTCTTATATCGTAGAAAACACCCCTTCCAGGATTCGCGAGCGTTACCATTCGCTTCGCCAATACGCCGAGTCGCACGATTTCGGCATCCTAGACAAGGACGTGGTCATCATCGACACCGAGACCACGGGTTTTTCCTTCACAAACGACCAGCTTATCCAGATAGCTGCCGCGCGCATGCAGAATGGCGTGGTAACCGGGTGGTACGTTACCTTCGTGAACCCCGGTAAGCATATTCCGGACGATGTTGCCCATCTTACGAACATCAGCAACGAGGATGTAGCTAATGCACCCTGCGCCGACGAGGCGGTAGCGGGGCTGGTCGAATTCGTGGGCGATTCCGATGTGGTGGCCCACAACGCAAACTTCGACCGAACGTTCTGCACCAAGTATCCCGCCGGCGAGCCCTTGAAGCAGAATCTTTGGTTCGATTCGCTTGATTTGGCGAAAATCGCCCTTCCGCGCTTGAAATCCCATCGTCTGCTCGACCTGGTGCGCGCATTTGGCGGGCCTGATTCCACTCATCGTGCCGACGATGATGTTGCGGCAACCTGCATCGTATATCGTATTCTTTTGGCAGCGGTTGATTGCATGCCAGCGTCGTTGGTTGCCCATATCGCTCAGATGTCAGATGTCGATTCATGGAACACGGTTGCGGTGTTCCAGCGAATTGCTGGCATGAACGAATGCGGTGAGTCGTACAGCCTTCGCTCCTCCCGTAAAGCTGCCGTTGCCAAGGCTACGGCGCCCGTACGTGTCGATGCGAATTCGCCAGTCGGGTCGGTCGAGCTCGCCTTCGATGATGGCAAGGACTGGGATGTTTCAGCTTCCCAACCCCTGCAATTCGCTTCCGATGAGCAGATTGCCGCCGCATTCAACCCGGGCGGACTGTTGGACTCCCTTTACGACGAATACGAGCCGCGCGAAGAGCAGCGCGAGATGGCGATTGCCGTGAACCGCGCCCTTGCCCAAGGGCGGAATCTCGCAGTTGAAGCGGGGACGGGCGTTGGCAAGTCGATGGCGTACCTGATACCCCTCGCGTACGCCGCGCAAAAGAACTCGATCACTGTTGGCGTGGCAACGAAGACCAATGCCTTGCTCGACCAGTTGGTGAACAAGGAGCTCCCGCTGCTTGCCGGTGCCCTGGGCATAACCTATGCCCCCTTGAAAGGATTCACCCATTATCCCTGCCTACGCAAGGTGGACCAGTTGGACAAGCGTGGCCCCGAGGTCATCGTCTACAAAAAGCAGCAGATCAACCAGGCTCCCGCATTGGCTGGTTTGCTTTCATTCGTCGAACAGAGCGACTATGACGACATGGATACCCTGAAAATCGACTATCGGGCTATCCCCCGTTGGAAGATCAGCACGAAAAGCCCCGAGTGCCTTCGACATAAGTGCCCCTTCTTCGGCCGTAGCTGCTTCGTCCACGGTGCTCGTGAGGAGGCTCAGCGTTGCGATGTGGTGGTAACGAACCATAGTTTGCTGTTTTGGGATGTTCGCTTCGATGGCGGGCTTTTGCCCCCGATTCGCTATTGGGCGGTTGATGAGGCCCATGGGGCTGAAGCGGAGGCCCGCCGTGCCCTGGCACTTTCGGTTTCCTCGGAATCCTTGCGTGCACTTGCTCGGCGCGTTGCCGGCGAAGGAGCCGCCTACAACGTGCTTACCCGGGTTTCGCGCAGCGCACAGGCCCCCGAGGAAGGGATGCGCCTGTACGAATCGCTTATCGCGAAGGCGCAGACCTGCGC
>CAVAUO010000065.1:0-8955 GCA_963591685.1 Escherichia coli
CACAGAGGTAAAACTGTTATATATAGTAGATAACACAGAAAAAATACTGTAATAGGGGAGCGCATGAACTTTCTTTCCATGGAGTATTTCGCCGCGGTGGCCAAGCATCGCAATATCACCAAGGCGGCGGGTGAGCTGCATATAACCCAGCAGACGCTCAGCGCGCACATCGCTTCGTTGGAAAAGGAGCTGGATTGTAAGCTGCTGGTGCGCAAAAACCCGCTCGAGCTCACTTACGCCGGCGAGTCCTTTTTGCGTTATGCGGAAAGCTTCAACGAGCAGCTCCGCGCGCTCAAGAGTGAGTTCTGCGATATCACGGAGAACCAACGCGGCAAGATCCGCGTGGGGGTCGCGCACACGCGCGGCTCACTTATCATGCCGCGTATCATCGAGGCTTTCAGCGCGGAATACCCGGGCATCGATATCGAACTTATGGAGAGAACGAACGAGGAACTCATCGCCTTGTTGCGCGACGGCGGCATCGATCTTTTCGTGGGCCGCGCTACCGAAGACTTGCGCGAGTTCAACGTGCGATCTTTTTATGAGGAGGAGATCGTGATGCTGGTGCCCAAAGCGCTGGGAGTGGATGCGCAGGTCTCCGGCGAGGAGGCCCTAGCGCAACTCGCCGAAGCTCCATTTGTCCTGTGCAAGCCGCAAGACATTGCTGGTAGGATCGCGCGGCTGCTTATCAAGCAGGCAGGGTTCAAGCCGCGCGAGGCGGTTCTTACCGATAGCATGCGCACCATACTTTCTCTGTGCGTCTGCGGCGTGGGCGTGTGTTTTTGTCCCTCGGTGCAGGCCAAGGCGATGCTTTCGCGCGCCGACCTGCGCAAGGTCGACAGCTTCAGCTTCTCCGTCGACTCCAAGTATCAGATCAGCTTCGCGTACCCCAAAGCCCCGTACCTGCGCCAAGCCCTCAAGCGTTTCATAGATATTGGCTTTGAAGTTATGGGGTAGGTTGCTCTGGCAGCTTGCTTCCTGCGGGCCCTTGGGGTTTTGGTTATGATCTTCTCCAACAAACAAGCAGGCTCTTTTGTTGGGGGTGGAACGTGGCGGGTAAATTCGAATACAGCGAAATCGATTTCGAGGAGAGCCTGCAGGCGAGCTTTATTGGCAGCGATAAAGAGCCGGACGATCGCTATGCGCCGCGCATCCTTAGCAACGACGAGCAGAGCTCGAGCAATGTGCTTTCCGTCATCGAGAGCGAACTGCTAGATTGCGTGAGCTTCAGCTTCTCCATCGCATTCATCACGGCCAGTGGCATCCAGATTCTGACGGAGATCCTTCATAAGCTGCAGCAACGCGGTATTCCGGGCCGTGTTCTTACCTCGACCTATCTTAATTTCAACGACCCGGCCGCCCTGCGCAAGCTGCTGGAATATTCCAATATCGAGTCGCGCGTGTATCAGGGCGACTTGCATGCCAAGGGGTATTTCTTCGATAAAGAAGGCATTTCCACCATCATTATCGGCAGTTCGAACCTCACGCAATACGCGCTCACCTGCAACAAAGAATGGAACGTGCTGTTCCGCAGCTTCCCTAAAGGTGACATCCTCCAAAAGACCAAGAGTGAATTCGAGAAGCTTTGGGAGGACGAGAACTCCGTTCGCGTCACTGAGCGCTGGATTCAGAACTACGAGGCGTTTCTGGTGGCCCACAAAAGCGAGACTTCGCGCAAGCTGCCGCCTGCATTCTCGGTAGAGCTGGCGGCAGAGAGCGCCGCTTCTGGTATGGACGAAGCGCGCATCAAGCCCAACAAGATGCAAGAATCTGCCTTGGAGGCGCTGGATGTTCTGCACAGGCGCAACGAACCCAGGGCATTGCTGGTGTCTGCTACCGGCACCGGCAAGACCTATCTTTCGGCGCTTGATGTTCTTAAGGCTAAGCCCAAGCGCGTGCTGTTCGTAGCCCATAGGCAAAGGATTTTGGACGCATCGCAGCGAAGCTATCAACGCGTTTTGGGCGATGCGTATAGCTATGGGCAATTCAAAGATGGGGAGGAAAGGGATGCAAGTTGCCTGTTCGCCATGGTGATTCAGCTGTCGAGCAATTTGGAGCAGTTTGCGCCCGATGAATTCGACTACATAATCATCGATGAAGCGCACAGGACCGGCGCCAACAGTTATCAAAAGATACTCAATTACTTTACGCCCAAGTTCGTGCTGGGCATGACCGCGACACCCACGCGCACCGATGGTTACGATGTGTATTCCCTGTTCAATCATGTGATCGCATATCGCATCACGCTGCAAGACGCACTTGAGAACGATATGCTGGTGCCGTTCCATTATTTTGGTATCGCCGATTTAGCAATTGACGACAAGACGGTTGATGACGTCGCGTTATTCAGCAAGCTGACTTCGGACGACCGCGCGGACCATATCATCCAAAAGATCGAGGAGTACTCGGTTCGCAAAAGCGATAGGCGCGGCCTTGTTTTCTGCTCGCGTAACGAAGAAGCCAGCGAGCTGTCGCGCTTGTTCAATGAGCGCGGCTACAAAACTGTAGCCATAAGCGGCGAAACAAGCGACGAGCGGCGCAACCAAGCTATCGCCCGTCTTGAGTCGGGCAGCCTGCAGTACATCTTCTCCGTCGATATTCTTAACGAGGGCGTGGATATTCCTTCGTTGAATGAAATTATCATGCTGCGTCGCACGGAGTCCGCCATTGTGTTCGTTCAGCAGTTGGGCCGCGGTTTGCGCAAGGATCCGTCCAAGGATTACGCGCTGGTGCTCGATTTCATCGGCAACTATCAGCAGAACTATCTCATCCCTATAGCGCTTGCGGGCGATAGAAGCTACAACAAGGACAACCTGCGCAGGGTGGTAAAGGAAGGCAGCGCGGCGATTCCCGGTTGCTCGACTATCTCCTTCGATAGGGTTTCCGAGCAGCGTATTTTCAAAGCGTTGGAAGAGGGCAAGTTCGGCTCGATGAAGCTTATTCGAGGTGAATACGATGACTTGCGTCGTTTGTTGGGACGCATTCCTAGCTTGCTTGATTTTGATGAGAATGAGTCGATCGACCCGTTGATCATCATCGGCAAGTTCGGCTCGTATCCTGCATTTTTGCAGGGGTATGAGAAGGAATGCCCGTTTGCGTTCAATGAGAAAAAGCTGGCGTATCTCAAGTTTGCTTCGGGGAAACTTGCCGCCGGTAAGCGTGTGGCGGATCTGCTTGCGCTGGATAGCCTGATTGATGCGTACGCGGTGGGGGAGCAGGCGGGTGCTGTGTTGCCAGAAGACGCAGACGATGCGCGTTCTGTGCTGCGAACACTTACGGGCGAGTACTCGACCAAGGGCGAGCAGCTGATTGAGCTTGCTTGTGACGGCAAAGTAAAACTTGCGGATGGGTTTGCCGTGGCGCTTGAGGATAGCAACTTCCTTAAGTGCATGGTTGACCTGGTTAAATTCGGTATGCGCAGAAATGCCTTGAGGTTCGGCACGCTTTATAAGGATACAAATTTCGTTCTCAATCAAAAATATACGCGTGAGGAAGTTTGCCGTTTGTTGCGCTGGGAGAAGGAGCCCAACTATCAAAACGTAGGCGGGTATTTCTACGACGAGGAGACGAACACGTTCCCGGTGTTCGTGAATTACGAGAAAGACCCGGACATAAGCATCACCACGCAGTATCACGATCGTTTTGTCTCTGACAGGACGATCATCTGCATCTCCAAGAGCAAGCGCACGCTTGAGTCTCCGGAAATCAAGCGCTTGAAGCGCGCTGACGAGCTAGGGATGCGTTGCTTCCTTTACCTGCGCAAGAACAAAAAAGACAAGGACGACGGCATGGAGTTCTATTTCTTGGGCGAGATGCACCCCAATGGGGGCTTTGAGCAGATAGTGATGGCCGACGGCAAGACCAATGCCGTTGAGATTTGCTACGAGCTTGAAGAGCCTGTGCGCCCAGACTTATACGACTACTTCTTAAGTAGCTTTGACGAGTGACGCGTTGATAAAATGCATCACTACATTCCTGCCCCAGCGCACTGTAGCTTGCGTCGTCCATGGGTGTCGACCATCTGCTGTAACCAGAAGGAAGCGACTTGCTCTTTGTTCCACTGGAGCCCCCGATGGCAATCAGTTCATTTTCGTCTACAGGCTGCTGGGCAAGATTTCCGTCGTGCGAAGCATCCCCAACCGCATCATCGTTCTGAAACGCTAAGCCTTCCGGCCGCTATCGGCCGGAGCGGCCCAGTAGCTAGCTCCTTATAGCGTAAGATGCTGGTAAGCTCGTTGGTACTCTTCGTTTGCCAACGTATCGCAGCTCAAGTGTTTGCTAGGGGGGGGTGGATTGTTTTGCGAGTTCCAATGCCTTTGATGTGTACTTCATTCGAGCCTGGTCAGATGGACGCTGCTATTGCAAGCATTACTGATGAAGATTCTCGAGCTATCGCTCAGGCGGAAGCTTTTCTTTATTGCGGTAGGGAAAAAGAAGCAGTGGAAACAGCACAGCCTTATCTTGAATTTGAAGATCCGGCTCTACGTTATTCTGCTTGCCTTATCTGCGGATACGCAAACATCGGGCTTAACAGCATTCCCGAGGCGCGTGCATGCTTGTTGGTCTTAATAGACAAAAACAACGCGGACGAAGATCCGGTTACTCATGCGGCACATATTTTGTTTGCGCTAGCGGCAAGCGTTTTGTTGCATTTGCCCTCGCCTTACACTCGCGAGGATTTCTTCCCATATGCAGCACTTTTGCCTGAGGGTTTGCGCTTGTTTGCCAGCTATATAATTTCGCATGCATTTTACTTGCATGCGGAGTATGGTCGTTGCGTCGGCTCGGCGGAAAACGCATTGATCATGAAACAGGGGAGTTACCCGATATCTGAACTCTTTTTGCTCTTGGTCACTGCGATGGGCTACATAAGCCTAAAGGAAATCGACCATGCAAAGAGGAGCTTTGGAGTAGCCTGGGAAATAGCGCATGCCGATGATTTGATAGAGCCCATTGGTATGCACCACGGTTTGCTTCAGGGTCTTATCGAAATTAGCTTGAAGCAGCTGCATCCTGCTGAGTTTGCGCGCATCATCGATATCACGTATCGCTTTAGTTATGGCTGGCGACGCATTCATAACCCTGCTTCAGGCGAAGATGTGGCGGACAATCTTACTACCACTGAATTCACCATCGCCATGCTTGCTTGCCGTAATTGGACCAATACCGAGATCGCGCAGCATATGGGAATTTCCGCGGGCACGGTTAAAAATCGCTTGTCAAGCGCTTATTCGAAACTTGGTATCTCGAGTCGCGCTGAGCTGGTGCCTCGGATGTTGCGCTAGTTGCTTGTGAGCCTTAACTGCGTATGTATATGGAGTTTGATTGATCCATTGAGCTTGCCGTTCTAGTTGGGCACTGGCATGGCAACGCTGACTTTCCGTTAGCTTCCTATTAGCCATTTTGCTTGGTAAATGGCACTATCCCCCCCCCTCGATTCTCAAGTAACTTTATGAGTAATTTCTACCTTTTATCAGAATGCGAGGGGAAGATGAGAAAACGTTTACTGGGCATGCTCTTTGTTGTACTTGCCGTGTGCTGCCTTGTGCCTATAGCGGCATGGGCCGCAGACGGCAATACGGGAAATGCCGAAAACACTAGTGCTACGTCGTCCGATACTGTGGCTGACCCGTCCACTATTTGGGATTGGTCGAATCTTATCAGCGGCAACACAGCCAACGTTGGTCGCATTTGGACTGACAAGTCTGTAACTGACGATAAGTTCGAAAAAAAGATCGGCGAAAAAACGATTTCCGTTGAAAAGAAGGGTGAAGGCGCCGCTTTCTTAACGGCGTTAACGGCTCTTTCTTCAACTTCAAACCTTACTTCTGGAACAACAAGACCACTCGATATCGTGCTGGTTCTGGATACGTCTTCTTCGATGACTCAGACTATGAGCGGAAGCACGTCTAAAATCGAAGCGCTGAAAACTGCCGCAAACGAGTTCGTGGATGAAATCGCTAAGCAGAATGAAGATATTTCCGACGAAGCTAAGCAACATCAGGTTGCCGTGGTGAGCTACAACACCGAAGCGAAAACCACTCAGGAGATGACTGCCTGCACTGAGGCTAAGAAAGATGGAATTAAGAGCGCGATTTCAAGCCTAGAAACCAATCAAGGTACGAGGTCTGACCTTGGCTTAGAGAGCGCTCAGACAGTGCTGGCCAGCTCGAAACGTGACGATGCAAAGAAAGTTGTGATTTTCTTCACCGACGGTGTACCCACCACAAGTGGCGGCGAGGAGTCGGACTTTGATCCTCAGTTCGCCAGCCCTGCCGTTACGACCGCCAAGGGAATGAAGGACAGCGGTGCAACGGTATACACCATCGGCGTCCTCGCTAACGCGAACCCTAGCCTTGATCCCACCGCCAAGACAACTTCCAATGCGAACAAGTTCTTGCATGCGGTGTCGAGCAACTACCCCAACGCCACGTATACCGGCAGTGGAAGTAGCATTGCCGACTATAGCTGGAGCTTCGGCGACCGCGCCGAGAAAGCCGACAAAACCGACGCCGACTTCTACAAAAGCGCAACCGATGCCGTCCAGCTGAAGAAAATTTTCGAGGACATTTCCGAGGAAATAACGGAGGCGGCAGGCTATCCGACCGATGCAAAAGAGGGCTACGAATCAGAGTCGGGCTACATCACGTTTACCGACCAACTGGGCGACTACATGCAAGTTACCGATCTCTCTGAGCTCGTTTATGACTCAACGGTCTATAACGATCCAAAGGTGTCCTTCGATAAGGATAAAAATGAGCATACCTATGCTTTTAATGGTGAAGTTGGATCTGGCGTCGCTTTAAGTAAAGGCAACTTGAGCAGCATTCTTATTACCGTAAAGCACTCTTCTGACCTAAAAACCGGCGATGTAGTTGAAGTAAAGATTCCCGCATCGCTTATTCCGCTGCGTCATTTTTCCGTTAATCTGAATGACAATAAAATGAGTGTCGACGAGAACACTCCGGTTTCAGTTTTCTATTCTTCAGGTTTGAAAAAGGGCGTGCTGAACAAGCTGGCCAATCCCGACGATGCCATGAAGACCTACATCAAAAACAACACCGGTGAAGATGGCAAAGTCAATTTCTACGCCAACAAATGGACCGGCGATGAACATCTGGGCGATGTGACGGCTCAATTCAACCCTTCCAAGGGCAACAGCTATTACTACTTCACGCAGGATACGCCTATCTACACCGATTCCAAGTTGACTACACGTGCCACCGAGATTATCGACGGGGAAACGTACTGGTATCAGCATGAGTACTACTATGAGAATCAGTCTGAAGAGCCTATTTTGGCTTTCGATATAATAGAATTCCCTGGAAGTGAAGCGACTAAATTCGAGGGCGCCATCGATAAAGACGATGATGGCAACTGCTTCTTTAAGAAGGGCACCGCACGCCTGGTGTACATCAACCAGCTGGAAAAAGAGAAGACCGACAACGTCACAGGTACCGCCAAAGACGTGCTTAACCCCAAGTGGAACAATGTCAGCGATGTCTCTAAGGCAACGACCGTCACCTCATATCTGGGCAACAATGGCAAGCTTTCATTGGATAAGCCAGCAACGCTGGAGATCTCTAAGACTTTGGCAGGTGACTACAGCCAAAGTCAGTACGGCGATACCGAATTCACCTTCAATATCAGTATCCCCGATGCCGCAAGCAAAACCTTTTCTACCACGCTTGTAACGGGCGACGAATCAACGGCAGGTAAGCTGAGTTTCGACGAAGACGGCAATGCTACTTATAAGCTAAAGCATGGTCAGACTCTGCAGGTGCTTGGCCTGTCCGCCGGCTGGAGCTACAAGGTATCCGAGCCTGAAAAGGACTTGCCTGCTGGCTTTAAACAGGTTGCATCTGAGGGTAGCGAAGGCACATTTGAAGCCGACAAGACCTCTGAAGCTACATTTACCAATGTCTATTCGCCCGAACCTGCCAAGAGCAGCGTGACCGATAGCGTTGAAGTTACCAAGAAGCTCACCGGTCGCGACCTTGCCCAGGGCGAATTCAAGTTCGAGCTTCTTGATGCTGACGGTAAGGCCGTGGCAACGGGCACCAACGATGCAAATGGCAAGGTTGTGCTCGATAGCATTGAGTACAACCAGATTGGTGAATACAACTACACCCTGCATGAAGTAAATGGCGGCCAAACCATCGATAACGTGACCTATGACGGCACGAGCTATCAAGTTCAGGTGAGGGTAAGCGACAACGGTCGGGGCAAGCTAGTGGCTGAGACTCAAATTCCTGAGACCCTGAGCGAGCTTAGCTTTACTAATACCTATACCGAGCCAAATCCCGATCCAGAGCCTAGCCCAGACGATGAATCTGACGACGCTGATGATGTGGACAACGAGGAAAGCGACGATACCGAAGAGGCAGCAAGTGAGTCCGCAAAGACTGGCGACAACCTGGCAAACCTTGCTCTTGCCGTGGTAGTTGTCGCAATTGCTGCGGGTGGCGTTGCCTTGCTGGCTCGCCGTAAGCAGAATTAGCGCTGCTTCAATTTAGTCGACTTCAGCTGAAAAGCTGACGTCTAGCCTAAAGGCAACCCGCTTCATGCGGGTTGCCTTTTTTTAAGGACCCAGAGGCTTTCCCTTTGGGGCGTCGTGGGCCACGTGCTTGATATTCTTTTCGTCTTGCCTGCTTAAGCTGGTTTGTCGGGCAAGCTGACTTTATTTAGTCTAACGACTCCTTGACGGCCGCAATCCAAGCATCGACGTCGGCTTGCGGGGTTTTCTGCTCGGTGCCGCCGGTGGAGTCGAAGGTGACTTCGAGGCTGGGCATCACCGCGGCGCCCGCTGCGGCATTCTCGATGTCCGCATTGGTGCTGCCGGGCCATCCGGCGCTTGTCGAGAAGGCTATGACGGTCTTGCCTGCCCAGTTGGCGTTGCTGATGAAGGTTTTCACCGCCGGCGCCATGGTGTACCACCAGGTGGGCGTGCCGATT
>CAVAUO010000066.1:0-8934 GCA_963591685.1 Escherichia coli
GCCTTCGAGGATCTCGCAACCGCCTACGCCCGCGCCAACAACCTGCGCGATCCCGAGCTGGGTGTCGAGGTTGACGAGGCTCTGCTCGGCGATGATGAGCGAGCGCTTTTGCAAGCGACGCTTTCCGCCAAGGAGACAATCGCCCAGGCGCTCGACGCCGGATCCTACACGCAGGCGCTCGCCGAGCTCGCCAAACTGCGCGAGCCGATAGACGCCTTCTTCGCCGCGGTGATGATCAACGACGAAAACGATGAGCTGCGCATAAATCGCCACAGGATTTTGAACGCCTTCGTTTCCTCTTTCGCCGACATCGCCGATTTCGGACTCATGGCTAAAACAAAGTAAGCTTTCTGGCGGCTCCATACGGGGTCGCCTTTTTTATGCAATGGATTCGCTTCGAAAGGATGTGCGGATATGACAACTTGGATGCACAGGGGTACGGTTCGCCCAGGCGTGCCGACCATCCATGTGGTAAGCGATGGCTTGGGCACCACCGCCGAAGCCGTGGCCGCTGCCGCTGCGTCGTGCTTCGATGATGACGATCCTTCGATCGAGACGCTTTTCGCCATGCGCGACCCTGCGACTATGCGCAAGGACTTGGACGATCATCTTGACTACCATCGCGTGAACCATCCCGACGAGGCCTTCGTTGTCTTCCATACTTTGGTAGATTCCGGTTTAACCGACGAGATGAGATCTTTCGCCAGGGATAACGAGGACGTTTACGTGGTCGATTTGATGGGTGGTCCGGTGGCGACGCTCGCCAAGGCCTCGGGCCGTACTCCAAAGTACAGCCCCAGCCGCTTACACCTGGTGAACGAGCATTACTTCCGCCGCATCGACGCCATCGAGTTCGCCATCAGCCATGATGACGGCCGCATCCCGCAGGATCTTCCCAATGCCGATATGGTCATTATCGGCGTGTCGCGCGCTTCCAAAACGCCGCTTTCCATCTATCTTTCGCAGATGGGCATCCGCGTTGCCAACGTCCCCCTGGATCCGAAAACCACTCCTCCCAAAGAGTTGTTCGAGGTCGATTCGAGCCGCCTGTTCGGCCTGATGATCAACGCCGAGACCTTGGAGGGGATCCGCCGTCGTCGTTTGGGGCAGGCCGCAAACATCGCTTCGTCGTATGCCGACTTGGAGCATATTTACCAGGATCTGGAATCGGCGCGTGCGCTTATGCGCAAACTTGGAGCTATTGTGATACACACCGACAACCGCGCTGTGGAGGAAACAGCGGCTGAGATTTTGCGGTATTATGGCATGGCTCACCCGCAATATCGCAGGATAGAGCCGTAGCGCACCGAAACCTTTGAAACATACGGCGATCGTGCGTTTGGAAGGACATATGCGCCAGGCTCACCGTGGGCAATGCAAGCTATCTTTTGAGGAGATCGAAGATGTCTGAAACGGTTAAGCGTGTTTTTGCATTTGGCAAAGACGCCGAAGGTCGCAATGTGACCGAGGGCAACACTCACATGAAAGCCGTGCTTGGCGGCAAGGGTGCCAATCTTGCCGAAATGGCCAACATCGGCCTTCCCGTCCCTCCGGGATTCACCATTTCTTGTCAAACTTGCATCGAGTACGCTTCCGCGGGCAACGTATGGCCCGAAGGCGCGCTCGACGACATCCAGGCCTATCGCCGCGATCTTGAGCAGCGCGCGGGTAAGGTGATCGGCGATGTCGACGATCCGCTGCTCGTTTCCGTTCGTTCCGGCGCTCCTATGTCCATGCCCGGCATGATGGACACGGTTTTGAACTTGGGCCTGAACGACGAGTCTATCAAGGGCCTTATCGCTCAGACGGGCGACGCTCGTTTCGCCTGGGACTCCTATCGTCGTTTCATTCAGATGTTCTCCAACGTCGTGGTCGGCCTTGATGGCGACCTCTTCGAGAACGCCATCAATCTGATGAAGCGTGCCCGTGGCGTTCAGTCCGACACCGAGCTTAACGAAAAAGATCTTTCCGAGCTCGTTTCCGAGTTCAAGAAGATCTTCTCCGAAAACGTTGATCCTGCGGCTTATCCTTCCTTGGTCGAGGATGGCGTGGCTCACTTCCCGCAGAACCCTGACACGCAGCTTCAGCTTGCCATCGAGGCCGTTTTCGGTTCTTGGAACAACCCTCGCGCGATCATCTATCGTAAGCAGAACAAGATTTCCGACGATCTGGGCACCGCGGTCAACGTGCAGTGCATGGTCTTCGGCAACAAGGGCGAAACTTCCGCAACTGGCGTTGCGTTCACTCGCAACCCCGCCAACGGCGTCAAGGAGTTCTACGGCGACTATCTGGTTAACGCCCAGGGCGAGGACGTTGTTGCCGGTATCCGCAACACATCGCCCATCGCTCAGCTCAAAGAGACTCCCGGCTTGGAAGAGGCGGGCAAGCAGCTTGAGGAAGTCTTCGTGATCCTCGAGAATCACTTCCGCGACATGTGCGACATCGAGTTCACCATCGAACAGGGTAAGCTCTGGATGCTGCAGACGCGCGTGGGCAAGCGTACCGCTGCTGCCGCGGTCTCCATCGCCATCGAGATGCAGCGCGAAGGCCTCATCACTAAGGAAGAGGCGGTCATGCGCGTTGACCCTGAGGCGCTCGACCAGCTTCTGCATCCTTGCTTCGACCCCAAGGCCGAGCGCAATGTCGTTGCTCATGGTTTGAATGCAAGTCCCGGCGCCGCTGTCGGTGAAGTGGTCTTTTCCTCCGAGGCTGCCGTTGAGGCTGCCCACGAAGGACGTAAGGTTGTTCTGGTTCGTTGGGAAACCACGCCTGACGACCTGGCCGGTATGATCGCCGCGGAAGGAATTCTTACCTCTCACGGCGGTAAGACCTCCCATGCAGCGGTTATCGCGCGTGGCATGGGCGCTCCCTGCGTTTGCGGCGTTGAAGCCCTGAACATCGATGCCGCCGCCCGTACCGTCGCTATCGCCGGCACCGACATCGTTCTTTCCGAGGGCGATGTCATCTCCATCGACGGCACCACGGGTGACGTTTGCCTGGGCGCGGTCGATCTGGTTGAGCCCGAGCTCACCGGCGATCTGGACATCATCCTTGAGTGGGCCGACGAGTTCCGCACTTTGGGTGTGCGCGCCAACGCCGACAACCCTCACGACTCCAAGCTTGCACGCGACTTCGGTGCGCAGGGTATCGGCCTGTGCCGTACCGAGCATATGTTCTTGGGCGATCGCAAGCAGATTATCCAGTCTTTCATCCTGAACGAGGACGAGGCCATTCGCGAGAAGGCCGTCAATCAGCTCTACGAAGCTCAGACCGATGATTTCTACGAGATGTTCAAGGCTATGGACGGCCTGCCCGTCATCGTTCGTTTGCTTGATCCTCCGCTGCATGAGTTCCTCGAGAACCCCCGCACCTTGGCCGTTGAGCTTGCCAAGCTCGAGGCAACAGGCGCCGACCCCAAGGTCATCGCGGAAAAGCGCGCCTTCCTGGCAAAGGTCGACTCCTTCGCTGAGCAGAATCCCATGCTTGGTTTGCGTGGTGTCCGTCTGGCCATCACCTATCCGGTTTTGCCTCGTATGCAGGTTCGTGCTATCGCCCATGCTGCTGCTCGCCTGAAGAAGGAGGGCTTCGATCCCAAACCCGAGATCATGATCCCCTTGGTTTCTGTAGTTACTGAGCTTTCGCGCCTGCGCGATGTTGCAACTTTGACCATCGCCGAGGTTGCCAACGAGATGGGCGTTGAACTCGAGATCCCCATCGGTACGATGATCGAGCTTCCCCGTGCTGCGGTGACGGCCGATCAGATTGCCACTAAGGCGGACTTCTTCTCCTTCGGTACCAACGATCTGACGCAGACTTCTTTCGGCTTCTCGCGTGACGACGTTGAGGCGGAGTTCATTCCCCAGTACCTGAGCGAGAAGATCTTGCCTGCCAATCCCTTCGCTACCGTCGATTCCGGCGTTGCTCGCCTGGTCGAGATTGGTGTTGACCTTGGCCATAAGGGTAACCCTGATTTGACTTGCGGCGTCTGCGGAGAGCATGGCGGCGATCCTGATTCCGTGAAGATCTTCCACGGCATTGGTCTTGATTACGTTAGCTGCTCGCCTTATCGCGTGCCCCTGGCTCGTTTGGCTGCTGCCCAGGCAGCTTTGGCTGAAAAGCAGGATTAAGCCGACGATTGCATATTGAATAGGCGCTCGGGATGTCCGCAGTTGCGGGCATCCCGTTCTTTTTTTCGTAGCTTTTGTTTGTTTGATGCGGTGTTTGATTTGTCGATCGGCGACGATTCTCGTCACATAGGTAAGAAGTATTTGTTCTTCGATTTGACTCTTGACCCCTCGGTAGCTCGTGCTTTGTTTGACAATCGCTAGCGCAAGGATAGAATGGCTTATCCAAGCACATTCACAAGTGAATTTGCCCTTCACGGGGGCGACTGGTTTCGACATGGCAAGTTGGAATTGGAAGGCAGGCCGTGGTCTCCTCGCCACGCTAAACAGGGGTACTGTCAAGTTAATTGGCAAGTTCAACACTCAGGGCCGTGTGGCCCTCGCTGCTTAATTTAATCGCAGCGTGACAACTCGAGGATTTTCTCCGACCTCGACGCGTTATCATTTTTAGGAGAGAGCTCCTTGGCACGTGGTTGGTATGGTCAAGGCTAAGATTGAACCAGCTCGAATGCGCGAAGTTTACCCGTGTACGATGCGCGTTTTAAATTTCATCACGAGGTTATGTCTGTAATCCCTTCCGGTGACGATTTGGTATGGACCGGAGTTCGATTCTCCGCGCCTCCACCACGTTTTTAGCGGTGCCTTTTTTTGGCGCCGCTTTTTTATTTTGGGTTCATTCGTGTTAAAGCTCATTTTGCGCGGATTGATTTGTGTTCTTAGCTGAATAGGGGAGCGCAATTTAAAGCTTCCCTGTTCTGACTTTGCTCAAGTCGTCGTCCACGTGGTTTCCTGCGTGTGCTTTGTGTGTTGTGCCCAGGCTTGGGGTCGTTGCCCTCTGGTAATCGGTATCGACATTGCTATGATTTGAAATTACGAAGAAAGGGCTGACTTTCTTCTGCACATAATTGATTAACGGAGTCCATATGAAACGAAGCGCAAAAATAGCAATCGGTTCCGTTGTCGCCGTGGTGGTTCTTCTGGGTGCTGTCTACGGTGCGGGAGTCTTTTACTTCAACAGTCATTTATTCCCCAACACGAAGCTGGGAAATCAGGACGTGTCCCTGCAGTCGGAACGTCAACTGGCCAGCGGCTTTAATTCCGTGGCCTCCAATTATGCGCTCGAAATCTCTGGCTTAGGCTTTTCCTACAAGCTTGATTCCAGCAAAATCGATATGGCCATCGAGGGTAGCTCCTTAGCTTCAAGCGCGCTTTCGCGCCAGGATTCCGTGGCTTGGCCCATCGAGCTTCTTGGCTCGCACGATTTGTCCGATTTTTTGAGCGTCTCTTACGATGAGTCCAAGCTGAAGTCCGTGGTTAAAAACCAGGTCAAGATTTACAATCAGGAAAAGACCGCTTCCGAAAACGCAACGGTCGTTTACAATGAGGCTTCTGCGGCTTATACGGTAAAGCCCGAGGTCGTGGGCAATCAGTTCAAGAGCTCTTTGGTTCTTGCGAAAGTTAAAGACGCCGTTGACAGCCTGCAGGATAGCTGCGAGCTTACCGAATCCGAATACGATACGCCCGAGATCACCTCGGGTGACGAGCGCTTGACTTCGGCCGCCGAAAAGGGCAACAGCCTCCTCGCCGGCACCATCAAGCTTGTTACCTCCACCGATCATTCCGACGTTGCATCCATCACTAAGGATCAGATTTCCAAATGGGTGAGCTTCAGCTCCGACGACCTTGAGATGAAGGTGGACGATAGCGCCATCGAGGAATGGTTGGGCACCTCCACTTCCGGCTTGAACACCGTTGGCTCAAAGCGCAAATGGACGCGCGCTGATGGCACTAAGTGCAGCGTTAAGGGCGGTTCCTATGGCTGGAGGGTCGATACTACCGGCATCGAGAAAACCATCGCCAACCAGCTGAAAAAGGTCGACTTCACCGATATCGAGGTTACCTGTTCTAAGAAGGCCGCGACCTATGCGGGTGCGGGTAAGCGCGATTGGAAGGCCTACGTCGACATTGACCTGTCCGAACAGAAAGTTCGCTACTACGACGATAACGATAAGCTGAAGTTCGAGACCAAGTGCGTTACGGGTACCAAGGGCAAGCACGACACCCCAAAGGGCGTCTACACCATCGATTGGCGACAAAGCCCTCGTGTTCTTAAAGGCGAAAACGATAACGGTACTAAGTATGAGAGTCGTGTAACCTACTGGCTGCCCTTCATCGATTCTCGCGGTATCGGCCTGCACGACGCATCTTGGCGCTCCACTTTCGGCGGTAACATCTGGAAGACTTCAGGGTCCCATGGTTGCGTTAACTTGCCTACCAAGTCGGCTAAATGGTTCTATGAAAATCTTCCTTCCGGCACTGTGGTTGTAGTTCATAGCTAAGAAGATGCGGCCGCTCTTCGGGGCGGTCGTTTTCTTTGCTTTTTTTCATCATTAAAAGGAATTCATCAATGAAAACTGTGATTATCGCGAGCAACAACGCTCATAAGGCTGACGAGATTCGTAATGCTCTTAGTTTTGAGGGCTGGGAGTTCAAGACCTTGCGAGAGGCTGGACTTGAGTCCGACCCCGAGGAAACCGGCACTACCTTTGTTGAAAATGCGCGCATCAAGGCGCAGGCGGTGCATGCGCTGTGCGGCAGCGCCGTATTGGCCGACGATTCAGGTTTGATGGTGGATGCGTTGAACGGCGCCCCCGGTGTCTATTCGGCGCGCTACGCATCCGTTGACGGCAAGGATTCAAGTGATGCGGCCAACAACGAAAAACTTCTGCGTGAGCTTTCCCGTGTGGCCGACGATAAGCGTACCGCCCGCTTTGTATGCTCGCTTGTTTTTATCGACGAGGATGGCACTGAAGCGCTTGCAGAGGGCACGGTCGAGGGCAAGATCGGTCGCAGCCCTGTTGGGGAAAATGGTTTCGGCTACGATCCTCTGTTCATTCCCGATGTGTTCGGCGGAACAAAAACCATGGCGCAAGTGACCCAGGATGAAAAGGCGCAGGTGTCGCACCGCGGCAATGCTCTACGCGTCTTGCGTAAAACCCTGCTAGGGGAGTAGAGATTTCCAGATTGTGTGGAGCTTAAAATAAAGAAAACAAGCTCAAGGGACTTATTGAAAGCTGTGGTACTATAGCTTAGCTGTGTTCGGGATGTGGCGCAGTCCGGTAGCGCGCGTGCTTTGGGTGCACGATGTCGCAGGTTCGAATCCTGTCATCCCGACCACTTGCGGGTGTAGTTCAATGGTAGAACTCCAGCCTTCCAAGCTGGTCACGCGGGTTCGATTCCCGTCACCCGCTCCAGTGCATGCAAACGCCGCTCAATCGAGCGGCGTTTTTTTTCTTGGTGTTATGGCTGACGTGATGTGCGGAGCGCTCGGGAAGCGTTCAAGCATGTTCGTTGTTGCTTGCTTCAGTGTTCTTTTGAGGTCGTCCAGCTTGTTAATCGCTTTGCGGTGTTGCCGTGTTGCGTTTGGGCCTATCAAGCAAAGTACAAAAGCTTGCCTGCAAGGCAAGCGCCCAAGTGCTATTTGAACATGCGGCCCTTGAATAGGAAGAGCGCCGCCAAGATGCACATCACCAAACTTAAAGATGCGGGGAATAGCCAAGTGTCGGGCAAGGGGAGCTCGCTTACGTTCATGCCGTAGAAGCTGAACACAATGGTCGGTATTGCCAGCACCAGAGTGATGATGGTCAACAGGCGCATGGTGGAGTTAAGGCCGTTAGAGATGATAGAGCCGAAGGTATCCATAGAGGATGAAAGAATCTGGCGCTCGATCGTGCACATTTCGATGGCCTGACGAATCTCGATAAGGACGTCGTCAAGCAGGTCGTCATCGTCCTCGTAGAGCTTAACAACGCGTCCACTGCTGATCTTGGTAAGAGTTGCCTCGATGTTCTTCAAGGATGTGCTGAAGTAAATCAAGGATTTCTCAAAGCCTAGCATACGCATGAGTTCCGTGTTGTTGAGTGTTTCGCGCAGGCGCTTCTCGTTGGCTACGAACTGACGCTCCAGGTTTCGCAGACACGAAAGGTAGCGCAGCGCGATGTGCGCCATGATCTGCAAAAGCAGGCGTGTGCGCTGGTTGGTGTTGATGCCGCGAATTCTGCCTGCGGTGAAATTTTCGATCGTCTCGTTTTCGAGGAGCGAAATGGTGACGATCATGTCTTGGCGGGGGAGGAACAAAAACGATAGAGGATGGGTGTCGTACTGCGTGATGCTGGCATCCTCGGCCTCGTCCAAGCTCTCGATGAAGGGACAGTCGATGATGATGAGGGTTTGGTAGGTATCGTCGTCGAAGTCGGTGTGCGAGCGCTCTTCGTCGTCCAATGCGGAACGAACGAACTCGGGCACAATGCCCAGCTCCTCGATAAGCCAATCGCGCTCCTCGTCCGTGGGATCGACGACGTTTACCCAGCAACCAGGTTCGGGGGCTGAAATACTATGAGTCGCATTGACCTTGGTTTTGAAGAATTCGATCATTTCAGCCTCCTTTTGCACAGTGCGTCTTGTTGCGATGACGCTAAATTGGGCATAAAAAACTAGGGGCGCGTGCCCTTAGTGAATAAAGTTTAACCCGCTCGCTTTGGTTTTAAGCTGTAATCCTTTGGAATAATCGCATATTTGCCGTTTCTTTACAGGCTTTGATTGCCGTCGGAAGCGTCCTAGAGGCACTACCAGGAGATGCCGCGCACTAAAAATCGACGGTTTATGCTGAGCTTGGACTTCGTTAAAGGCGCAAACAAGATGATGTTATGAAAATTACTCCTTGACGGAAATTTTCAAATCGGTATTATGTTTACCCGCTGAGGGCGATTAGCTCAGCGGGAGAGCACTGCCTCGACACGGCAGGGGTCAC
>CAVAUO010000067.1:0-8884 GCA_963591685.1 Escherichia coli
GTTCTCGAGCCTGCAGGCCGAAGCCGCCAAGGCCAACACATCGCTGGCCGGTGTGGACCCCGAGCTCTTCCTGGCATCCAACACCATGGGCGGCGTCGTCGGCAAAATGATCTCGCCCCAGTCGCTTGCGATTGCGGCCGTGGCCACCGGCGAAACCGAGTCCACGCTGTTCAAGAAGCTGCTTCCTTGGTCGCTCACCATGCTTGCAGCGCTGTGCGTACTCATCTTCCTTTACAGCTCGGTGCTCAACTTCATCCTGCCGGTCTAGGCTGAAGCACGCAGGCGCTCGAACGCTTGGCCGCAAGGTCCAACCAACAGCTTCAACCCGCGCCAGAAAGCCAGAGCGCGCCAACAAGCGCAAAGCGAAAACCTCGCATCGAAAGAACCCATGCACCGCGCATGGGTTCTTTTTCGTTGCAGCAGTGCAGCCGCCGGACAAAACGACACGAGCCCACCGCCCCACGCGCAAAGTCCAACCAACGCCGCCCTCTCCTCCCGCAAAGAAGGGCGAGCTGTTTTCGTTGGAATAATCATTCCAACCGCCCTCCGAAAATAGGCGCCACTGCAGCAAACCGCGCTTGTGTTTCTTATACAGTGATTCATCGCTGTAAAAAGCCCCTGGCTTTCAGACCTACAAGGTTTCGCAAGGAGAGATATGTCTTACAACACGGTCACGGAAGAATTCGCCAAGCAGCTTGCAAGCATCGTTGGCGAAGCGCATTGCGTCTACGGTTCCGAGGTCAGCGAGGATTACTCGCACGATGAGATGCCCATTTACGGCTCCCGCATGCCCGAGGTTGTCGTTCACCCCGGCTGCACCGAGGAAGTCTCGGCGATCATGAGGCTCTGCAACGACAACAACATCCCGGTTACCGTGCGCGGCGCGGGCACCGGTCTTGCCGGCGGCTCCACCCCGCTTTTCGGCGGCGTCGTTCTGTGCACGATGCGCATGAACAAGATCCTGGGCTACGACATGAAGAACTTCAACGTTCGCATCCAGCCCGGCGTGCGTCTGTGCGAGCTTGCAGCCGACGCGCTGGAGCACGACCTGATGTACCCGCCCGATCCCGGCGAGAAGACCGGTTCGGTTGGCGGCAACGTCAACACCAACGCAGGCGGCATGCGCGCCGTGAAGTACGGCACCACCCGCGACTACGTTTTAGCCATGACGGTCGTCCTGCCCAACGGCGAAATCCTCGAGATCGACAAGGCCGTCACCAAGACGAGCTCCGGCTACAGCCTGCTGCACCTGATCGTCGGCTCCGAGGGCACCTTGGCCGTCATCACCGAGCTCACCATGAAGCTTGTCCCCAACCCCAAGGAAGACATCAGCTTCCTTTTGCCTTTCGAGAACATCGATGCGGCCATCACCTCGGTGCCCGCCATCAAACATGCCGGCCTTGACCCCCGCTCCATCGAGTTCATGGAGCGCGACATCGTCGACTCCTCGGCCGAGTTCACCGGCTCCAAGTTCATCCCCACCGTCATCAACGGCAAGGAAGCGGGTGCCTACATCCTGGTCACGCTCGAAGGCAACGACGAGGACGAGATCATGTCCCGCGCCGAGACCTTGATGGAGGTTGCCGACGAGCACGGCGCCTTCGACGTTTTGGTTATGAAGGACTCCGACGACAAGGCCGCCATCTGGGCCGCACGCAGCGCCTTCCTCACCTGCATCGAGGCCGACACCAAGTACCTGGACGAGATGGACGTCGTCGTTCCCGTCGACAACATCGCCGAGTTCCTTGAGTACGTGCACCAGGTTGGCACCGAGAAGGGCATGCGCATCCGCTCCTTCGGCCACGCGGGCGACGGCAACCTGCACATCTACTGCTCCTCCAACAACAAAACTGAGGAAGAGTTCAAGATCATCTCCGCTGAGGTTATGCAGGCAAGCTACGACAAATGCGCCGAGCTCAACGGCGCCGTTTCCGGCGAACACGGCATCGGCCATGCAAAGAAGGAATACCTCAAGCAGTCCGTCGGCGAGACCGCTTTCGGCCTGATGGCAGCGATCAAGCAGGTGTTCGACCCCAAGGGCATCCTGAACCCCGGCAAGGTCTGCGACGAGCGCGAGGCTTAAAGCCCACCTGCTTCAAGCACATAGCGAAACAAGAAGGCTCGAGTCCCCACGACTCGAGCCTTCTTTAATTTGATTTAAAGCAGCCGCTTAACGCGCGGCTAAGCCTGGCGTGACTAGTCCTCGACCATGATCACAGCGGTATGCACCGGACCATGAACGCCAACAACGCGAACGAGCTCGATGTCGGCGGTGGCCGACGGACCGCTGATGACGCTCACATTCGAGGGCATGTCCGCGCCGCAAGCATCATGCAGATCGTCCAAAAGCTCGCCCATGCGAGCGAAGAGCTTCGAGCGCTTCACCACCGCGATATGGCAGGGAGGAATCGTGCAGACGCTGCGTCCCGAAGCTTCGGAGGAGCATTGCACCACCGAACCGGTTTCGGCTATGGCACCGTAGGCAAAGGTAACGCCAACGTCCAGCTTAGCCGCCTCCTGAATAGCGTCACGCCCCTTCGAGGCATCCCAGCGGACAGCCTCAAGGCCGGCCGCCTCAAGAGCGGCGGGCAAACCACAGCCATCGGCCCAGGCGTCCGCAGCATACAGAACCGTCTTGTTGGCGGTGTCCAAACGACGCACCTCCTCGACGACCGCAGAAGCCTCCTTGCCAGGGGCACAGCACTTCACCAACACGCCGATTTTCTTCGCCTCGTCGATGAACTTCTCCTCAATCTGAGCAGGAGTCATCGCACGCGAGGCGATGAACTGCACCGAATTCTCAACGTCGATACTCTCCACCTGCTCGGGCACCTCATCGCGCCCAAGAGCGGCGGAAAAAGGCTTCAAGAATTCATCCAAGCTTACCGTGCTCATGCGCGAGCACCCCCTTCCTGAGGCATACCTTGCTCCGCGATGCCCACCGCAACGGGGGCATGCGCTCCGGCAGCGGCCTTTTCGTGAGCGGCCTCGGCCCTATCGGCGGCCGACATGCCGTTTTCGTCCAGCTCGGCGGCCACAGGCGTGCGCTTGGCGAAACGATCACGGAAGCGCTCCTTGGCCATCAGGTCCATGTCACGCGAAGAGGTCCAGCCACGCAAAACCGGAATCCACGAGGTGGAGAGGCCGAGCGCGCCGTACGCGCCGCCCAAAATCTTCATGCCACGCGAGCCGGAGCCTGTGGCAATATCGTAGAGCAATCGATTGCTCAGCACCTTGCCCGCCATATCGAAGGTCGCGTGCTCGGGGGCGGAGGTGTGCCCGCGCTCGGCAAGGTTGAACTTGTGCTTGTGGATATGCCTGTGCAAAGGAATGCGCACCGGGCACATGTCATCGCAGGCGCCGCACAGCGAGCAGGCATAAGGAAGCTTGTCGGTGTTCTCGTAGCCCTCCAGAAGCGGAGTAAGAACCACGCCCATGGGGCCGGGATAGATGGTGCCGTAACCGTGGCCGGTGATGTGACGATACACCGGGCAGTTATTCATGCAGGCGCCGCAGCGAATGCAACGCAGCATGCTCCTGAACTCGCTGGCCAGAATCTTGCTGCGGCCGTTGTCCACCATGATGATGTGCACCTTGGTGGGACCGTCCGCCTCGCTGGGCTTGGCGGCGCCGGTGTTCACCTGGAACGAAGAGGTGATCTTCGAGCCGACGGCGCTCGGCACCAGCAGGGTAACCAAGGTGTCGAGCGAACGCAGGTCGGGCACGATGCGCTCGGCGCCCATCATCACGATCTGCGTTTCGGGGACCGTGGTTGCCATGCGGGCGTTGCCCTCGTTGGTGACAAGCGTGCACGAGCCCGTTTCGGCCACGCCGAAGTTGCAACCCGTAACGCCCACCTTGGCGCTCAGGAACTCCTCACGCAGGTTAGAGCGCAAAAACTTGGTGATCTCCTCAGGCGAATTGGAGCCGGTGTAGCCCTTCTTCTCGCGATACAAGTCACGAATGGAATCGCGATTGAAGTGCAGTGCGGGCACAACGATATGCGAGGGCTTGGAACCCGCCGTCTGCAGGATGTTCTCGGCGCAGTCGGTCTCCACCGCGTGGATGCCGTGCTTTTCCAAGTACTCGTTCAAGCCCACTTCTTCAGTGACCATCGACTTGGATTTCACACAGCGGGTGGCGTGAGCCTCCTCGAAAATGTCGAGCGCGCACTCGACGGCATCTTCAGCCGTAGGCGCGAAGTGCACCGTGGCGCCTGCCGCCTCCGCGTTCTTGGCAAACTCGCGGATGTAATAGTCGAGATTCTCAAGAACGTGATTGCGGATATAGGCCGCTTCCCAGCGAAGCTCCTCCCACAGCGGATTGGCATCGGCGCATTTGTTGCGGTTGCCAACGATGGTTTCCTGGGCGCTCTTGATCGCATTGTGCTTGAAGTCGTCGGCAAGGGCGTTCTTCACGCGCTCGCGCAAAGGAGCGTCGTCGTAAATGACGGGAGACGTTGCCATGGCCTACTCCCCCTTTCCTGAATCCAGAACCTCGGCAATGTGCATCACCTTAATGGGGCGAGGAAGGCTTCCCTCGGCTTCCATGCGGTCCAGGCAGCCCTTGATGTTCATCAGGCAGGCCTGGTCGCAGCCCACCAGGTAATCGGCGCCCGTGGCAAGGGCGAGCTCGGCCTTCTCGCGCACCATCTGCTCCGAAATCTCAGGCTCCTTCACCGAGAACACGCCGCCGAAACCGCAGCAACGGTCGGCCGCCTTCATCTCGACGTACTCAAGGCCCTCGACGCCCTCGAGCAATTTCAGAGGAGGCTCCTTAACGCCCAAAAGGCGCGTCATGTGACAGCTCTTGTGAAGGGTAGCCTTGCCCTCGAGCTTGGCGCCGACGTTCGTCACGCCCAGATAATCAACGATGAACTCGGTGAATTCGTAAATTTTGCCGGCAAGCTCTTTGATGCGCTCGCCGTACTCGGGGTCGGCGCCCAGGTATTTTTCGTAATCGTGCTTGATGGCGTAGGCGCACGAACCGCTCGGCGTCACCACCACGTCATAGGGCGCGTAGGCGTCGACGATGGAGCGAACGGCGGGCACCGCTTCTTCCAGGTAGCCCGCGTTGATGAGGGGCTGCCCGCAGCAAATCTGGTTATCGGGAACGATCAATTCGCAGCCCAGGCGCTCAAGAACGCGAACGGCCGCTTCGCCAACTTCGGGATAGAACATGTCGACCATGCACTGAGGGAAGAAGGCAACTTTCATAGGTTGGTCCTTTCGGTTTGGGAAGCTATGCCGCCGAACCGAAAGGCTGACGCCTTGAAGGACCGATGGTGAAGCTTCCCCTTGCTCCACGCGGCCCGTGCAAAGGCCGCAAAATGCGCAGCCGTAAAAGCTGCGCTCCGTGCGCAATTGTAAAGAGGAAGCCTTGGCTGACGAGGCTCACAGCGGCAGGGGGTCTGCTATTTCAGGTGTGGGGCGGCAACGGCCTTCGCGATGCGCAAACCATCCACAGCCGCCGACATGATTCCGCCCGCATACCCCGGGCCCTCGCCGCAAGGGTAGAGGCCGGTTCGGATTTCGAAGAGAGGAGCGGCATCGGCTACGAGCTCAGGTGTGGGATCGGCCGCAAGGCCAGCTGCAGCTACGGGGTCGGTCGCAGCTGCGACGGCAGGATCGGCCGAATCGGCGGGGCCCATCGCAGCAGGGTCAACCGGGCCCTCAGCGGCGTTCGATTCCCGACCAAGCGCGTTTTCGACAAGCGCAGCTTCGTCACCCAGAACCACGTCGGCCTCGTCAACGAAGAAGGCCTGGTAGGCGTCGTCGCGCTTGATGCGCACCGGCGAGGATGAGCGAGTTTCGGGCGCAGTCATAATGGCGTTCTTGTCGTCGAAGCCCTTGAGCTTGCGGCCCAAAAGAGGCAGCGCCTCGAACAGGGACTGAACGACGAAATCGGGCAGGCAAGCATCAAGGCTGGCCTTCACCACGCCACGACCGTAGGTAGGAAGCATCTCCTTAGCGCCAATGGGCTTGGGACCACGCGGAGCCTGCGGCTGCTTGCCTTTGCCGTTCTTCGCAATCTTAGCATGGTTGCCGCGGCCGCCGCGGATGCCGCCCTTCGGGGCGCGCTGACGATTGAGCTCGCGGCGCTCCTGTTCGCGCTGTTCATGAAGCACCAGCTCATCCTGCTCGCGACGGGCGTGAACCAAGTCGACGTCCACGTGCTCCACCGTGCCCTCGGCACGACGCTTCTCGCGAGCAAGATCGCGCATATGGCGCATGAACTCCCCCACCGTTTGGCTGGGGGCCTGATATGGCTCGCCACCTGCGGCAAGAGCCGCGTCGTAAGCCGCACGCTCGATCGAGCGCTGGAACTCCACCCCGGCAAGCACGCCTTCGCCGGGGAAGTCCGACGGGTCGACGTTCACCAGCAAGGCCGCGTTGGCGTTGTAGCCGTCGCGGGCAAAGTTGCTCATGCCGTTGGTTACCACGCCTCCATCCTCGCTTGCAGCGGCAACTACCTGGCCGCCCGGGCACATGCAGAAGGTGTACACGCTGCGCCCGCTGGGCAAATGCTCAACCAGCTTGTACTCGGCGGCGCCCAAAGCCGGATGCACCGTGGCCTTGCCCCATTGGGATTGGTTGATCATGCGCTGAGGATGCTCGATGCGCACACCGACGCTGAAGGGCTTGCGCTCCATAACGAAGCCCTGCTCATTCACCATTTCGAAGGTATGCCTAGCCGAATGACCACAGGCCAAGACCACCTGCTGCACCTTGCGCGTGAGCTTTTCACCGTCCTCGACCTTGCGCAGGTGAGCTTGGGAAACCTTGCCATCGCTTAATTCCAAGCCGACAAGTTGAACCCCGAAATGAACCTCGCCGCCCAAGGAAATAATTTCCTCGCGCATGGTTTTGACGATACGGGGCAGATTGTCCGACCCCAAATGAGGGTGTGCCTGCCACAAAATTTCTGCAGGAGCACCCGCGTCAACGAACCAATGAAGCACGTGGGGCGTCAGCTCGTTTTTGAGGTTAGTGGTCAGCTTGCCGTCCGAGAACGTGCCCGCGCCGCCCTCGCCGAACTGAATGTTCGAGCAAGGGTTGAGCTCGGCCAAGATGGTGAACTCCTCCACGTCCTCGGCACGACGATCAACATCGTTGCCTTGCTCCACCAGCACAGGCTTAAGGCCGCATCGTGCCAGATAAAGCGCACAGAACAAGCCGGCTGGGCCGGCGCCGACGATGAGCGGGGCGAACTCGGGTTCCTTGCAGCGTGGCGTTTCGAGCGGCTTATAGCTGTTTTCAACCTGCTTAACATGCAGGCCCGCCGGCGCATCATTGAGCAGACGCTGCTCATGCGAAGAGGCTAGCTCCAGGCGCAAGGTAACCACAGCATGAATATCCTTCTTCTTGCGGGCATCGATACTGCGTTTCACCACTTCCACGGACACGAAGTCTGTCTGAGGAACCGATAAGGCCTTTGCGGCAGCACGCTTAACGCCGTCGGGGCGCTCAGGCAAAAACGCATCAAGGGACAGGGGCAAATTTGAAACTTCGATCATCACGAACCGCCTAGTGCAAAATTTCTTTAAAGATAACCTGACCAGCAAGGATGCCGCTCGTCCAGGCCCAATCAAGGTTGTAACCGCCGCAAGGGCCGTCAACGTCCAAGGCTTCGCCCAAAACGAAGAGCCCGGGGGTTTTCTTGGATTCAAGGCTTACCGGGTTTACCTGCTCCACAGTAACGCCGCCCCGATGCACCTGGGCGGCATGCGCCGAGCTTGCGCCAGAAACCTCCAGCTCGAAATGCTTGATAACCTGGGCAAGCTTTGCGATGTCTTCTTTGGAGAGCATCGACTTGGGCGAAGGGGCGCCGCGCCCGTACGCTGATGCGGCAATGTCGGCCTTTCGTGCAAGCGCGCAGGCCAAGACGGGCGCGAACATCCCGCGCAAAAGCTCGCCTGCAGTGCGCGCCCCGGTGCTCTTTGCCGTAAAAGCGAGCAGGCCGAGCAAATCGCGAGCTTCGTATTCGGGGGCAAAATCCAAGGCAAGACGACCGCCGTGCGACAGCTGACGCGAAAGGTTGAAGGACAAAATCCCGCTTAGCTGGCGCTCGCGGAACAATATCTCGCCCGATTCCTGGAACTCGCAGGGACCATCCGAACCCTGGCGCTCGCCCGGTTCGCTTGACGTCTTCGCATCCAAAACGCAGGCCGCAACCTTTGCACGGACACCGTCGAGCCCCAGCAAGTCATCACCCACAACATCAAGCGCAGTAAGCACCGGCTCAAAGGGAACGATACCGTGATCAGGGGCTAAGCTCGCAAGTTCCTCTTCATCAAGCGCCCCACCAACGGCAATCACGAGCTTCTTGCTCCGAAGTTCGACAGGCTCCCAGGAAAGCTCGCGCTTGATACGCCCTTTGGCGGTTTTGGTGCGCGATTTCTCAAATGCGCGCTCGCCCTTAAGAAGGAAGCCCGCACATTCGCCCGGCACAAGCTCGACCTGACTTATGCGCAGTTCAGACTCGATTTCGACGCCCCAGCGCTCGCAGGCGGCAAGCAACACATCTAAAACCGTGGATGCCTTGTTCGAGTAGGGATAGAGCATCCCCAAGCCCGCATCGTCCGCACGCCAAACCAGGCCAAGCTGCCTGAACCACGGAAGGGTGCCGACCGCAGACGTTGCGCTCAGAGCCTCGGCCGCCGCCTCGACGAATCCCGCATTGCGATACATGTCGCGCTTATTCGGCGCAGTAAGGGCAAGATTGGAAAAGTTGCAGCGACCGTTGCCACTCGCGAGTATCGAGCGGCCGGGCTTGGGACCTGCCTCGAGCACCACGACGCGCGTCGTCTCGTCGCCCGCACGCCGCAAGCCTCGCGCGCATTCCACCGCGCAGGCTAAGCCCGAAGCCCCTGCCCCCAGAATGC
>CAVAUO010000068.1:0-8803 GCA_963591685.1 Escherichia coli
GTGGTCAACTTCGCGGCGGGCGGCGTGGCCACCCCTGCCGATGCCGCGCTGATGATGCAGTTGGGCGCCGAGGGCGTATTCGTGGGTTCGGGCATCTTCAAATCCGGCAACCCCGCAAAGCGCGCGCAGGCCATCGTCAAGGCTGTGGCCAACTACAACGATGCCTTGCTCATCGCCGAGCTTTCCGAGGATCTGGGCGAAGCGATGGTCGGCATCAACGAGAGCGAGATCGAGCTTCTCATGGCGGAGCGTGGCAAGTAATGGCACGCACGATTGCGGTACTGGCTGTTCAAGGGGCTTTTATCGAGCATGAAGCCAAGCTGCGTGAGCTTGGGGCGAACGTGGTCGAGCTTCGCCAGGCGGCAGACCTTGAGCAAGAATTCGACGGGCTGGTTTTGCCCGGAGGCGAATCAACCACCCAAGCCAAGCTATTGCGCGAGCTGGGAATGTTCGACGAGCTTAAACGAAGGATCGAAGCCGGATTGCCCGTGCTGGCAACCTGTGCAGGATTGATTCTTTTGGCAAAGGAAGTGGAAGGCACCGGCGACTTGTCAGGGCTCAATCCCGCGGCCGCCAAGGAACGCCTGGCAGTGCACGGCTTTGGAACACTGGATGTAAACGTTGAGCGCAACGCCTACGGGCGGCAGCTGGGCAGCTTCCACGCGCAAGAGCCCTGGACAAAAGAAGCGCACGACATTGCGGGGGTCGAAGGCGACGAGCAGCTCCCTCTCACCTTCATCCGAGCGCCGCGCATCACCAAGCTTGGCGCTGCCGCCACGCCAATAATCGAACACGATGGTTACCCCGTGGCCGTGCTGCAAGGCAAGCAGCTAGGAGCGGCCTTCCACCCCGAGCTCGACTCTGACGCACGCTTGCATGAGCTGTTTTTAAGCTTGTAGCTAACTTGATAACAATATTTGACCTGAAAGCCCGATAAGGCTTAAAGAACGGCGAGGCACCTGCCTCGCCGTTCTTCCATTCGCAGGACTGCCGTTCCTCTGATGAATCGATTCCGCATGCAAATCTATGTACAAAGCGCCCTATTCCCAGAACTCCAACAAAGCGCGCATTCTTCTTTAAGCACGCCGTTTGTCTTAAGCAAGCTCCGTTCATAAAATGTCACTAAATTAGTCACATTTAGCCCCCTACACTTAAAGAACCTTATCCGCGTGAAGGGGCTGCTGAGCGCAATTCAACTTTATAGACGAGCGCTTTTGCGACACTCTCCACATTCGCAGGAGCCCAAAGGAGGCATTTATGAGCATCAAAAATGTTACGGTGATTGGCGGCGGCGTACTTGGTAGTCAAATCGCTTACCAGACAGCCTACGCTGGCTTTAATGCTACTGTCTGGCTAAGAAGCGAAGCTTCTATTGAACGCGCTAAGCCCAAGTTCGAACGCCTCCACAAGATCTATGTAGCCGAACTTACTGCCGCCAAAGAAAACCCTGGCGCCCCCGTATCGCGCGGGCTCGTCTTCAATGAAACGGATCCCGCCAAATTTGAGCTTGATCAAAAGATCAAGCATGCAGAAAGCGCTTATCAGAATCTTGTTTTTGAGCTTGATTTGGCAAAAGCGGTAGCCGACGCCGATCTTGTTATCGAGGCTCTTGCTGAAGACGTGGCTCAAAAGAATGAGTTCTACGCAAAACTCGCGCCTGTTCTTCCTGAAAAGTCCATCGTTGCAACCAATAGCTCCACCCTTTTACCAAGCATGTTTGCCGAAGCTACCGGCCGTCCAGCAAAATATCTGGCTCTTCATTTTGCCAACAACATCTGGATTGGAAATACCGCTGAAGTTATGGGGCACGCCGCCACCGACCAGGCGGTCTTTGATGAAGTGGTGGCTTTCGCGGAAGCTATCGGCATGGTTGCCTTGAAGGTGCTTAAAGAGCAACCTGGCTACATTCTTAATTCGCTTTTGGTTCCCTTCCTTTTTGCAGCAGAAGCCCTTTGGGCGAATGGCGTTGCCGATGTTGAAACCATCGACAAAACCTGGATGCTTGCCACCGGTGCTCCACGCGGGCCTTTCAGGATTCTTGACATCATTGGGCTTACTACCCCCTACAACATTGTCATGATGAAGCCTGAAGCAAAAGAACCCGGAACAAGCGCCTACAACATCGCACAAAAGCTCAAGGAGTATATCGATGCGGGTAAAACCGGCATTAACGCCGGCGAAGGCTTCTATAAATACAAGTAGGGTTTTCGCAGGCAATCAGCGGATCCGCCGACAAGCCCTTTGCCGCAAAGCCAATTCGGCGAACAATCAAAAAACGACCGGGGTTTTTGAATCCTGGTCGTTTTTTGATTGGCATAGCCCCTCGACATACTCCCAACTTGACAGCTTTGAGAAAATGAAACCCGAAACACACTCACTTAAGAAGAAGCGAAGCAAGGGGACGAAGCATGGCACAGACGCAATCGACCACGCGGCGCACGCTCCATTACTACTGGCAGGTGACGCGCAACCATAAGGGCTACTTTTTCGGGCTGATGCTGTGCACTTTCTCGTTCGTGGCGCTGCTTACCTACGGCAACCCTTACGTGATGAGCCTGATTGTAGACAAGGTAAGTTCCGATCCTGTAGCAGCCGACCAGGTATTTGACGCCTACGGGCCCTACGTGGTCGCGCTCGTAGCGATCAACATACTTGGCCAGGCGGCAAGCAAACTTCAGGATTACACCCTCTACAAACTCGAGATTGCCGCCAGCTACGACCTAGCAACCATGAGCTTCGACGCGCTATGTAACCAATCCATCAGCTTCCACTCCAACCGCTTCGGGGGCACGCTCGTCAGCCAGACCTCTAAGTTCATGAGCGCCTACAACCAGCTTATCGAGACCATCAACTTTCCCTTCATGCCGGTGTTCTGCTCGATCATCTTCACCTGCGGCATCCTGGCCCCGCGCGTGCCTTTGTATGTAGGCATCTTGATGGTCTTACTGATCATCTACGCCAGCGTTTCCTACTACATGTACAAGCGCATCCTTTCGCTTAACGAGCAGGCCGCCGGCGCGCAGAACAACTTGTCAGGCGAGCTTTCCGATTCCGTTGCCAACATCCTTGCGGTGAAAACCTACGGGCGCGAGGATTACGAGCGCGGCCTTTTCGACGCTGCGAACAAGGAAGTGGTGCTGCGCGACTCCAAGCGCATGTGGGCGTCGCTTACGCGCGGCATCATCACCGCATGCATCACCGTAGCGATCATGAGCGTGGTAGCCGTGTTCATCGCCGGCGGCAACGCATGGTTCGGTATCACGCCAGGCACGCTGGTGCTCATGTTCACCTACACCTACACCATCACCAACCAGTTCAACTTCATCAACAACGGCCTGCAGCGCTTCAACCGCGCTTTCGGTGACGCCAGTGGCATGACGCGCGTGCTCGATGAGCCGCGCCTAGTGGCCGACAAGCCCGATGCACTGCCTTTGAAGGTGAGCAAGGGGCGCATCGAGTTCAAGGACATCGGCTTTTATTACACCGACGGCAACACCAAAACACAGGTCTTCAATAGCTTCAACTTGAACATCGCCCCTGGTGAGCGCATAGGTTTGGTGGGTATGAGCGGTGCAGGCAAAACCACCTTGACCAAGCTTCTTCTTCGTTTGTCGGATATTCAGGATGGCCAGATTTTGGTGGACGGGCAAAACATCGCCGATACCACCCAGCAAAGCCTGCGTCATCAGATTGCCTACGTGCCGCAGGAGGCGCTGCTGTTCCATCGCAGCATTGCCGAAAACATAGCCTACGGGCGCCCCGACGCCACCGAAACCGAGATCCGCGAAGCGGCACGCATGGCCAACGCGCTGGAGTTCATTGAGCGTTTGCCCCAAGGATTCCAAACCATCACCGGCGAGCGTGGCGTGAAGCTTTCCGGCGGACAGCGCCAACGCATCGCCATCGCGCGCGCCATGCTGGCCGACTGCCCCGTGCTTGTTTTGGACGAGGCAACGAGCGCCCTCGACTCCGAGAGCGAGAAGCTGGTGCAGGATGCGCTGGGCAAGCTGATGCAAGGGCGCACGAGCATCGTCGTGGCACATCGCCTGAGTACGGTGGCCTCGCTCGATCGCATTGTGGTGCTGCACAACGGCAAGATTGTCGAGGACGGCCCGCATGCCCAGCTCATCGAACAGGGCGGCGAGTACGCGCACCTATGGAACCGCCAAACGGGAGCTTATTTGGAATAGAACACGGAGCGCGGGAGCCGGACGCTACACCACCACTAAGGCGATGGCGGGCAGCGTAACGAGCGAGAGCACAGTGCTTAGGAAGGTGCCGCGCGACATCGTGAGGGAATCGCCGCCGTAGGCCAAGCACATCATGGTTCCGTTGGAAGCAGCGGGCATGCCCGAGAGCAGCACCAAGATGGCAAGCAGGTACGGGTCGCTGACGAACAGGCCGAAGAGCGCATACATCGCAACCGGCACCAAAACCAGGCGAATGATGGTGGTGATGTAGGCCCAGCCGTCGAAGAGCATCTCGCGCACGGGCATCTTGGCCAAAGACGAACCGATGATCAGCATGGCGGCGGGAACCGTCATCCCTCCCAGGATGTCGCAGGTTTGCCCGATGGGACCGTTGTCGGTGATATGCAGAAGCGCCAAGGCCATAGCCAGGTAGGAGGCCAGCATCACCGGTTTGGTGAGCATGGCCCAAATGGCCTTCATCTGCATCTTCAAGCTGCGGCGGCGCTTGGTTTCGGAATCGTCGCCGGCCACAAAGAACACCCCCAGCGAGAACACCATCAAGTTGAAAACGATGTTGAAGATGGCAGCGTAGAGCACTGCATCCTGATTGAACACGGCCGCAAGCACCGCAAAGCCCAAAAAACCGACGTTGCCGAAGACCATCATGAAGGCATGAGCACCGCGAGCAGCACGGTTAAGGTCTCGATAGAGCACATGGGCAACCACGAAGGCAAACAGCGAGACCACGGCAAAATAGATCACCGAGTAGCCGAACATGGTAAGGATAACCTCGTCGGAGGGAAGGTTCGCATCCGAGAGTACCGAGTTCAGAATGGTCGCAGGCAGGGTGATGGTCATCACCAGCTTGGACAGGTTTCCATCGAAGGAATCGCTTGTCATCTTCTTTTTACGCGCCACGAAACCGCAGACCATAATGAAGAAAAGCATGGCCATCTGGGTGAACGTATGTTGAAAAACCTCCATCGCGGGACTTACCTCTTCCCCTTCAATTACCAGGTAAAACCCAGGGAAGAGCTGACGGGCGCGACGGGCGCTTTCAGGCTCGAATGCTCGGAGGCCCCTCGAGGGCGTAGGTGAGTATACGCCCCTGTTTTGCGCGCGCAGGAAATGACGCAATTCTTAACAGAGCCGACACGAATGCGTTCATCTGCGCCCCAGAAAATCGTCCGAAACGCAAAAGGGCCGAGGCGATAACCCCGACCCTAGAAGCCTTACGTTATGGAAGGCGTGTGGATAGCTCCTGTGCGAACAGCTGCACCGCTCGAGGTCGCCGTATCTTGCGCACGAACGGCTTACGCTGCACGTGCGCCAGCCGAGCACCATCCGAGCGTACCGCGCGCTGCGAGAAACTACCAGCGCGTCTGCAAGGTTGCCAGATCGACCGGGCCCTCGACGTCGCCTGAAGCCATGGCGGCGGCGATCTGCTCATCGGTGTAGCCCAAAGACTTCATGACTTCCTCGGTTGCAGAGCCAGCCTTGCCCGTGGGCTTGTAGCCAGGATCAGCAGGCTCGGACTCGAACTGGCAAGGAGGCGTTGCAACCCAGCGGCCACCAGCAGGGTAATCCACCTTCACCAGGTAGTCGTTGTCCAGGACGTTTTGATCCTCGTAGATATCGAGCGGGGTCTGGCACAACTCGCAAGGAATGCCGTTCTCCTTGAAGATCTTCAAGGCCTCGGCAGCGGTCATCTTGCTCAGGGCCTCGTCCATGATACCTACGACTTCGGGGTTCAAACCAGCCTCGTTCATCTTCACGCAATTGACCAGGCGAGGCTCGTCCACCATGTCCTCACGGCCGACAAGCTTCATGATCTTGTTGTAGTCGCGATCGTATTCGGGGTCGCACATCGCAATGACTTTGCCGTCGCCGCAAGTGTATACGTTGTTGAAGGGGCAGATGACCTCAAGGCGGCTCTTGGGATAAGGGTTGCCGTACTGAGCGGAAATCATACCGACCATCAGGGCATACAGGGCTGCATGTTGCAGGGCGCAGGTGACGTACTCGCCCTCACCGGACTGCTGGCGACCAAGAAGCGCAGCCAGGACGCCTGCGGCCAGGAACATGGAAGCCTGCATGTCGCCGTAGCCGTTGGTGGGGATCATCGGAGAGTCACCGCGGTTGACGGTGGTGCCGTAAACGCCACCGCGTGCCATGTAGCAGGTGACGTCGAAGCCGGGATCGTCCTTCTCGGCGCCCTTCTTGCCATAGCCAAGGCCATGGCCCATGACGAGCTTGGGGTACTTGGCATGCAAGGTCTCCCAATCAAGGCCCATCTTCTTTAAGGACTTGTTACGGGTGTTGGTGATGAAGACATCGGCCTCGGCCAAGAGCTTATCCATAACCTCAGCGCCGACGGGGCTTTTAAGGTTAAGGGTGACGAAGCGCTTATTGAGGTTGACCATGTCGAAGGCGAGATTTTCCTCGTCCGACATGGGCATGTTGAACACGGCTGCCTGGGTAACGCGGCAAGGATCGCCCTTGGAGGCCTCGACCTTGATGACATCGGCGCCCCAATCGGCCAGCACGCGGCCGGTTGCCGGCGTTGCCATGTAGGTGGTCAGATCAACTACCTTGATGCCCTTTAGTGGTTTCATTTTTTCTCCTCCCCTCTCCGAGCTGTTCGGCCTTGCTTCCCCTCGAAGCTAAGCTCTAAAGCTTGGAACACATGCCCGGAGATACATGTACGTGTTCATTATAAGAGGATTCAGAACACGTTCATATGAACGATTCGGGAAGTATGTCTAATTTTTAAACCCTAAAGTACCTGGTAGTTTGCATTAAACGAAGAAAACCCAGCGCGCGGGGCCTTAAGCCAAAACTAAAGAAAGAAACGAAGCGACACGAACCTTAAGCACACGAGGTTCGAGAGCATGACGTTGCGATAGCGAAGCATGATGCCCCGTGCCGCCGAAACTCAATGCCGGCACAAGCTTACTTACGGTCGCGCAGGGCCTTCAGCTTGGCCAGAGTATCCTCGTCGATACGCTCGGCGACGGTTGCGCGGCGCTTGGTGCTTACCTGACGGTCGAGTTCGGCCTCGTAGTGAAGATCGTCCATCTCGAAGCTGAAGCCGTCCGCGCTCATGCGATCGACGCCCCCGCCGAAGACCGTGTCCTGGATGTCGGCATCGCTTGTGACAACCATGACTTCAAGCCCCTTTTCGGCGGCATCGTGGGCGGTGCGCTCGATAACATGATCAGCTGACTGCCCCGCGGGCGAGAACACGACCTTCACACCGCCGATCTGCTGGGTCTTGCCGGCATCACTCGGATTGGCGGCCGCATCGAAGACGTTAATCGCCTTATACTCATGGCCGGCGTAGGCGGCAACATCGCTGATGAGCTTTTCACGCACCATGTTGAAGGGAACGTGCTCGTAATCGGGCAGTCTGCGCATATACGCATAGCGCGCCCCGCTGCGCAGCACGTTGTAACCGTCGACGATAAGGAGTTTTCTGCGCTTGCGGGCCACTTAGTTGCGCCCCTTGGTGCATTGACGCATCCACTCGTACATGCAGGCCGTTGCCGCCTGGGCGACGTTGAGCGAGCCGATGGAGCCCGCCTGAGGGAGGCCCACCAAAAAGTCGCAGCGTTCCTGAGTGAGGCGAGCAAGACCCTCGCCCTCAGAGCCCATAACCAGGGCAATCTTGCCCGCCATGTTGGAATCCCAGATGGAGTCGGCAGCCTTCTCACTGGCACCGGCCACCCAGAAATCGTTTTCCTTAAGCTCGTCGATAGTCTGCGGAATGCCTGCCACACGCGCCACGGGGATATGAGCGATTGCGCCAGCGGAGCTTTTATAGGTTGCCGCAGTGACGCGCACCGAGCGATTGGCGGGAATCAGGATGCCCGAGGCACCCACGACCTCGGCGGAACGGGCGATGGCGCCCAGGTTGCCCGCATCGGTGATATGGTCGAGCACCACGATGAGCGCGCAGCCGTCATTTGCCTCGGCGCGCTTTTTGGCAGCGATGAAAATCTCCTTGGCGGAGCTGTACTGAAAGGATTCCGTCTCGAGCATGATGCCCTGGTGCGAGCCGCGCTCTGAACGCTTGTCGAGTTCGGCGCGCGAGACCTGCTTCACCGAGATGCCCATCTTGTGAGCACGACGCGTGATCTCGTTGACCACCTTGTCCTTACGAAGACCCTCGGCAACGTACATGCGACGCACGGGGACCCCATTACGCAAAGCCTCATTAACAGGGCGTTTTCCTTCGATAAATTCGGCCATTTCGAACCCTTCTAAACACAATGACGCGCACATAAGCGCAGCATGAATGCGAAACGAAAAACAAGACCGCTGCAGGCGTTGCAGCAGCGCTGGAAACCAAAGTGTATCACTGCGGCACGGGCATGCGCAGTCGGCTGATTAAGCGATTATCCCATGCGGCGCATATGTTTGAAACGCCACGTGTTCCGTGTTCGCGTAACGCCATAAATACGCTATAATTCACAAGCACCGCATTCCAGCCGCGCAATCAAGGGCTTCTGCGCAAAACAGAGGCAACACCTGGCGCGACGGATATGCGCACGCTGGCCCATCGTCCAATGGCAGGACCCTGGTTTTTGGTACCAGTTATGTAGGTTCGAATC
>CAVAUO010000069.1:0-8798 GCA_963591685.1 Escherichia coli
GCAACGACCACGGTCTCGCCCGCCTGGCGGGCGAAGGCCGCCTGCGCAAGCGCCCGCACCAGAGCATCGTCCGACTCCGTGGCAAGCATGACCTCAGGCCACACGCGCTGGAAGTCGAAGTAGCGCGAGCAATTCTGCTCGGCGTAGGCCTGGGCAAGCGTCGTCGCCTCGCGTGCTGCGCGGCGATATTCCTTCTTGTCGGAGCGCACCAGGGAGCGCAAAAGTGCGGTCCTCTTCACGCGCTTGGCAATGCCAGGCTCCAGGAAAGGCCCTGGGTAAGGTTCAAGCGAAGAGGGCTTGATCTGCAAAAGGTCGATCTGCGAGCGACTGAACTCGACCTTGGAATACTCGTAAATCCAACGGTAGATGTCCTTGCGGAAACGATGACCCTCGTGACGGTTCTTCGGAGGCAGATGGCGGCACACCCAACGGTTGTCGAACCAGACGTCCGAGCCGTACATGCGCAGGTTCAGCAGGTAATCCAGATCCTCACCGCGATGAATCCACGCGTCAAAGCTCAGGCGCTTGTACACCTCGCGGTGAAGCGCAAGCATGCCCCCGCAAACGTGGTTGGAGCGCGACAGCCTGGGGCCTTCCATGGCGCGATCGATCCAATGATTGAAAGCACGGCCCTGCTGCCAGAAGTAGTTGTACCAGCGGCTTTGGCTCTTCGAGTGGTAGTTGCCCTCGTCGTTTAGGTAGTAGCCGGTTTTGGCAAGGATGGGGATGCCCTTCTTGGTGAGCTTGCCCAAGCCGTACATCGCACGACGCAGGAACTCGGGATCCTCGATTACCTCATCATCATCAACGAAGACAACGGAATCGAAACCGAAAGCGTTGGCCACCACCAAGCCGAGGTTGCGGACCGCGCCGTAGCCGCACAGGCCGATTTCCTTGGAAACATCGCCGAAGCCATGCTGAGCCAGGCGCTGCTGAATGATCTGGCATTCTGCATCGCCGATAACCAGAATGTGCATCTGAGGAAACTCATCGGCGATTTTCTGTACCTTGTTCGCAGCTTCCTCGGCAACCTCGGCGTCGGCGGCGACGAGCAGAATCACCTGCCCCAAGCCCTCGACCTTCTGCAAAGATGCCAGGCAGCGTTTCAGCTCGCCAGGAGCGTTGATGGGCGTGGCGTGGTCATAAATGTCATGCGCGGCGCCTTTGGTCTCGCGCAGCGTCGGGCAATGGTACGTCGGAATGATGATTGCAGGATTCATGGTGTTGGGTCATCCCTCTACTTTGGAGTTCAATCTTACAAAGTGTACTCCATAGCCCAAGGTCGAACGGGGCAAGGCCCGCCCGCACACAAAGCAAGCACAGCCAGCGCGCGGCTCCAACTAAAAGTTTTGACCGCTAACCGATAGTTGGCGTGCAAGGGCTGAAAAGCATGACAAGGCGGGGCGTTCCAACTAAAGGCTGCCGCAGCAAGCAAGCTCCAAGTCGAAAGCTGCGCTCCCGCAAGCCCGCCGCTAAAGATAGCGCCCGTAGATTTCGTCAATGGAGGCGGTGCCGTCGTCGCGACCGTGCTTCAAAATCTCGCGAACGCGCTTAGCAATGCGCGGCCACACCGCCAAGCGCTCCGAATGGCGCTTGGAAATATGCTCGTGCATCTGGCTTTCGGCCAGGCGCCCCTGAAGGGCCGATTCCTGATCTTCCTCGGTGCGCTTGATGGCTTCCTGGATTTCTTCGGGAACGGGAAGGTTTGCGCCCTTGGGCACCTCAGGGATGCTCTGCGTGCTCATCGCCCGAGCCAGATCGTCGCTGATAACGCCGCGGATCTTGGTTCCAACGTAGTATTTGCCCGGGCGCGTTGCACCGGGCTCTTCGAGCTCGACGGCGTACATCCAGCCGTTCGTGTTCAATACCTTCATCATTACAGGCATCTCCTTGGCAAACGTAGGTAGGTGCCCCTCCCGGACATGAGACTAACGCAAAAAATGAACGTGTTCAAATAGGTTTTCCCCTAAATTTTTGAAATTTCAAAGTTCTTTCATTTTTGCGTGAAATACCAGCTAAAAGGCCTTTGTTTTCTTTTTTACCTGGAGGAAATAAGGCTCGACGGCAATACTCGCCGCCGCTGTTGCGCAGCCCCAAACGCACGGAAACGCAGCTTTACCGCCCCGCTCCTCGCAGTTGCGCGCCGTTTCGCGCAGAAATAGGACACAATATAGGCAATGACCCCTCATGCAAGGAAAGCCATGCCCCGCACCGGAAACATCAAACGCGATCGCAGCCACGTTTCGCGCAGATACCTGATGCCGCATCAACGGCGTCCGTCCGTGCATGAGCGAAACGCCGTCAGGGTAGCGCACCACAACCGGCGCCTCATCGGCGTGAGCGCCCTTATCGCCTTCCTTATGTCGATGACCTTCATCCTTTGGTCCTCGGACACACCGGTCTACGGGCTCTACTTGGACAACATCGAGCAGATTTTGGCCGACCCAAAAGCCACCCCATCGGATGCGTCGAAAGCAAAGGCCAGCCGCACGACGGCGAAGAAGAAGGCATCGAGCTCGCAGTTCAACGAATACGTAACCACCAAGAACGAAACAGGCCGCGAGCACTGGACCCACATCGCCAAAGAGGCCCTTGCCTACTACGACGTGGACCAGGATTGGTACCCCCTCATCCTTGCCATGATCAAGGTTGAATCGGGTGGCGATGTGGCCATCGACGTGCGCGAGGACATCATGCAGGCCTGGGAAGGCGACGGAAAGAAAATCATCTCCCAAGGCGTGACGCAAAAAGGCATTCGCGGCGGCACCCCCGAAGCGTCGATTTACGCTGGCTGCTACGAGCTTTCGCTCTGCATCGCCGACTACAAAAAATACTTGGGGCGCGACCCGCGCGTCGGCGACCTGGACGATGTGGGGCTGCTTGCGCAAGGCTACAACTACGGCCATCAGGGATGGTTCAGATGGTGCGGCAAAAACGGCATCACCAGCTGGAGCCTGGGCGATTCGCAGGCCTACCAAAACAAGATCGGCGGCATTGGCACCGCAAGCCACGGTGGCAAGGTCCAAAAAGCCTACGAGCAGTTTGCCTAAGCTCTCATCCGGGTCCTCTTCCAGCCCCTCATCTAGGCCCGCTTCCAGACCTTCGCCCAATCCGTCAACGCTTTAAATAGGTGACGAAAAAGGCGCAGCCCTTCATGAACTGCGCCTTTGCGTTGCGCGATGGCATATGTCTGCGGCGCCCACAAGCTACCCGGAGGGATATGGCGAACGCCGCAGAGCACAACGCGCAGGGATTCCCCAGCAACGCTGGGCCTTAAGCCTCCAGCTGAGCGTAGCGGGAGACCGCGAAATTGGTGATATCGGAGCGGCTGATAACGCCGACAAGCTTGCCGGCGTCCAAAACGGGGACCTTCTTCAAATGATGCTGCGACAAAACGGCGCACACATCGTCCATGCTCGCAGCCAGATCGACCGAAACAACCTGCTTGGTGGAAAGCTCGCCTACGGTAAGGGAAGTGAGCAGCTCCAGCTTGTCCGAGAAATCACGAGCATCGGGGTCGGTAACCACCGCATAGAAGCTGACGCGCGGGTCCTTCTTTGAGAGCGAGCCGATGATGTCGCCATCGCTCACGAAGCCAACAAGCGAACCGGCCTCATTAAGAACGGGCGCACCGGAGATTCCCTTCTCGGTGAACAGGCGCAAGGCGTCCAGAGCAGTATCATCCTCTTTAAGCGCAAACACGTCGGCCTTCATAAGCTGAGCAAGGATCGAGGGCTCGCCCATTGAGGCAGCCTCGGCCTGCTCGCCAGCCACACGCTTCTTCAACTGGGTAGCGGAAAGGAACGCCAGCACGGCAAGCACCAGAGAGAAGGTCAGGCCCCAGTGCGAACCCTGAGTAAAGGCCAAGGACGTATCGCTTGAACCCGCAGCCAAGAATGCGGACTGGCCACTAGCAAGCAGGAAGGTTGCAAACGCAGTGCAGACCGCGCCGAAAACCTGTTGCAAGGTGTTGAGCATGGTGGAACCGTCGGTCGAATAGCGAGGAGGCAAGGAAGCCAGCGCGTGAGTCTGACACGGAGACATTGCCAAAGGAATGCCGACCATCGCCACAACGTGGCAGCACACAACGAACACGAGGGGCGTATCGGGCGTCGCCGTGGTCAAAAAGGCAACGGCAACAGCCGTCAGCGCAAAGCCAATGAGCGCGGGGATGCGCGCACCAATCGCGTCATAAATGCGACCGGCGATCATGCTCATCAAGGCGTTCACGATACCGCCGGGCAGCATGACCAAGCCAGCCACGCCAACCGCCAAAAGCATGGAGTTCTGATAGAACTGCGGCAGGATGTAGAGCGCCGACAAGATGATGCCGAAGTTCAAGGTGACGCACAGCGCACCGAACAGGAATCCCGGATAAGTGAAAATGCGCAGGTCGATGATGGGAACCTCAAGCCCCAATTGACGGCGGACGTAAATCACCAGCGCGACCACGCCAACAACCAAGGAAACGTCGGTCGGCACCGAAACCCAACCAAGCAGGCTGGCCAGGCCCATACCCAAAACGATTCCACCGAAGCCGAGCACGGAGGTGAAAACCGAAACCACATCGATGTGAGGCTTGGTGAGCTCATAAGGGTTGACCTGGAATTTCAGCGTGAAGAACAGGCCGATAAGCAAAAGCAAGGCAAAGCTCAAGAAGACGAAACGCCACGAAAACGCGCCGACGATGATTCCGGCAAGGGTCGTGCCAATTGCGGAAGCAAACATGATGATGAGCGCGTTGATGCCCATGGCGGCGCCGATCTTATGGGGAGGGAACACCTCCAAAACCATGGCAAACATCAAGGGCAGAACCAATCCGGTGCCGACGCCCTGGATAATGCGGCCTGCCAGACATATCGCAAAACCCGGAGCGAAAGTGCTGATCAGAGAGCCAAACAAAAATGCGCTCAGCGCGAAAGTGGTAATCTTACGGGCGCTGAACCACTTCATCAGCAAGCTGGAGAAGGGCAGCACGACGCCGATGGCCAGCATATAGCCCACGACCAGCCACTGGGTAAGGGTGATTTCCACTCCAAAGCTCGCCGAGAGCTGCGGAAGAGCGATGTTCAAGGCGGTTTCGGAGTACATTCCGGTAAATCCACCCAGGTAGAGTCCCATCAAGCATAGATAGGGATGGGCAACCTGCACTCGAGCTTTGGGCATGGTTTCGTTTTGAGTCACGTGAGATTCAATCCTTTCTTCATGTTTGGAATCCGCCGAAGCGGAAGCGGGCCAGGCACCGAAGACGCACGAAAAAAGCGCCCGTAGACTCGCTACGAGCGCTTCATATAAGTTGATGCGACTTTGCTGGTGATTAAGGCTCCCTCATTTAAGCACAAAGCAACCCCGCCGCATAAGCGATAATTTCAAAAAATTCGCTTTATTAGGGATAGCTCGCAGCCTACAATTCGACTATTAAGCATTTTTCATCTGCAAAACGAAGGGTCCTCAATGGAATTGCTCGAGCAACGCATCCGCCAAGATGGCATAGTCAAAGAAGGCAACGTTCTTAAGGTGGATGGGTTCTTGAACCACCGCATGGATGTCGCGCTTCTGAAGGAAATGGCCGAGCAGTGGCATGCTGATTTTTCCGATAAGCCCATCAACAAGATCCTGACCATCGAGGCAAGCGGCATCGGCATCGCAGCCATTGCGGGCCTGGTGTTCGACGTGCCCGTGCTTTTCGCAAAGAAGAGCAAGTCCATCAACATCGACGGCTCCGTCTACTGCGCGCGCGTGCACTCCTTCACCCATAAGACCGACTCCGATGTCATCGTTTCCAAGAAGTTCCTGGACGAAAACGACCATGTGCTCATCATCGACGACTTCATGGCCAACGGCTGCGCCATGAACGGCCTGATCGAGATTTGCGAGGGCGCGGGCGCCACGATCGAAGGCATCGGCATCGCCATCGAGAAGGGTTACCAGGGTGGCGGCGACGCACTGCGCGAGCGCGGCTTTGCCGTTGACTCCCTGGCAATCGTTGAATCCATGGACGCAAGCACGGGTGAAATCGAGTTCCGCCGATGAGCAATACGAATTCCGAACTCACCCAAAACCTCTCAAGCTGGACCGGCAAGGTTTCCATTGCCGCTGCATTCCCCTACGGCCTGCAGCACGTGCTTGCCATGTTCGTGTCCAACCTAGCGCCCATCGTTATCATTTGCGCGGCCGCCGGCGTCGGCACCACGGAATCGGGGATCCTGATCCAAAGCGCCATGCTCGCTGCAGGCATCGGCACCCTTATCCAGTTGTTCGGCATCTGGCGCATCGGCGCGAAAATGCCCATCGTCATGGGCGTGAGCTTCACTTTCGTCACCGTTTTAAGCGGCATTGCGGCAACTTACGGCTTTGGAGCCGTGGCGGGCGCCGTCATCGTGGGCGGCTGCATCGAAGGCGTGCTCGGCCTGTTCGCGCGCTACTGGTACCGCTTCATCGGCCCAACCGTTTCGGCAGTTGTGGTTACTTCCATCGGCTTCTCGCTGCTCTCCACCGGCGCCGAAACCTTTGCCGGCGGCTCGGGCGCTGCCGATTTCGCTTCGCCTGAAAATCTGTTCCTGGGCACCTTCTCACTCATTGCCTGCCTGGCCTTCCAGCATCTCATCAAAGGAAGCGCCAAGCAGCTCTCCGTTTTGTTCGGCCTGGTTGCAGGCTATATCGTTGCGCTCCTTATGGGACATGTCGACTTCTCGGCCTTCGAGGGCATTCAAGCTGTGGCGCTTCCGTCCATCATGCCCTTCACGCCCGAATTCCGACTTGACGCCATCATCTCGGTCACGCTTTTGTTCCTGGTGAGCGCCGCCGAGACCATCGGCGATACCGGTGCCATCGCGCGCGTTGGCTTCAACCGCCTTGCCACCGACCGCGAGGTCTGCGGCGCCGTTTCCGCCGACGGCTTCACCAGCGCCATCGCGGGCGGCCTTGGCTGCACACCTTTGACCTCGTTCGCCCAGAACATCGGCCTTATCGGCATGACTCACGTCGTCAACCGCAAGGCGATCGCCTGCGGAGCCTGCGTCCTTATCGTGGCGGCCTTCGTGCCCGCCATCAGCGCAGTGTTCAACTCGGTGCCAAGCGCGGTCTTGGGCGGCTGCACCATCATGATGTTCGGAACCATCGTCACCAGCGGCTTCCAGATGATCGCCGCGGCGGGCTTCACCCAGCGCAACATCACCATCGCCGCAACCTCGCTCGCCATCGGCGTCGGCTTTTCTCAGGTGGGCGCCATCTTCGTGAACTTCCCCGAAATGGTGCAGAACATCTTCGTCAACAACAGCATCGCCCTTACCTTTGCGGTGGCGCTGGTACTTAACCTGGTTTTGCCCCGTAACCCCGAAGAGGATGCCGAGCCCGCTGCTTCGACATCAGCCGGCCTAGAGCACGAAATGCGCCCCGCTCCCGCAAACCTGAGCGAGAACTCAGGCAAGCCCGTTGGCGCAGGCTCCGTAAAAAACGAAGCTACGAATTCCGCTGATCAGAGCCCTGCTCAAGACGCTTAGCGTTTTTCCAAAACTCCATCAGCTTCTCAGGGCCGAGCGTATCGAGCGCTTGGCCCTTTTCCTTTGCCTCAGCCTCCATCGAAGACCAACGGTCGCGAAACTTATCGCAGGTGGCGAGCAAAGCAGCTTCAGGATCCACGCCGCTCCAGCGGGCAACATTCACCAAGCTGAAGAGGATATCGCCGAACTCAAGCTCCCTATCGTGCGAAGTAGTGGCCTCTTTAAACTCGCCGATCTCTTCGTAGACCTTGTCCCAAACTCCTTGCACATCGCGCCATTCGAAACCGCAGGAAACGGCATAACGCGATATGTCCAAGGCCTGCCTCAAGGCCGATCCCTCGCGCGCAAGCTCGCTCAGGCTGCTTGGCGCCGCCTGCGCGCCTGCCGTATCGGACACCGGAGCATCCGCCGCCGACCCATCTTGCACACTCGACGCATCCTTCACGCCTGGCACCGTTTGCGTTTCCGACGCACACTGCTCAGACAGTGATCCCCCGGCAGCCGCCTCTTTCCTCAAGTCACTCATGCCCGCCCCTAGCTCGCGCTCTTCTTCAGCTTCAGCTGCGACACGCACACGCCTAAAAGAATTACCACCACGCCGGCCCATTGAACGCCGGTTATGGGCGTTGAAAGAACGAGCATGGCCACCAGCAAGCCGGCAGGAAGCTCGGACGCAGCCAGAATGGTATTGATGCCCGCCGGCAAATGCGGCGTCGCAATGCCAAATAGCAACACTGGTAAAACAAAACCAATTGCGCCCGTCACCAGCCCGAATATCGCTATGCCGTCGAACAGAGCCCCGGACGGGGCAAAATCCGGACACACGAAAATGCTTATAACGAAGGCCCCCAAACACACAAGCAGGCCTCGCTGGGAATCGGAGCAATCAACGCGCAGCTTGCCGGACAGGGTCACGAACAAAGCGCAACTGAGCGCCGCAAGCAATCCGCAAACGATTCCCAGAGCATCGAAACTCGAGATGCCACTTTCATAAAGTCCGCTTGCGAAAACCGTGCCCGCAACCACGAGCAGGGCCGAAACCACCTGCGCAAGCGAGGGTGCACGACGCGTCATGACAACTTGAATAACCGTGCCAAGCCACGTGAACTGAAAAAGCAAAGTAAGCGCAAAGGACACCGGCAAAACACTCATCGCGTAGCAATACAAAATGGTTGTCGTGGCGCTCAGAACGCCCAAGAAAACAAGCTTGGCCATGTCGATGCCGCTTAGCCTTGTCCACCGGCGACCAAGCGCGCGGCCGATCAAAAAGGCAATGCCGAAGGTGAGCGTCGCAAA
>CAVAUO010000070.1:0-8794 GCA_963591685.1 Escherichia coli
CAGGTGAACGATAATTTCGCGCAGATTTTCGCAACCTTGTTCCCCGGTGGTCAGGCGCATCTTTCGCTTGTGGACCCCGATGACCTGGAGAACACGGGCGTTGACGTGAACGCGCAGCCGGTTGGCAAGCGCGTGCGCAAGATGTCCCTTTTGTCGGGCGGCGAGAAGTCGATGACCGCCATGGCCTTGCTCTTCGCGGTTTACGGCATTCGCCGCACGCCCTTCTACATCTTGGACGAGGTGGAAGCGGCGCTTGATGACACCAACCTGCGCCGCCTGATCGCTTACTTGCAGCGCGTGCGCAAGGACACGCAGCTCATAATGATCACCCACCAGCGTCGTACCATGGAATCCGCTGATATCCTGTATGGTGTATCGATGCAGGCTGATGGCATCACCAAGGTCATCAGCCAAAAACTTGAAGCAGCTATCGCCGCATCCAAGGAGGGATGATGGGGTTCTTCGATCGAATTAAGAAAGGCCTGGGCGCCTCCAACGCTTCCTTCAAGGAGCGTATGAACATCATGATGGATCGCGGCCCGGACGTTGACGAGGATTTCTGGGATGAGCTTGAAGAGGCCCTGATCTTGTCGGACCTGGGTGCGCAAGCTACCGACGACATCATCGAGAATCTGCGCGATCTTGCCACGCGCAAAGCTTTGTCTGATGGCTGGGATGTTCTTGACCTTCTGGTTGACGAGGTTGCAGCAAGCTTCACCGAGCCCGAAGTCGATGTGTTCGATGAGCTCCCCCGCGTGGTTTTGTTCGTCGGCATCAACGGAACGGGTAAAACCACCACGGTTGGCAAACTCGCCGCGCGCTATACCCAGGCAGGCAAGAAGGTTCTTCTGGGCAGTGGTGACACCTTCAGGGCTGCCGCCATTGAGCAGCTTGAGGTATGGAGCGAGCGCGCCGGGGTCGAAATGGTCACGCGTGAGCGTGGCAGCGATCCTGCCAGCGTTTGCTATGAGACCATCGAACGTGCCGAGGAGCTGGGCTCTGAGCTGGTGCTCATCGACACGGCAGGTCGTCTGCATACATCGGACGACTTGATGCGCGAGCTCGAGAAAGTGGTTAACGTGGTGCGCAAGCGCTCGCAGATGCCTGTGACCACGCTTCTGGTAATCGATGCGACCACGGGTCAGAACGGCCTTCAACAGGCGCGCGAGTTCAATAAGGCCCTTGCGCTTGACGGCCTGATAGTCACCAAGCTCGACGGCACCGCCAAGGGCGGCATCGCGGTTGCGGTGAGCCATGAACTTGGATTGCCTATTTACAAGATCGGCGTCGGTGAGGGCTTGGAAGACTTGGACGATTTCGATGCCCATGACTTTGCCCACGCTTTGATCGGCGAACTGGACGATCGCGAACCCGAGGAATCCGAGGCTTCTACCGAGGATGTTGTCGAGCTTGCTCCTGAGGCTGTTTCTGAGGCTGAGTCAGCTGATTCTTCTTCTAGTGATACACCCTTGTCTGGTAAGGATGCATCAGACGGCGCCATCACTGGCGGCGTGCCTGGCAACGAGGGGGAAGTGCGCACGGCCGTGTCCGCGCCTGCCTCTTCCGGAAGTGCAGGTGCTGCAGCGCAGGATGCACCGGAGGAGCCTGTCAAGGAATCCTCAACGTCGGACCCCCACGCTACGACCGAGGTACCCGACTTAAGCCAGGTAAAGCCCGTGGAGAAACCCGCGAAAAAGCGCTTGCGCGATTGGTGGCCGCAGGGGCTGTAGGCACCATGGGCGACCCTGGTGCCCTGTTTTAAATTTCATCACAGCCTAAGTTGCTTACATGCGTCGAAACCAAGCATTAGGCGATGATTGTTCGGAGTAGAAATGTTTGAGAACCTTTCAGAGAAACTTCAAGGCATTTTCGGCGGTATGCGCAGCAAGGGCCGCCTGACCGAAGAAGACATCAATGCGGCCATGAAGGAAGTTCGCATGGCCTTGCTCGAGGCTGATGTTAACTTCAAGGTGGTCAAAGCTTTTATCGCAAAATGCAAGGAGCGTTGCCTTGCCGCCGAGACGCTGGAGTCGCTCAATCCCTCCCAAAACGTCATCAAGATCGTCATGGAGGAGCTGACCGCCCTTTTGGGTCAAACCGATGCGAAGCTGACGCTTTCCAGCCGCATCCCCAACGTCATCATGATGGTTGGTTTGCAGGGTTCTGGTAAAACGACGGCTTCGGCCAAGCTCGCCTACCTGCTCAAACAAAAGAATCATCGTCCGCTTCTGTGCGCTTGCGATGTTTACCGTCCCGCCGCTGCCGACCAGCTGGAAACTTTGGCCGGCGAAATCGGAGCGGGTTTTTACCGCGGTGACGGCAAGGATCCTGTGCAGATTGCCAAAGAAGGCGTGCAGCAAGCCATTGACACCATGCACGACGTGGTCATCGTCGACACGGCGGGCCGCCTGCATGTCGACGAGGAGATGATGACCGAGGCCCAGAACATTCGCGATGCCGTTACCCCCGACAGCATCCTGATGGTGGTCGACGCCATGACCGGCCAGGACGTCGTCAACGTTGCCCAGGCCTTCAGTGAGCGTGTCGACTTCGACGGCGTCATCATGTCCAAGATGGACGGCGACGCCCGCGGTGGCGGTGCGCTCTCTATCAAAGAGGTCACCGGAAAGCCCATCATGTTCATCTCGGCGGGCGAAAAGCCCGATTCGCTCGAGGAATTCCACCCCGAGCGAATGGCCAAGCGCATCTTGGGGATGGGCGACGTGCTCTCCTTGATCGAGACCGCATCCAAGATGAAGGTCGAGGACATCGAGGAACAATCCGCCGACCGCATGTCCCGTGGCGAGATTAACCTTAACGACTTCATCGAGATGAACCGTCAGATCCACAAGGTCGGCGGCATCCAAAAGCTCATCAGCGCGCTGCCCGGCGGCGACAAGGCCATGCGCGAGGGCAACGTTAACGAGAACGCTCTTGACGAGATGGAAGTCATCATCAATTCCATGACCAAAGCGGAGCGTGAGCAGCCCGGTATTATCAACGGTTCGCGCAAGGAGCGCATCGCGAAAGGTGCCGGCGTCGAGGTTTGGCAGGTTAACCAGCTCATCAAAAAGTTCCTTGAAACGCGTAAGATGATGAAGAAGATGATGGCGCAGACCAATCAGATGGCCGCTTCCAACAAGCGCCGCAAGGGCAAAAAGGGTAAAAAGGGCAAGAAGCGCAGCTTGCCGGGCATGGGTGGCATGTCCATGTCTAATCTGCGCAGAATGCAGGATATGCTCGGCGCCGAGGATCTGGAAGGCTTTGGCAAGAACTTCAAATAGCGCTTGAAACGCAAGGAGCCTTGCGTTACCATCTTAAATTGCTGTTTTGTGGCGTACCCACGCCCAGTATTATCAAAACTAAGAAGGAGTATTGCTTCATGGCAGTCAAGATTCGCCTCGCCCGCCACGGCGCTAAAAAGGCCCCCTACTATCGCATCGTCGTTGCTGATTCCCGTTGCCGTCGCGACGGTCGCCACATCGATCAGGTCGGCACCTACAATCCCTGCGTCGAGCCTGCAGCTGTCAAGTTCGACATGGACAAGGTGAACACTTGGATCAGCAACGGTGCTCAGCCTACCGACACCGTCGCTCGTCTGCTCAAGAACTACAACGCCTAAAATAGCTATGGCTGAGCCTCGCGAAGACATGGCCGCCCTGGTGGCCAGCCTCGTCACCCCTTTGGTAGACGCCCCCGAAGCACTTGAGATCGAATCTTCCGAGCTGGAAGATGGCACTGTGCTGGTGGAGGTTTCGGTTGACGAAGCTGACGCAGGAAAGGTTATCGGCCGTCAGGGTCGCGTAATCAAGGCCATTCGTACGTTGTGCCGTGCTGCTGGTTCGCGTGGCGGCTTCCATGTTGAAGTCGAAATCGTTGACTAATGAGCAACTGGGCCAACGTAGCTGAACTAACGAAGGTTAAAAACCTCGAAGGAGGACTCGTCGTGCGTGCACGTGCGGGTCTTCCTTTTTTGCTTGAAGAGGGGATGAACGTTACCTTCGTGCCCCCTGTATTGCGTCTTCCGCGCACCGGCACGGTGAATCGCCTGGTTGAGCAGGGCGATGGCAGGTTCGTCGTTTACTTCGACTCGATTCCGTCCATCAACGAAGCCGAAAAGCTCGTTGGTCATTTTTGTCTGGTTAAGAAGGCCGATCTGCCTGAGGGTTGGGATAATACCGGCTTCGATCTTGCCGGCTTGGAAGTGCGTCTGGCTGACGGTAAGCTGGTCGGCACCGTTGTTGATGTGCTTGAAAACCCCGCCCACCCTTTGCTTGAGATCGAGCGCCCAAGCGCTGGCAACGCGCTTATCCCTTTGGTTGACGAGTTCATCGTCGAGGTGGACGAGGCGGCCGGCGTTATCGTTATGGATTTGCCCGCCGGCCTGCTCGAACTCTAGTTTCGGAGCGTTATGAAAATCGAAACACTCTCAGTTTTTCCTCATTGCTACGACTCGATCATGAACGAGTCGATCATGCGTCGTGCCCAAGATAAGGGCATTCTTGATTTTAAGGCTCATGATCTGCGCGATTGGACGCATGACAAGCATCGCACCACGGATGATGAACCGTACGGCGGTGGTCAGGGCCTGGTGATGAAGTGCGACCCCATCTTCGAGGCGACCGATGAGCTTTTTGCTCAGGCGGGGCAAAAGCCTTACGTCATCTTCCTTTCTCCTACCGGCCAGCGTTTCGATGAGGCGATGACTTTGGAACTGGCCGAAAAGGATCACCTGTTCTTCATTTGCGGACATTACGAGGGTATCGATGAGCGCGCCTATACTCTGGCTGACAAGGTCGTCAGTATCGGTGATTATGTGCTCACGAGCGGCGAGCTTGCCTCTATGGTTGTCATCGATGCCGTTGTTCGCAGGCTTGATGGCGTGCTCGGGGACGAGGGGAGCGCCGTGGACGAGAGCTTCTACGACGGCCTGCTTGAATATCCTCAGTACACGCGTCCTGCGAATTTCCGCGGCATGGAGGTGCCCGAGGTTCTTCTTTCGGGACACCATGCGAAGATCGAGCAGTGGCGTCATCTGCAGAGCCTTGAGCGCACCTATCGCCTGCGCCCCGACCTTTTGGTTGATGCTCCCTTGTCTAAGAAGGACAAGGCCTTCATTGATTCCTTGCGTGAGGCCGTCGAAGAACAGCGTTAACGCTTTTCCGAGTTTCTTTTATCGGCAGGGTGAATTTCCTCGGATGGAACTCATTTCACTCGTTTTTCGTGCGTTGTGCGTGGATATTGACCAGCGTATAGTTGCCGTGCTTTTTGAGGCCCGCCAAAAGGGCTATTATTGTCAAACTGCATTCATTTATCTCTGAAGGGATTACTGCATGAATTCCGGATCTCATGCGCAAGAGCAAAAGCCTGGAATCATCAGGAGCTTTCTTGGCTTTGTGGTGATGATCGCCATTGTTTTGGCGGCGTCGTGGGGCTTACGCACCTACGTTATCGAGCCCTTCCAGGTTCCCTCGTCGTCGATGGAGCCTACGATTCAGGGCCATGATGCCAGTGCGGGAGTGTCCGAGGTCAAGGATATGGTCTTTGCCGAGAAACTCTCCTATCGCTTCGGTACGCCTCAACGCGGCGACATCGTTACCTTTTACGATCCTGAAACCCCGTCTCGCGTGCTCATCAAGCGCGTTATCGCTACGGGCGGTCAAACGGTCAACCTGGTTAAGGACTACACCGATTCTTCCGGGGACGATCATTACGTCGTTTACGTAGACGGCGTCAAGCTCGACGAGCCCTATGTTGCGCGCGGTTCAGACGGAAAAATCGCCTCGTCTTCGCCTTTGATGTCGGCAAACGGCACGGAAATCTCATATCCCTACACGGTTCCGGACGACTGCGTGTGGGTAATGGGCGACAACCGCGAGAACTCGGCTGATTCGCGCTACTTCGGGGCCGTTAAAACCAGTAGCGTCTTCGGTCGCGCCATTGCTATTTATTGGCCTGTGCAAGATATCGGCTTGCTTTAAAATAACGAATTCCGTTGATTTCGGAACGCAATCAACCTCCAATCACTTTGCTAAGAAGAAGGGACAACGATGAGCTCCACACCATCGAGTGATGTGCTGTCGTTTCAGGACATGATCCTGACGCTGCAACATTATTGGGCAGATCAGGGCTGCGTGGTCATGCAGCCTTACGACAACGAGGTGGGTGCGGGCACGTTCCATACCGCAACGACTCTTCGTTCCTTGGGTCCTGACACCTGGCGTGCCGCCTACGTGCAGCCTTGTCGTCGTCCGGCCGACGGTCGCTACGGCGAAAACCCTAATCGCATGCAGCACTACTACCAGTTCCAGGTGATTATGAAGCCATCGCCTGACAACATCCAGGATCTCTACCTTGGTTCTTTGCGTGCCATCGGCATCAATCCCGAAGAACACGACATTCGCTTCGTTGAGGATGACTGGGAGAGCCCGACGCTTGGCGCATGGGGTTTGGGCTGGGAGGTCTGGCTCAACGGTATGGAGGTGACCCAGTTCACCTACTTCCAGCAGGTCGGCGGCTTCGAATGCGATCCTGTTCCTTCCGAGGTCACCTACGGCGCTGAGCGCCTTGCCATGTACATTCAGGGCGTTGATTCCGTCTACGACCTGGTTTGGTCGCGCGGCGCTGACGGCACCGTGTTCACCTATGGTGACGTTTTCCTTGAAAACGAGCGTGAGTTCTCCGCCTACAACTTCGAGGTGGCCGACACCGATCTTCTTTTCGGCGAGTTCGACCGCTACGAAGCCGAGTGCAACCGCGTGCTCGAGGCTGGTTTGCCTCTGCCCGCTTACGACTACGTTCTTAAATGCTCGCACGCCTTCAACCTTCTTGACGCACGAGGCGTCATCAGCGCCACCGAGCGCATGGGTTACATCCTGCGCGTTCGCACCTTGGCGAAAGCGTGTTGTGCTTCTTACCTGGAGCATGTCGTCGGCATCGAGGCAAAGGAAGGCGAGTAGGACATGACGTGCAAAACCCTCGCATTTGAAATCGGCGTCGAGGAAATTCCCGCCTTCGACTTGAACTCCGCTATCAAGCAGCTTAAAACGCTCGCTCCCAAGCTTTTGGACGAGGCCGGCATTCCTCATGGTGAGATCCAGGTAGCCGATTCGCCCCGTCGTTTGATCCTTGTGGTGAAGGACGTCCCCGAGGCCACCGAGGCCACCGAGGAGCTCTTCAAGGGTCCCAGCGCCAAGATCGCCTTCGACGAAGAGGGCAATCCCACCAAGGCCGCAGTCGGCTTCGCCCGCGGCAAGGGACTTACCGCGCAGGCCCTTTTCATCGAGGACGGCTATGTCTACGCACGTAAGAGCATCCCCAGCGTTTCGGTGCCCGAGCTGCTGCCTTCCGTTTTCGAGGGCGTCATCAAGGGCTTGGCTTGGCCTCGCTCCCAGCGTTGGGGCACCGTGCACGACCGTTTCGTGCGTCCCGTTCGTTGGATCGTCGCCCTCCTTGGCTCCGAGGTCGTTGATTTCGAGTTCGCCGGGCTCAAGGCGGGAAGGCTTACCTTCGGCCATCGCTTCATGGCTCCCGGTCCCTTCGAGGTGGCCGATGCCGATTCTTTGCTTGACGTTGTCCGCGCGGCAAAGGTAGTCCCTTCCGAGCATGAGCGTGAGGCTCTCATTCGCGAGGGCGTTGCCGCCATCGAGGAGAGGACGGGCTATAAGTCGGTGCTTCATCCCAAGACTTTGGTCGAGGTCGTTAACCTGTGCGAGTATCCCACCGTGCTCATGGGCACCTTCGACGAGGTTTTCCTCACCGTTCCCGAGGAAATCATCGTCGACGCCATGCTCGTGCATCAGCGCTACTTCCCGCTCTACGACGCCAATGGCAAGCTGGTCAATCACTTCCTGGTGGTGGGCAACGGCAACCCTGAGTGCTCGGCTACCATTATCGACGGCAACGAGCGTGTGGTGCGCGCCCGTTTGTACGATGCTAAATTCTTCTTCGACGAGGACCTTAAGAAGCCCCTGGAAGATTACGTGCCTCAGCTTTCCGAGGTTGTTTTTCAAGAAAAGCTCGGCACCGTCCTTGATAAGACCAAGCGCATTCAGGCGCTTGCGAAGGCCATGGCCGCCGATGCCGGCCTGTCCGATGCCGATGCGGCGGATGCCGAGCGCGCAGCCTACCTTTGCAAGGCCGACCTGGTAAGCGGTGCCGTCGTTGAGTTCACTAGCGTTCAGGGCATCATGGGCTCCTACTACGCCGAGGCGGCAGGGGAGACTCCTCAGGTGGCGCAGGCCATCAAGCAGCACTACATGCCTCGCTTCGCCGGAGACGAGCTTCCCGAGACCACGGTGGGAAAGATCGTCGCCACGGCCGACAAGCTCGACAGCATTTGCGGCATGTTTGCCATCGGGCAAGGCCCCACGGGCTCTTCCGACCCCTTCGCCTTGCGCCGTAGCGCCATCGGCGTGGTGAACATGCTTAAAGCTGGTCTGCCCGTGAGTCTCTCCAAGGCCATCGACGCTTCGCTCGATTCCTATTCGGCGCTCGACTTCGACAAGGCTGCCGTTCGCGCCGAGGTCATCGATTTCTTCGTCACGCGCACCAAGGTGATGCTTAAGGACGCGGGCTCTCGCTCCGACGCCATCGATGCGGTTTTGAGCTGCGGCGTGCTCGAGCCTGTCGAGATCATGAATCGCGTTTCTGCCTTGGAGGAGGCGCGCGCCAACGAGCCCGAGGCCTTCGAGGATCTCGCAACCGCCTACGCCCGCGCCAACAACCTGCGCGATCCCAAGCTGGGTGTCGAGGTTGACGAGGTTCTGCTCGGCGATGATGAGCGAGCGCTTTT
>CAVAUO010000071.1:0-8769 GCA_963591685.1 Escherichia coli
GTGTTCAGCAAATTGTTCGGATTGCAGAGAAGAGCACGGGGCCGCGCGTTGGCGGAGGCGGCTACCTGGACTCCTCGAAGCCCCACATGCGCACTTCGGGCTCCATGTGCACGCCTTCTTTTTCGAAGATGCGGTCGTGCACATCATGGATAAGCTGCACCACATCGGCGGCGCTTGCCTTGCCGGTGTTTACGACGAAGCCGGAATGCTTGGTGGAAATTTGCGCGCCGCCCACGGTGTAGCCCTTAAGGCCCGCATCCTGGATGAGCTTGCCCGCAAAGTAGCCCTCGGGGCGCTTGAAGGTCGATCCGGCCGAAGGCATTTCGAGCGGCTGCTTGGATTCGCGGCGTTCGCGCAGATCATCCATGCGAGCTTGGATGTCGTCTTTTTCGTCGGGCGTGAGCTCGAGGGTGGCTTCAAGCACGACGTAGCCTTTGTCCATCATCATGCTATGGCGGTAGCTCCACTGCGCCTGCTCGGCTGTCACTTGGGCAAGCTCGCCTTCAGGAGTAAGGCAGCTAAGACCAACGGCTACTTTGCTGAATTCGCCATCGTAGGCACCGGCGTTCATGATAGCTGCGCCTCCGATGCTGCCAGGAATCCCGCTGGCAAATTCGTAGCCCGCCAAGCTGTGTGCCTGCGCCACTTTGGCTACCTGTTCGTTTGAGGCGCCCGCCTGGGCGACAACGCGTGTTCCCTCAACCGAAACCGAGGCGAAGTTCTCCGCGAACTTGACTATCACGCCGCGCACGCCCGCATCGCTTGCCAGGATATTGCTGCCCAGGCCCATGAAGCGCAGCGGCACTTGGGTTTCACGGCAGGCAGTGATGATTTGATGAACTTGCTCGATGCTCGTAGGGAGCACAAGCGCGTCCGCTGGTCCGCCGATTTTGAAGGTGGTGTGCTTTGACAGGGGCTCGTCGAGCAGAAGATGGGAAGCTCCCACGATGTGCGAAAGCTGATCTGCGAGTTGTGGCGAGACAAGGGAGGTCATGGGCGGTCCTTTGCTGGCGGTTGTTTATGCGCTTCATTATGGGCGATGGAGGCTTATGGCGCCATCTTTGTGGAGCGCAGATGAACGTGCGGGGTCCTGAGCTGGTGAGGCTTGCGCTTTGGGCTAGCAAAGCTGGGGCTTTGGGCTGGCGGGGCTCGCGTCGTGGGCCAACGAAGTTCGAGGCTTTCGGCTAACCAAGCTTCGCTTGGATATTCTTGGGAATGAAGCGTTGCATATCCTCTGGTAGGGGAGCCTGGATGCGGATCCCTTCGCTGCTTAAGGGGTGTTGGAGTCGCAGGCTCCAGCTGTGCAAGGCTGGCCGGCCCATTGGCGGCGCGCTTTCTTCTTGTGCTGTCGTGCTGTACAAGGGGTCACTCAAAAGTGGATGCCCCAGATGGGCCATGTGCACGCGGATTTGATGGGTGCGGCCTGTCTCCAGCCGCAGGCGCACGAGCGAGAGGGGGGCTTTGTCGCAAAGCTGCGCAAGCGTCACGAAGTGAGTAACAGCCTTCTTCTCGCTGCCCGTGACGCAAGGGGCGTCGCCCACTACCGCGAACTTGGTTGACTTGCAGTCACTCCGGCGAGCGATGGGCGCATCTATCGTGCGGAAAGCGTCGAGGTTGAGGTCGGGATTGAGGCTGGGGGCAAGGCCAAGACCAGGATCGAGACCAGGGCTGAGGTCGGGGTTGGGGCTGGGCCCGCTGCCAACGCCAAGATCAAGGACTTCTTCCTTGGGCGGAGCGCTGGCTTCTTGGGAGGTACCCTCAATCCAGCCTGTGCAGATGGCAAGGTAGTCACGCTCGAATGACCGATGGAGCTGCTCTTGAATCGCGGATTGTGCAAAGCTCGAAAGCGCGAAAAGAACGATGCCCGTTGTCCCCGCATCGATGCGATGAATGGGGTGGACGCTGCCGGGGATGCCGTGCTTTTCCAGATAGCCGGCAACGTAGTTTGCCAGGGTGTGTTCCGTGTTGCCCACGCGGGGGTGCACCACCATGCCGGCCGGTTTGTTCACCGCTATAAAACATTCGTCAAGGTAAAGAACTTCAAGGGGCCCGTATTCAGGCGTGATGCCAGGCACGCTGGCGCGAACGAGCGCATCGTCGGTGCGAATCGAAACATTTTGGCCGGCGTACACCCGTGCATCGGTGCGGGCGGCTTGCCCATCAACAAGAATTGTGCCTTCCACATAGCGTGCGTGGCGGATGGTTTTGCGTCCAATGTGCAGCTGCCGGCGTAGCACCTCGGCCACTGTTGCGCCGGCGTATTCGGCGCGCACCTGGCAGGAAACGCGAGGCGCCTGTTCGTCGTCAAAGGGCATCGGGTGCAGTTAAAGAATCATCATGAACAGCTGCGCGAGCACGTAGCCGATAAGCCCACAGCAAGGGAAGGTGATAACCCAGGCAAGAAGCATGTTTTTGGCAATGCCCCAATCGACCTTCTTCAGGCCACGTGATGCGCCCACGCCCATGATTGCCGAGCTGTTGCAGTGGCTGGTGGAAACGGGCATGCCGGTAAGGGACGCGGTGATAAGCGTGGTCACCGTTGAGAAGTTTGCGGCGGAGCCCTGGTGGATTTCGAGCTTGGTCATGTTGGCGACGGTCTTGATGATGCGTTTGCCGCCGACGGCGGTTCCGAGCGAGATGGCAAGCGAGCTGATAACCATCAGCCACAAGGGGAAACCGTTGGCGTCGGGCACCGATTGCCCGAACGAAAGCGAGATGCCCAAGATGCCGATGGCCATGAACTTCTGGCCGTCCTGGCCGCCGTGCAGGAACGAAAGCGCGCAGGCGCAAACGTCCTGGCACCCGCGGAAGAACTTGTTGGCGCTGCGGCGGTCCATTCCTTTGCAGATGAACTCGACGATTTTGTTGAAGATCCAGCCAAGCAAAAAGCCCGCGATCAGCGAGAACGCCATACCGATGAGCACTTTTGCCCACTGATCGGGAACGACGCCGCCCCAGCCGTTCATCGCGATGGCGCCGCCTGTGACGCCGGCGATAAGTGAGTGCGATTTGGAGCAGGGGATGCCGAAGAGCCAGCAAACGCAGCCCCAGATAATCGCCGCGACCATCGCGGCAAGCACCGCCATCAGGGCGTTTTCGGTGTTGCCCGAGAAATCGACCATGTTGAACATGGTGTAGGCGACCGAGGTGGAGATGTAGGTCATGCCAATCAAGCCAACCATGTTGAACACGGCGGCCAGGGCGATGGCCGTGTTGGGCTTAAGGCAACGGCTGGCCACTGCGGTGGAAATGGCGTTGGGGGCGTCGGTTGCGCCGGAGACGATGGTCACGAACAAAACCAGGACAAGGATGAGCCACAAGACTGGATATTGCATAGCCTGGTCGATAAACCCCAGAAGAGTTAAGTCCATGAACGCCCCTCGTGATAAAGATTTCAAATCCCTCGACCCGGCGCCTTGGACGCCCGATCGGTTACTTGTAGCTGAACACCTGCGGTTTTGCGCCTGGCTATTTGCGGCTGGGCGCTCGTAAACGCACGTTCAACTTCTTTGAACAAAGGATAGCAAATCAAACATCTGGTAAAGACCACATCATGGATTGGTAAAGGCGAATTGTTAAACTTTGCGAAACCTTTACAAGCCTAGGTGCGACGCGCTTTCGTCCGTGCTGGGAGCTCCTAGAGCTTGGGCTTTTGAAGAAAAGAAAGCCGTGCGCACGGAAAATGCGCACGGCTTAAGGCCTCTTGTTGTGATGCGATGGATTGCCGCAAAAGGGGCTTGCCTAAGGTCGATTCAAGGCCAGCCAGTCAAAACGGCCTGCAGCGGGGCTAGCCCAGGATTTCAACAAGTTCGATGTCAAAGTTCAAATCTTTGCCAGCAAGCTCGTGGTTCATGTCGAAGACGACCTTCTCGTCGTCAACGGAAACGACGAGGGCAGGGAAGGGTTGGCCGCCGGGGCCTTGCAGCCAAACCTTTTCGCCGACGGGCAGATCGGATGCACCGGGGAAGTTTGCTGCGGGAACCGACTGAACCATGGCGGGGTCGTGCTCGCCGTAGGCCTCAGCTGCGGGGATGTGGACGGTCTTGGTCTCGCCAACGGCCATGTCCACGACGGCCTTGTCGAAGCCGGGGATCATCTGGCCTGCCATGCAGGTGAACTCCAGCGGGTCGCGGCCTGCGGAGGAATCGAATACCGATCCGTCGTCCAGATAACCCTTGTAGTGGGTACGTACTTTTTTGCCCTCGTTGCTCATGGGGACTCCTTATCGTCAAAAACATTGCCCAACAGTCTATCGCAGCGCGCCTGCCATTGCCTAAAAGAGGCGTTTTCGGAGGCTCCTTCACACTGTGTCCGTCGCCTCCTGGCGGGGAAGTACCGCACCGGGCGCGGGCTTTTATTTTGGGCGACGCGCGACTCGTAAATCGGGCGACGCCCGCGGCTCGAGTGCTCGCTGCGAAGAAACCTGGAATTAAAAAGAATCTTTTCTTTAAAAGGAGTATTCTGGTCACTAACTATTTTCAGTGAACAGCAAGCCCGTTGGGCGCGGTGGAAAGGTTCAACATGTACAAGGTCGGAATCATCGGAGCAGCAGGGTATGCAGGTGCGGAACTTATGCGCATCGTCCTGCGACATCCTGAGTTCGACCTGCATGTGGTTACCTCCAACTCCGACGCCGGTAACGCGGTCGCAAGCTTATACCCCGCTTTCCAGGGGGTTTGCGACCTTTGCTTCTCGCGTCACGACGATCCGGCCGTTCTTGAGTGCGACCTCGTTTTCATGGCAACCCCTCATACGGTTGCCATGCAGAGCGCGCCTGGCTATCTGGAAAAGGGCATCACGGTCGTCGATCTTTCGGCTGATTATCGTCTGCGCAGCAAGGAAACCTACGAGGCCTGGTACAAGGTTGAGCACACGAGCCCTGAGCTTTTGGCTACGGCATGCTTTGGCCAGCCCGAAACCCACCCCGAGGAAATGGCGCGTGCCGCTGCCGATTTCGCCGCAGGCAAGGCCGTGCTGGTCGCTTGTGCCGGCTGCTACCCAACCGCCACTTCTTTGGCGGCGGCCCCTGGCGTTCCTTTTTCGCAGGGTGTTGTGGTTGCCGATGCGATCAGCGGCGTGACGGGCGCCGGCCGTAGCGCCACCGCGCGCACGCATTATTGCTCCGCGAACGAGAACTTCGAGGCTTACGGCGTTGCCAGTCATCGCCACACCCCCGAAATTGAGCAGATTTTGGGAATCGAGGGCCGCTTGGTCTTCACCCCGCATTTGGCTCCCGCATCGCGCGGTCTTCTTTCCACCGTCACCTTGCAGCTCACCGACGAGGCGCGCGGCATGGGCCTGGCGGATTTCCGACGACGATACTCCGAGGCCTATGCGGATTCGCCCTTCGTCACGCTGCTCCCCGAGGGTCAGCAGCCTAAGACGAGCTCGGTCGTGGGCACCAACTTCGCCCACGTGGGCATTGCCCTGAACGAAACCGCCGGCTGCCTTATCGCCACCTGCGCCATCGACAACATCGTCAAGGGTGCCGCAGGTCAGGCGGTTCAGTGCGCCAACCTGGTCTTGGGCCTGCCAGCCAACACCGCTCTTTCCACTGTTGCAAATCCTTCTTAGTTCCCAAAAGGAGCTCATATGAATAACGAATTCACGGTGATTCCCGAAGGTGGAGTCACTTCTGCGCTCGGCTTCAAGGCGGGCGGCATTCATGCCGGCTTCCGCAAGAATCCCGAGCGTTTGGACATGGCGCTCGTCGAGGCCGATGAGCTTTGCCCTGCTGCGGGCGTGTTCACCCAGAACATCTTTTGCGCCGCGCCCGTCACCGTTTCGCGTGAGCATTTGGATGGCCAGGGCTACGGGCTCGCGCGTGCCATGGTAATCAATTCCGGTACCGCTAATGCCGCAACGGGCTCGGTCGGCTTGGGGAACGCGCGCAAGATGGCAGGCATCGTGGCCGATACGGTTGGCTGCGCTTCCGAAGACGTGCTTGTTGCCTCGACCGGCGTCATCGGCACGCACCTGAGCATGGAGCCCTTCGAGTACGGCGTCCCGGCCCTGCATGCTGAACTGGGCAAATGTGGGCACGACGCCGCATGCGCCATTATGACCACCGATACCGTTCCTAAAGAAGCGGCGCTCAGCTACACAAGCGCCGATCCCGATTACCTTGGTGTCACCTTCACTGTGGGCGGCATGTCCAAGGGTTCGGGCATGATCATGCCCAATATGGCGACAATGATCGCCTGCATCACCACCGATGCTCCTGTTGCTCCCGCCGACCTGCACGCATGCTTGAAGGCTGCGGCCGACGCGAGCTTCAACAAGGTGACCGTCGACGGCGATACTTCCACCAACGATACCTGCGTAGCCTTTGCTTCGGGCAAGGCCGCTCCGGGCACCGGCTTCTTCAAACCGGGCTCCGTGGCCTTGGAGGAATTCGCCGCGGCGCTCAACGAGGTATGCCAAAACCTGGCCCGCCAGATGGCGCGCGACGGCGAGGGCGCAACCAAGCTCGTCACGGTTAAGGTCTCCGGCGCTGCCACTGCAGATGATGCCGATATGGCCGCCCGTACCGTGGCAAACTCGCCGCTAGTCAAAACCGCGATCGCCGGCCACGATGCCAACTGGGGCCGCATCGCAGGCGCGCTCGGACGTTCGGGTGCCCATTTCCAGCAGGAGAAGGTCGACATCGACATCATGGGTTTGCCGGTGCTGCGCCAGGGCTTGCCCGTTCCCTTCGACGAGGACGAGGCCCTGCGACGATTTGAGGAGGACGAGATCGTCCTCGATTGCAGGCTCGGCGCAGGCGAGTTCGCCACCACGATGTGGACCTGCGACTTCACCCACGAATACATCTCGATCAATGGAGATTACCGCTCATGAAATACGCAAAAGACCGCAAGATGACCTCGAGCCATACCGGCGAAGTCCTAACCGAGGCCCTGCCTTGGATCAAGATCGCCACCGGTAAAACGGTCGTCATCAAGTACGGCGGCGCCGCCATGGTCGATTCCGACTTGCGCGATGCCGTGATGAGCGACATCGTCATGCTCAAGATCATGGGCATGAACCCCGTCATTGTTCACGGCGGCGGCGCGGCCATCTCCGAGAACATGGAGCGTTTCGGTCTGCCCGTCGAGTTCAAAAACGGCCAGCGCGTCACCACCGACGAGGCCATGGATGTGGTTAAGATGACGCTCATCGGCAAGGTCAATGAAGAGCTGGTGCTTGCCATGAACACGCACGGCAACTTGGCCGTCGGCGTGAACGGCGCCGATGCCGGCACGCTCATTGCCGAGCAGAAGAGCCCCGACTTGGGCCGCGTGGGCAACGTGATCGACGTGGATCCGGCCTACATCAAGGCGCTCATCAACGCCGATTACATCCCCATCGTGGCAACGGTTGCCAAGGGCACCGACGGCGGCTCCTACAACATCAACGCCGACGCCGCCGCATCCGCGCTTGCCGCGGCCCTGGGCGCCCACAAGATCATCTACCTGACCGACGTCGATGGCTTCTACGAGGATTTCAGCGACAAGGATTCGCTCGTTTCCCAGATGTCGCTTGACGAAACGCGCAGCATGCTCGCCGAGGGCAAGGTCTCCAAGGGCATGATTCCCAAACTCCAGAGCTGCGTCGCCTCGCTCGAGGCCGGCGTTCCCCGCGCTCACATCGTCAACGGCACGCGCCCGCACTCCATCCTCATCGAGCTTTTGACCACAGGCGGTTCGGGCACGCTCATTTACGACGCCGACTCCAGCCATGCTTCTTTGGACGAAATGGCGCCGCTCGGTACTTTGGCTTCCCGTCTGAGCGAAAACCGCTAAACTGGTAGTCTTTAATCTTTGCAACCCCTGCCGGGTATCCTTCTTGGGTGTTTGGCGGTTCCCATTGGGGCAACCCAGTGGTTTGCGGTTGGTTCATTCGCCAACCCACAGAACGCATACAGTGCGGCCTTGCGCGCCGCGAAAAAAGAAAGGATTGATTGAACATGGCTCTAACTGAAGCCACCACGTTTGAAGAGGCCAAGGAGCTCGACGACAAATACGTCATGCACACCTTTGGCCGCAAGCCCGTCATGCTTGTTGAAGGTAAGGGCATGACCGTCAAGGACGACAAGGGCAACGAGTATCTCGACTTCATTTCCGGCATCGGCGTTGATTCCTTGGGGCACTGCCACCCTGCTGTGGTCGAGGCCATCAAGGAACAGGCCGAGAAGCTGATTCACGTCAGCAACTATTACTACATCGAAAAGCGCGGCGAGGTCGCCAAGATGATCAGCGCCATGGCCAACGAGGATGTTCCTAAGTTCTACCGTGCGCCCTGGCTTACCTTCTTCGCCAATTCCGGCGCCGAGGCTAACGAATGCGCCATCAAGCTGGCCCGCGCTTACTCCAAGCGCTACAGCACCGGCGGCCAGACCATCATTGTTCTTACCAACAGCTTCCATGGCCGTACCCTGGCAACGCTTGCCGCAACCGCGCAGCCTGCCAAGCAGGAGCTCTTCCAGCCCTTGCCTGCCGGCTTCGTTGCCGTGCCTATGAACGACATGGCTGCCCTGAAGAAGGCTTTCGCCGACGCGGACGGTATGGTTGCCGCCGTTATGGTCGAGTGCATCCAGGGTGAGGGCGGCGTGCGCCCCTGCGACGAGGATTACCTGTGCGAGGTCATGCAGTACGCTCGCCAGTTCAACGCGCTCGTCATTTCCGACGAGGTGCAGACCGGCGTCTACCGCACTGGCAAGCCCTTCGCTTTCCAGAGCTTCGGCTTCACCCCCGACATCTTTACCATGGCCAAGGGCATTGCGTCTGG
>CAVAUO010000072.1:0-8643 GCA_963591685.1 Escherichia coli
ATCACCCAGTATGCCAACCAGCCGGGCGCGGATGCTTTCATCAAGCGCCTGGACACCCTGGGCGTTTCGCACTACCTGCACTACCCCATCGCCGGCTACCCCCACGACATCGAGCATATTGTCTCGGACGAGGGCTACGGCAAAAACGAATACATCCTCACCGAAAAGCCCCTGGTCGTAGTGACCGCCCCTGGCCCTGGCTCCGGCAAGATGGCAACCTGCCTAAGCCAGCTTTACCACGAGAACAAGCGCGGCGTTTTGGCTGGGTACGCCAAGTACGAGACCTTCCCTATCTGGAACCTGCCCTTAAAGCACCCCGTCAACGTTGCCTACGAGGCCGCCACGGTCGACCTGGACGACGCCAACATCATCGACCCCTTCCACCTGGAGGCCTACAACGAGATCACGGTCAACTACAACCGCGACGTCGAGATCTTCCCAGTGCTCAAAGCGATGATGGAGAAGATTTTGGGCGAGTCCCCCTACAAATCGCCCACCGACATGGGCGTCAACATGGCAGGCAACGCCATCTGTGACGACGAAGTGTGCCGTCGCGCCGCCAACAACGAGATCCTGCGCCGCTACTTCAACACGGCAGTCAAAGTGAAACGCACGGGATCGGGCGAGGAGGAGGTTGCGCGCCTCGAGCTGATCATGCAACAGTCCGGACTCGACTACCACACCTACCCCGGACGCAAGGAGGCCCTTATCAAAGCCGAGGCCACGGGCTTGCCCGCCGGTGCCATCATCCTGGAAGACGGGCGCGTCATCACCGGCAAGACCTCTGCGCTTTTGGGAGCCGCCAGCTCCACGCTGATGAACGCGCTTAAGGCGGTTGCAGGCATCGATGACGAGGCACTGCTAATCTCCGACGAGGCGCTCGAGCCCATCTGCAACATGAAGATCGACTACCTTCACTCGCAGAACCCTCGCCTGCACCCCAACGAAACCATCATCGCACTGTCCATCAGCTCGGCGACCGACAAGGCGGCAGCCACCGCGCTTGAGGCCTTGAAGAAGCTGCAGAGCTGCGACGCCTTCTTCAGCGTGATCATCCCCGAGGCCGATGAGCGCCTGTACCGCACGCTCGGCATCAACGTGTGCTGCGAGCCCCAATTCGAGAATCACCACTACTACCACAAGTAGGGCAACGCTTGCGAACAGCTCCCATATTTGAACAGCCCTCATTTCTTAGACACAAGAAATGAGGGCTTTCTTTATGCGCGCCCTCAACAAGACCATCATGGCGAACGCCAAGCGCGACAGGCCGAAGGGCACCAGGTTAACCCGCGTCCCTGTGAGGCTTTTTCTTTTTCAATCTTACCCTACTAAGCGCTGTTTCTTCTCGCCAGATCGCTAATGGCACGGCCGGTCAAACAAAGATTTCACCCACGATAGCAGCCAACTTCATCCTGCGTGTCCAGCACATTACTCATCTATATCCAAACAGGCACAGGAGGATTCCCTCCGTGCACAAGCACGAAACAAGTCGCGCACCAGCATCTGAAAAAATCGAAAATAGGCTATCGTGCAAAAGGGTCATCTTGAATCTTGAAGTCCGCAATGCAAGCTCGCATTCCAGCAAGAACTACGCCCCAGGCCCTAGGGCAGGCGCTCAAGGCTTGCTGCTGCAATCAGGGCACACCAGGCCCTGGGCAAACCTCAAACGCGCTTCAACTTGCCGAACAGACGCTTGACCAAACCAGCGAGCATCTCGTATTCGCGAACCTTCATGAACTTGCACAGCCCGAAGGCCACAACGAGCCCCAGAATGCCGCATACGCAAACGGTAACGAACGCGCTTGCGATAGCTGGGATAGGCAGGCTAACCAGCGCAAACCATTCCATCGCAAGACCCGACAAGAAGTAGACGACAGCCGCAGCGATCAAAGAAGCAATGCCACCCTTAACCACAAGCGCCACAACCTTGCCGAAGCCAAAGCTGCCGACCCTGCGATACACGATGAGCGAACAAATCAGGAACATGCTTCCGTAGAAGAAGATGTCTCCCAGGGGAATACCCACAACGCCGAAGTTCTCGGGCTTGCAAAGCCAGGAGTAAAGCAAGGCCTGAACAAGGCGCATGCAGATGTCCACACAGGCAAAGAGCGTGAATTTGCGCATGGCCGCGAAGACCTTGTAGAAATACATGTAGCCCGCATAGAAAGGCAGGCTGATGGTCCAAGCAGCCAAAACCTCGGAAACATAGGCAACGTCATCTGCGGTAAACGATCCCGCCTGGAACAGCTGGATCAAGGGAATCGCAAGCGCGCCAACCATAGCGGCAAGGGGCAGCATCAGGAACAAGGTCGACCGCAAGCCCTTCGAAACGAAGTCCTTGAAGCCCCGCCAATCTTCGTTCGCGGCGCAATCAGCCATCTCGGTAAGCATGGTGGACGAAATAGACACGGCAATAACGCCATAGGGCAACTGCCACCACATGCGCGCGTACGACAAGGTGGACGGGCCGTTTGAAGCGGCATCGAGCGCGAAAGCGTTGCGGCAGCTGATGGTAATCATGGTGCCGGCCACGTAGAGGAACATGGGCGCCGCCATCTTGAAGGCCTCAACAAGCATCGGGTCGCGCAGGTCCACGACGGGCTTGAACTTGAAGCCATGCTTAATCAGCGCCGGCACTTGGCCGGCAAGCTGAACGAAGACGCCCAGCGTCGTGCCGATGCCAAGCCACCACATGGATGCCGTAGTGTCCCAGGCGGAAAGCGGCACAAAGCCGAACATCGTGATGATGACGATGAGGTTGTTGAGAATTGGAACCAAAGAAGGCGCCAGGAATTCACGCTCGGCATTCAAAACACCCATGACAAGGGCACTCAAACCATAGAACAAAATCTGGATCGCGAAAATCCTGAAGAAGAATATGGCCAGATCCTGGGTTTCGCCAGCGCCGACGGTGAAGGTCTGCGTCTGGATGATCAAAGGCGCGGCAACGGCGCACACCAAGGAGAGCACGCCCAAAAAGATGGTCGTCAAAGTGAGCATGTTGTTGGTGAAACGCTCGGCCGCTTCTTGCCCATGCTTGTCTTTTTGGAGCAGGTACAAAGGCACGAACACGGCGGTTCCCAAAACACCCGAAGCGCACAGCTCGAAGACCATGTTGGGCAGGTTGTTGGCGATCTGATAGGCCGAGGTGAACAGGGTGTTGCCCAGCGCGAAGGCCATAGCCCAGGTGCGCAGCAGACCCGTCACGCGGGAAACAAGGGTGCACAGCGAGATCAGGCCCGTGTTCTTAAGAATATTCGTGCTTGTATCGTTCGCCACAAGGCCCCCATACGCTTTTGCTTTATAGTGTAATTCCCTGCAGAGTTCACCTGCCGGCAAACTTCAACGGTTAAACCTGGTAGATGGGCGATCTGCAAAGCAATGCAGCCAGGCACGGCGCCTTAGGCTGCATTCAGCTAAATCATAGTAAGGGAATTCGCATGCGCTTTCTTATTGTTCGCAATAAATACAACTCAAAAGCATTCGAAGCGTCGTTCACCTTGGAAATGTACCTCACCAGCCAAGGAATCGAGTACGAATGCTTCGACTCTAACGAGGTTCCCTTCTTCAAGCCCATCGTAGGGCTTGTCGGCGACATGGACCAGTTCGACATGGTTATCGTCTTAGGCGGAGACGGCTCCATTCTGCGCGCTGCAGGCCAAGTGGGCTATCGCCGCATCCCTATCCTTTGCACCAATTACGGGCACCTGGGCTTCATGGCAAATTCAAACGCTGAGGGGCTCATCCCCTTGGTGGCCGCGGCGCTGAGCGGGGATGCCATCACCGAGGCGCGTACCAACCTGCGCGTTTGCGTGGAGCTTCAGCCCACGGAATTCACACGTGATCCAACCGAGCAAGCCATTGCCCAACAGGAAGTGCCGGTCTACGAGTTCTTCTCGCTCAACGAGATGGCCCTCACCCGCGGCGAGCGCGGACGCAGCATCGACTTCACCTATCACGTTGACGGCATCAAAATCGCCGACATGCGCGGCGACGGCTTGGTGGTCTCGTCGGCCACCGGCTCAACCGGCTATGCGCTTTCCGCCGGCGGACCCTTGGTGAGCCCCGGCTACAACGGATTGGTGGTTGTACCCATCGCGCCCCACACCCTGCATTCCCGCGCGCTCGTCACCGCGCCCTCCGATGTGGTGGAAATCGTCATGCGCGATTCCGATGACAACCGCGAATCGTCGCTCTTCATTGATGGCGAGCCTGTGCATTTCGACAGCCCCATTCAAAGAATCACCGTTTCCACCGGCGACGAGCCAACCATCCTTCTTCGCTACAAGTCCGGCTCGTTCTATGAGCGCGCCTCCGAGGTGTTCTTCAGCTAGAAAGCCCTTCGATCCTACGTCGCAACATCGACACCGCAAGGTCGACATCGAAACGAATTCAGGCCCATCAACTTACCTGTTGGTGGGCCTGAATGCTCGATAGCGAAGTTGATGTTTAGCGCTTCGTGGCTTTTATACGGAAGAGGCGGCTCAATCAGCTCACGTTCGATCGACTCAGGCTCGTTGAACCTAAGATCAACTAACTCAGGCTCAACCGGCTCGTCCCCCGACGAATTTATGCGCTACCTAGGCCGCCTTCCTATACCGCCCGCCCGAACCACCTACTTGTTGACGGGTCGCAGGAAATCAGGCTCGCGCGTGAGCACGCGTGGACCGTCCTCGGTAATGGCGATGGTCTTCTCGAAATGAGCGGAAGGCTTTCCGTCACGGGTCACGACGAGCCAACCGTCGTCGCAGGTGCGGGTTTTGTGCGTGCCGATGTTGATCATGGGCTCAATGGCGATGATCATGCCGGGCTTGAGCTCGATGCCGGTGTGCTTCCTGCCGTAGTTGGGGACGTTGGGATCCTCGTGCATAACGCGGCCGACGCCATGCCCAACATACTCACGTACAACGCCGTAACCGGCGCCTTCCGCGACCTCCTGGACCGCATGGCCAATATCGCCAAGGCGGTTGCCGGGGCGCGCAGCCTCGATACCGGCCCACAGGCACTTCTCGGTGATCTCGAGCAAGCGCTTCTTCTCGGGGCTGATTTTGCCCACTGGAAAGGTCCAAGCGTTATCGCCCACCCAGCCGTTGACCGTGGCGCCCGTATCAATGGAAATGATGTCGCCTTCTTTTAAGACGACGTTCTTGGACGGGATGCCATGGACGATCTGCTCGTTGACGGAGGCGCAGATGGACCCCGGGAAGCCGTAGAGGCCCTTGAAACCGGGAGTGCCGCCGTGCAGACGAATATAGGTTTCCACGAACTGATCGAGTTCAAGAGTGGAAACGCCCGGCTTCACCCGAGCGCCGACCTCGCGCAGAACGCGGGCGCTCAAAACGCCCGCCCCTTGCGCGTATTCCTCGATTTGCTGAGGAGTTTTATAGATGATCATGCTGTTTGCCTAGCCTTTCTTTTCTTAGGGGCAAGCATACACCAAGCTGCGCAAATCCCCTTCATACCACCACAATGAATACGTGTTTTTACTGGTACCATTACTTGAGCGAGGAAAGGGACAGTGATGGCAGACAAATCGCCTGAAGAAAACGAGAGCAAAAACGCCTGGAACGGGTCGTGGCACTCCGAATCGGAAAGCCACTGGCACTCCAGCCGCGTGCAACCTGGACGCTTCACTGGGAGCTGGTACAACGGCCAGGTGAACGACACTAAAAGCAAGTCAGCACAGCTGGTTGACGGCAAGGTTGTTTGGTCTAATACGCGCCAAAAGAACCCCGTGAACAGCCTTTTCGCTACTCGCCAGGAAGAAGAGCCCGCCCCCGTCCCTCGAACCACCAACCGCGAAGCGCCCTTACGCGGGAACCCTGCCAATCCCGCAAGCCCCAACATCAACCGCGGAGCTCGTCCCAACCCTTGGTTGAATCCCGAAGATCAGAACCCTGATGCAGGTAGAGGCGCAGCCCAAACTTCCGGGACAGCTGGTGGATTCGCCGGTACCAATACGGGCAACGCGCCTGCCGATCCCAATTCCGCCTACGCTTACGGCGTGGAGGGCGGCAATACCGGGTCTTCGGCGGGCTCATCGCGAGGCGCTAGCGCAAGCCAGCGTCGAAGCGCACGACGTTCCGGCACCAGCCGCAACCTCGTGGAATACGATGCCCACGCCTCCGAGCAAGCTGTCTCGGCGCAGCAAGATGGCGCGCCCGAAGCGCATGCGGGCAAACCTTCCTGGTACAACACCGCCAGCGCCTCTTCGGAGATTCACCCGCGCAGCGTGCTTGACCAGGAGTTCCACGGTTCGCGCCGCGACACGCAATCGCAGCGCAACCTAAATCTTGGCAAAAAGGAACATAGGCATTCCACCCAGCCTCACAACATCGGCCTGCCCTTCTCCGGCGGCAACGGCGGAGGGATAGGCAATCGCATCGGAAGCACCGGCTTCAGCGGAGGTAAATCCCAGGGCAAAAGCCCCTTCAGCTCCAACGGCACAGGCCCCTTCGGTTTGAACATCAACGTAATCTTACTCGCGGTCCTCGTTGTGCTTATCGTCATCGCATTCTTCGTTCTAAACGCCTGCAGCTCCAACGATGGGGAAACCCAACAGCAGGAGGCGCTAACCACCAGCGACACCGCAGCCGACACTGTTCAATCCACGGAATTCACCGTCTCCTTTGCGGGCGATTGCACCTTAGGAACCGACGAGAACTTCGACAGCTCCGCCAACTTCACGGCAATGGTGAATAAACAGAACAAGGACTACTCGTACTTCCTTAAAAACGTTAAGAGCATTTTCGAGGCGGACGACCTGACCGTCGTAAACTTCGAGGGAACGCTCACCAACGAAACAAACCGTGCCGACAAGAAATTTGCCTTCAAGGGCCCCAAAGCCTACACGAAGATTCTCACCTCGAGCAGTGTTGAGGCCGCGAGCACGGCCAACAATCACAGCCACGATTACGGCAACCAAAGCTACACCGATACCGTCGACGCCCTGAACGACGCCGGTATCCAGAGCTTCGGTTACGACAACATCGCCTACATGGACGTCAAAGGCACCAAGGTTGCCTTGATTGGCACTTACGAGCTTGCCGAGGGCGTCGGCATCAAGGACGAGATGGTCTCCAAGATCAAAGAAGCCAAGGAAAACGGCGCACAGGTGATCATCGATTACATCCACTGGGGAATCGAACGCGAAGCCACGCCCGACTCTGACCAACGCGAGCTGGGCCATGCGGCAATTGACGCGGGCGCTACCCTGGTGGTTGGCTCCCATCCGCATGTGATTCAGGGCTACGAGCAATACAACGGCCGCTACATCGTCTACTCGATGGGCAACTTCTGCTTCGGCGGCAATGCCAACCCAACCGACAAAGACACGTGGATCTTCCAGCAGACCTTCAAAATCGAAGGCGACACCATCAACACCGACACCATCAACACGATTCCCTGCTCCCTTTCGGGGCATTCCTCGTACAACGACTACCAGCCTACCCCCGCAACCGGCTCCGAGAAAAAGCGCATTGCCAAGAAGATCAAAGAGCGCAGCGACGCCATCTCGTAGCCGAGCAAAACAGTTCCAGCATGCAACGACGTCATCACGTAATTCAATAAGGAACTCCAATTCTCGGCAAAGCTATTTCATAAACCCACAAAACGGCTCCAGCACGCACAAGCTCAATCTCACAGGCCAATAAAGCAAATCAAACGCAAAATGCCGCCTCCCGTTCATTGAGAGGCGGCATTTTAATCGAATACGTCTGCTTTCAGATAAGCCTAGCTCAGCTAATATCCAGGCAAACGCAAGCTTGATGCAACGACCTGTCCACAAAACCCTGCGCTTTCTTAGCATAAAGAACGCAGCATTAATTCCGAAACAAGAACACGCGGCAGCTATACCCTGACGTAAGCCTTCTCGATAAGGCCGATGTACATAGAGTGATAGTCCTTATCGTCATAGCACCTATCCAAAATGCTCTTATCGACGAAGCTCTCGGGTGCAAGGAGCTGAACGAACTTCTTAGAGCACTTAAGCACCAAACGCGCCTCTTCGAAAGCAGCTGCGCCGTCAAAATCCCCAACGGTAAGACCTGCTTCTGCAATCTTGTCGCAGTCGCGGCCAGACACCTTGCCGCAAAGAGCGAGCGCTTTCTTGCACTCACCCCCGAAAAAGGAAAGGGTGAAGGAATCATTGCTGTCCATGAATTCCTTGGTGTAGCGCGTCTGGCGCACGTAAGCAGTAACGGAAGGTCCGCCCCACAAAGTACCTGCGGCACCCCAAGAAACCGTCATTGTGTTGCAGTTATCGCAGGGGCCTGCCGTCAAAAGAGCCCATTCGTCATCGAACAGCTTAAAAGGAGATTCGACGAGCTTCTTGGGGTTTATTTCAACGAATGCCATAAGATCCGCCTTTCGCTTAGGTTCTATCACAGCAATTCTATCCACAAGCGAACGTAATTTCCACGAAGACGTAAAGCGAACACAAGCAAATAGCGAAGATAACCGAGTCCCCGAAAAAAGAAAAGCGCCCCTTGAGGGCGCTCGAACCGCGCATCGGAAGCCGACGCGGGCCGCGCTCCCGCCTCCGGCGGCGGGCCGACGCGGGCGACCGCCGGCGCTTCAGGGCCCGAGAAACGAGAAAGCGCCCTGCATGGGCGGGACGACCTATCCTCCCACGGACTGCACCGC
>CAVAUO010000073.1:0-8600 GCA_963591685.1 Escherichia coli
GTTCCATGATGGAAATGACCACCTCGTCGCCCGGCTTCAAGATCGAAGGGGCGTAGCTTACCGCCAAGAGGTTGAGCGATTCGGAGGCGTTGCGCGTGAAAACGATCTCGTCGGCATCGTCGACGCCGATGAAGGCAGCCACTTCCTTGCGCGCGTCCTCGATAGCCTGGGTGGCGGCAACGCTTAGGCGATACAGACCACGCAGGGGGTTCGAGTTCATGGTCTCGTAGAAGTTACGCTGGGCGTCGAGCACGCAAGCGGGGCGCTGCGCGGTGGCGGCGCTGTCCAAAAAAGCCAGACCCGACTCGTTGACCAGCAGGGGGAAATCTTTCTTGAAAGGATTGGCCTTGATGTCCAAGGCCTCAGCCATGCTTGGATTTGCCATGCTTACTCTCCTTCGGAAGCTTGGGCTTGCGAGCGCGCAGCCGCGCCGGCAGCCAGGCCAGCAGCCAACTTGGCATCGATTGCAGCCTGAATGGATTCCTCGTCGCGCTCGTCAGGAGCGTCGCCCAATTCGTAGTCGAAGCTCGTTTCGGCCAAGCGCGAAATCGCGGCACGCGACTCATCGTCGAAGGCATCGATCAGGGCCTTCTCGAAAAGCGAGCGCGTAAACAGAGCCTCGATCTGCACGTCGGAAAGACCGCGCGAGGCCAGGTAGTGACGCTGAGACTCCGGCACGTGGCCGATGGTGGCGCCATGGGTGCCCTGAACGTCGTCGTCGTCGCACAGGATGATGGGGATGGTGCGGTTGCGCACGTCCTTGTTGGCAAGAAGAACGGTTTCCAACTCGTGGCCAACCGCGCCCTTGCAGCCATGAATCAAATCGATGGTGCCGCGCAGGATCTTGTCGGACGAGCCGATAAGCACGCCGTTGGCAATGAGGTTGGACGTGGATTGCTTACCGAACTGCCTGATGAGGTAATTGAAATCGAGAGCCGAGCTTCCGGCGCCCAAGTAGTGGGTAGCAATGTTGCAGACGCTCTTGTGACCGAGCAAAGCATTGCCGAAGCCGAAGAAACTCTTCTTTCCGCCAAGATATACCTGGTCAACATCGACACGAGCCGAATCGGCCGTCTTGATTTCGATGGACTCGAAGTAATCCCAGGTGGAACCTAGAGTTTGCAGCTGCTTGATGTTCACGCGCGAACCCGCGTCGGCGATGATGCGAACCACCATGCCGACAGCGCCGGTGCCCGCCGAGGGGGAATCGGCCTCCAAAACCAGGTTAAGCCGTGCCCCTTCGTGCACATGGACGTCAAGGCTACCCACGGCAAAGGCGCCGTCCTGCGCCTTGATGCGCATGACAACGGGGGCGCTGGCCTCGTGGTAAGCCGCCACGTCGACGATGGATTGGGCGGTTGCCTGAGCGCGAAGGAACGCGTTGGCCTCATCGCCCAGGGCGGCATCCGTTGCAGAACGAGGAATGGCGTTGCGAGCCGGAACATCGAGTTCGTCCGCCGCTTGAGCAGCGAACTCGTTGAAAGGTTCCTTGTCCACGTCGGCGGTGGAACGCACGGTCACACGTTTGGCGGATATATCACGTGCACGCTGCTCGAACTGCGCCCATGCGTCGTCAAAGGCGCCTTGGTTGTGGCCCATCACGTCCACAGGCAAATCAAGTGAAACCGCAAAAGGGTTGGCCGCTCGTAGCGAACCGAGCTCGAAGGGCGTGCCGTTGGCTTCAAGCCTGTTCCAGGTGCTGGTAAGCAGGCCGTTCATAGAGCCGAAGGAAGCGGCAGCGCGAGCAGTGTCAGTTTGGGTTGCCATTAGCCAATCGCCCCTTCCATCTCAAGTTTGATCAGGTTGTTCATCTCGACCGCGTACTCAAGCGGCAGCTCCTTGGACACCGGGTTGGCAAAGCCGTTGACCACCATGGTCGAGGCCTCTTCCTCAGGAATGCCACGGCTCATCAGGTAGAACATAAGGTCATTGCCGATGCGGCCAATCGAGGCCTCATGGCCAACGCTCACGTTCTGGTTGCGAATGTCCATGGCGGGAATCGTGTCAGAGCGGGATTCGTCGTCGAGCATGAGCGAGGCACAGGAAACGGCAACGCTTGCGTTTTCGGCCTTCTCGGTAACGGAAACCGACGAACGGAAGGTCGAAACGCCGCCGCCCTTTGAAATAGACTTGGTGTTCACCACCGCCTTGGTCTCAGGCGCGGCGCACACCACCTTGCAACCGGTATCCAGATCCTGGCCGGTGCCTGCAAAAGTGATGCCCGTGAACTCGCTGGTCGACTTCTCGCCGGCGAGGATGCTCATGGGATACAGGCAGCCCACGTGGCTGCCAAAGGAACCCGAAACCCATTCGATGCTGCCGCGGGCGCCCACGGTAGCGCGCTTGGTGTTGAGGTTGTACATGTTTTTCGACCAGTTCTCGATGGTCGAGTAGCGCAGCTTCGCGTCGTTGCCGACGAAGAGCTCGACACAGCCCGCATGCAGGTTGGCCACGTTGTACTTGGGGGCGGAGCATCCTTCGATGAAGTGGAGTTCGGCTCCTTCCTCGACGATGATCAAGGTGTGCTCGAACTGACCGGCGCCCTTGGCGTTAAGGCGGAAATAGCTTTGCAGAGGGAAGTCAAGCTTCACGCCAGCGGGCACGTACACAAAGGAACCGCCCGACCACACGGCACCATGCAGCGCGGCGAACTTATGGTCGGTCGGAGGAACCAGCTTCATGAAGTGGTCGTGGATAACGCCTTCCCAGCCATCCTTCATCGCCTCTTCGATACCGGAGTAGACGATGCCCTGATCGGCAACGGAATCTTGAATGTTGTGATACACCAGCTCGGAGTCGTACTGAGCGCCCACGCCGGCGAGGTAGGCGCGCTCAGCTTGGGGGATGCCCAGGCGATCGAAGGTATCCTTGATGTCCTCGGGCACGGAATCCCAGTCGGATTTCTGCTCGCCTTCGGGCTTCACGTAGGTGACGATGTTCTCGATATCAAGACCATCGAGCGCCGGACCCCAGTTGGGAACAGGCGTGCGATGGTAGATGTCCAGGCACTTCAAACGCAGATCGAGCATCCATTCGGGCTCGTCCTTGCGCGCAGAGATCTCCCTGATGATTTCGGGGGTCAAGCCGGCGCTCAATCGTTCGCTATGAGCCTCGCTTTTAATGAAGTCGTAGCGGGAACGATCTACGTCGGCGACATTGGATCGCGACGTCATCTTTACTCGCCTGCCTTGGCGTCGGCCTCGGCAAGGGCGGCCTCCATGTTCTCGATTGCCTGTGCGGCGTCGAACTGAGGCTCTTCCTGGGCTGCGGCGGCCTTGGCCTGAGCTGCGGCAACCGATGCGGCGCCGGAGCCGGCCTGACCAACGTAGCGCTCGAAGCCGTGGTCGTTGATCTCGTTGATGAGGGAGGCGCAACCGGCGTCAACCAAGCGGCCGCGCACCAAAACGTGCACTTGGTCAACATCCAAGTGCTCAAGGATGCGGGTGTTGTGCGTGATCATCAGGAGGGAACCGTTCATCTCCTCCTGGTAAATACGAATAGCGCGTGAAACAGTGTCAAGCGCGTCTACATCAAGGCCGGAATCCGTCTCGTCCAAGATGGCAAGCTTGGGCTGTAGCAAAAGGAGCTGCAGCATCTCGACCTTCTTCTTCTCACCGCCGGAAAAGCCCACGTTGAGCTCGCGATCAAGGTAGCTTGGGTCCATGTCGAGTTGCGCCATGATCTCGGTGATGCGTTTCTTCAGCTTGGGACCGCGCAGTTTGAGATCGGGACGCTGCGCCACGATGGCACGCAGGAAGGTGAACAGGGGAACGCCCGGCACCTCGACGGGAGCCTGAAAGCTCATGAACAAACCGGCAGCGGAGCGCTTGTCGGGCGAGAGCTCAGTGATGTCCTGACCGTCGAAAATGATGCTGCCGGCCGTGGCCGTGTACTCGGGATTTCCCATCAAGGCGGAGCCGAGCGTGGATTTGCCCGCACCGTTGGGACCCATCAGAACATGGGTCGTCCCCTCTTCGATGATCAGATCGATCTCATGCAGCAGCGGGGTTTCGTCCGCAGCGATAGTCAAGCCCTTGGTTTCAAGGATGGCCTTGGCCATGGGAATCACTCCTCTTCCTCGTAATTCCAGTATGTTTCAAAGGCTGCCTTCGCCTGATGTGCGGTCAGGCCAGGGCGGCAAGCGCACACCTCAGGCAGCCTATGCAGTCTATGCTGAACTATATCATAGTAATTTACTGGGAATTAGATTCAAGGAAGATTCCCAAGGAAAAGAAGCTAACGACGGCGGCGCGGATGCCCGCGACGCGTGCGAATGCGCTCGGCCTCGGTGCGGCGACGGCGAACCTCGGCACTTTCATCCTTCAGGCGCAGGTAACTTTCCAGGCGATGCGTTGCCAGCGTGCCGTCGGCAACCGCCGCTTGAACGGCACAGCCCGGCTCGTTGGTATGGCTGCAATCGCGGAACTTGCACGATGCCGCCAGCTCCTCGACATCCGAGAACGCAGCGCCGATGCCTTCCTCGGCATCCCATAGGCCAAGCCCGCGCACGCCGGGCATGTCGACGATGTAACCGCCGCGAGGAAGCTTGATGATTTCACGTGAAACAGTGGTGTGGCGGCCTTTGCCGTCCTCGCGCACCTCGGTGGTTTTCTGCAGCTCGTAACCAACAAGCATGTTGACCAGGGTCGATTTGCCCACACCGCTGCGACCAACCAAAATGGCCACCTTGTCCCCGTCGGCGATAAGATCAGCCACCGCATCGATCGATGCGCGATCCTCGCCCGACAAGACCATGACCTTATCGTTGCCGACGAAGCCCTCGATGCTCTTGAGAGTGGCTTTGGCCTGGCCCTCATCGGTTAAAAGGTCAGCCTTGGTCAAAACAACCACAACCTCGGCACCCGTCTCGTGCGCAAGCACCAGCTCACGCTCAAGGCGTCGCGTGTTCACCTGGTCGAGAGGCTGGGCAACCAGCACCAGATCGAAATTCGCGGCAAGGGTTTGGGGCAAAGCACGCTCGGTGGGGTCCTTGCGAACAAAGCTCGTGCGACGGGGGAACACCTCGACGATGCGACCTTTGTCATGGCCATCCGGCAGCTCGATCTCCACCTCGTCTCCGATCACTGCACGATGTTCCTTGGTCTTCACCAGGGCAATAGCATGCTCGCAGCGCACCTCAGCGCCATCCTCAAGGCGAACCAGGGGATAGCCGCGATCGAGTTTAACCACACGTCCTCGCATCAACGCTCCTGCTCGTTACGATGGCGGTAATACAAAACCAGCAACAAACCGATTAGGGGAAACATCCAGGCCAAGGTGAAAAGCACTGAGCTTGGCTCTATCTCGACGGCCTTGCCGCTGGCAACAACGGAAACTGTTTCGGCATGGATGTCGGACAGACCTTGATGGTCACCGCAAGCAAGATGGAAGGTACCCATGACCTGCAAGGTTGTTCCCTGCTGACCATAGTGACCGTAGGAATCGATCTGGTTGGCCAGCTCGCGCGTCATGTGGATGGAAACAACGGCCGGGTCTTCCGCGTCGAGCTCCTGCAAGCTCACCCAGCAATAAGATGAAGCCCCTTCATCGGCTATCAGATCGCCCACGACCTCGCCCTTCACCTGAACGGTCTGGTTATCGTGGAAGGAATCGGCCGTGGTCAGCTCGGATATAGGCACGTCGTACAAAAAGGAACTATCAGGCAGTTGGTTGGTGTTGACCGTATTGTCCGAAGAAGTCTCGGGCTCGTCGGCCAAGGCCTGAGCATACATGCCCGCACACAAAGCAAACGCAAGCGCTAGGCCCAAGATGCACTTCCTCGTATTCTTAACCAGGACGCCCATTAGTTCGCGCCCTTACGACGGGGAATCACCGACATCACGATTTTGACAAGCAGCGCAATCAGAGTCACGTACTCCAAACGCCCTGCCCACATCTCAAGAATGTAGAGAGCTTCCAGGGGAGCGGGCATGCCTGTGCTGATAACGCCGGCGGACAAACCACCGTTGGATGCCATGGAAACCGAGTCGAAGATGGCCGAGATGGCATCGTAGCCGTAAGCTACACCGGCAAGCGCGCCGATGACAAAGGCAACCACGAACAAGGTTGAAACGGTCATGGCAGAACGCGCAAGATCGGTCGACAGAACATGCCTGCCAAGATGGTGGTACACAACCGACACGCGGGCGTTTTCCGGGGCAAGCGTTTCCTTAACCGTGGAGGCAAGGGACTTCACTACAATGCCCACGCGCATGAGCTTCATGCCGCCGGCGGTCGATCCGCTCGAACCGCCGATAGCCATGAGCAAGATCAAAATCAAAAGGGCACCTGACGAAAAGCTGGTGGTTAACTGATTGCTCGTCACCACCTCGAAGCCCGTGGTGGACATGGCCGAGATAACCATGAACACGCCGCGACGCAAAAGTTCAGGCAGGTCGGGGAAGGTGTCCGAAACCGCCAAGGACGCCATGAACACCGCCGTGGCAACCAAAAGCCAGATCACGCCGACGCGAATCTCAAGATCCTTGAAGAAGTTGAAAGTGCGGCCCTTCCACACCTCAACCAGCAGCGCGAAGCTGATAGAGCCCAGAATCATCAAAACCATGCAGACCATTTCCAAAGGATAGGAATGGTAATAGGAAATCGATTGGCTCGTCGGGGCGAAGCCAGCCGTCATGAAGCCTGAAATCGCAATCCAAAGCGAGTTGAACACGGCGCGCAGAGGCTCCATGCCCGAAACCAAGCAGAAGAAGGAAAGCAACAAAGTTGCCACAGCAATGAGCGCGAGCGAGATGCCGCCGATAAGGCGCGTGGTGGTGACGATGTTGGGAAGCACGTGGTCACTGCGGCCTTCAGAAGAATACAAGCCCGACATCGACGAGCCCATCAACCCCAAGGCCAAGGCGACGACGATCAAACCCAAGCCGCCAAGGAAATGCAGGACGAAGCGCCACATGTTGTCGGCATAGGCCATATGATCCAAGTCGATCACGAGCGAGGCGCCGGTGGTGGTTAAGCCCGAAACGCCTTCGAACAGGGCGTCCAAATAAGTGGCGTAATGTCCTGAAAGCGCCAAAGGAACCGACGCAATTAGAGCCAAGAACATCCAGGCAAAGCCCGTGACCGCCATGGCCTGTTGATGAGTCAGGCGCCCGGGGTTCACGCGCAGCAGCCGCAGCAAAGTACCGAAGGTGAGCGCGATGCCCACCGACATGGCATAGCGAAGGAAGGGCTCCCATTCCTGGCATATGAGCGCCGTCAAAAGGGGTACCAGGAAGGCGAAAGCGAACACCGAGGTCAGAACGCCTAGGTAATGCCCGATGGTAAGGATGTCGTCGAAACTAAAACGCTGCCACATTCGCTATCCCCAGAAGGTTGCGGCAAGCTTCACCAAAATGGTGACCACATACAACACGATCACAAAGGAAATGATGGACGTCAGCAATGCGCCGACGCCCGCCAACGAGACTTTCGTCTGGTCCTTTTTGATCTCAGGCAATTTCATGCAGCCAATTCTAGTACATCGCCCGCCCTAGTACATAGCGCGGCTCCTGCGCAAAGGGCAACTTCGCACAGGAGCCGTAAAAAGCGGCCGCCCCTAAGGACGGCCGCTGCTGTATCTAAAACGGACCGTAAATCCGCTGCTCACCGAAAGGGCTTTAAACCTTTACTAGTCGGTCGCTCCGGAGGCGAGCTCGGGGGTAGGCTGCTGAATGTCGACGGTGTAGTGCCCGTCGCCATCGAGGTCGACCACCACCTTGGAACCGGCCAGCACCTCGCCTTGGATCATCGCGGTTGCAACGCGATCGACAACCTGACGCTGAATCAGGCGCTTCAAAGGACGTGCACCGAACACCGGGTCGTAGCCATCGATTGCCAAGCTCTCGCGGGCAGCGGGGCTAACGACAAGCTCAATCTTGCGATGAGCCAGACGCTCGGAAACTTCCTTGAGCTGCAGGTCGACGATGGGCTCGACATCCATGATCGACAAGGCGTCGAAGGTGATGATGTCATCGATACGGTTCAGGAACTCCGGACGGAAGGTGTTGCGCAGCGAGTCGTTCACCTTGGTGGTGAGCTCGGCCATCGCCTCTGCCATGGAGTCCAAATCGCCCTGCATCATGTCCTCGATGCTCTTGCCCAGGCTCTTGGCGCGCGCGGCCTTTTCCTGGCCGAAGGCACGAATGCTCTCGGAGCCGACGTTGGAAGTCATGATGATGATGGAGTTTTTGAAGCTCACCACGCGGCCCTGACCATCGGTCAGGCGGCCGTCGTCAAGCACCTGCAGCAAGATGTTGAAAACATCCGGATGAGCCTTCTCGATCTCGTCGAGCAGGACGACGCAGTAAGGATGACGGCGAACCGCTTCGGTAAGCTGGCCGCCCTCGTCGTAACCCACGTATCCCGGAGGCGCACCGATCAAACGCTGCACGCTGAACTTCTCCATGTACTCGGACATGTCGATGCGCACCATATTGCGCTCGGTGTCGAACAGGTACTCCGCCAAAGCCTTCGCGAGCTCCGTTTTGCCAACGCCGGTAGGGCCCAGGAACAGGAAGCTGCCGATGGGCTTTTCGGGATCGGCCAAGCCTGCACGGCTGCGACGGATCGCATCGGCCACGGCGCTGACGGCCTTATCC
>CAVAUO010000074.1:0-8539 GCA_963591685.1 Escherichia coli
GTCCTCGGAGAGGGAAATACCGCCGGAACCATGCTCGTCATCGCAGGCGCCGCCCGTAATCAAGCCGCCCTCAAGATAATCGGTTCCATCCTCTTTGTACTGCCAAAATCTATTTCCCGTGTCGCTAAGCTGACCAGGATGCGAGATCTTTGCAGCGTCCCCCGTGCCGCCGTCAAGCTTAAGCGTGGCGTTTTTCTTCAGGTAAATTACCTCGCCTTCTTTCTTTGCGTACCACGAAGTATTGGCTTTGCCGCGGTTGATCATATGGCCGTTAAGGTTAAGCTGAAAGACCAAACCCTCGGGCACTTCTATGCGGCCCGCGCTTTCGGTGTTGATATCGCCCTTCAGGTCAACTTTGACATTTTTAACGCCAAGGTCCCCTGCCACGGCAAGCAACTCAACCAATTGCTTGGCGGTAGTCAGTTGGCGAGGATTTTCGCTGTCTATATCTTTGGTTCCCGCTTCGTCCATGTATAAAGACATCTCGGCAACCACATCGTCGGCATACGCCACATTAGGCTTAGCCACGACGAACGCAACAGACAAAGCGGCCACAAAAGCCACAACCACCACTAAAAGCATAAACGAACGTGCATACTGCATAGCACCCGTACGAGCCCTCTTGCAAGCCAACATACGAAACCTTTCCCCTGCTATAAAAGCAATTTAACCTTTTTAGTTTATCAGTAATCCACGCTCCGGCTTACCATATAGGTGAAAAGGAAAGGGAGCTATGTACGATTACGACCAAAGGGCACCAAAGCGCGAACCCATTAAGCCGGCAAGTACAACCGACACCTTCAGCAGCTCGTCGGCCGATCCCAACGAACTCGACAGCCTGATGGGCTCGGTTAAATACAGGATGACCGAGTTCGAAAAGCCCCTTCCTGGGCTTATCCATACCGTCTTCGCCGTAGAAAACTATTACTTCACCGACCGAATCGATCGCTACCTGCTGTTCGGCCCTGGCGGGCGATCTTTGTTCATCGACCTTGGGCACCCCCTACTTACCGGCAGCAAGCATCTGGATCTTATGCTTGATCGCGCCGAGATGGACTGGTCGAGCGCCGATTTGGCGGTGACGCATTTTCACCCCGACCACGTAGGCAACATGCAGTACTTCCTTAATCGCGGTGGCAATGCGGTATACCACGGCCCGCTTCACGTTCTTGACGATGAAGCTTGCGCGGACTTCGCCTTCGCCATCGGTTGGCCCGAGGCAACCGAGGTGCCTGAATTATGGGATCCTTTGCATTTCACCCTGCAATACATCACTAAATGCGGCTTCCCCGAAGGAACCAATGCCCACGAACTGCACACTGGCGACAGCTTTTCAGTTGGCGGTTGGGACTTGGTTGCGCTTGAGACCCCTGGCCATGCCCTTGAGCATATTTGCGTGGCCGACAAGCAGCGCAAGGTTCTTTTCGGCGGCGACCATATTATCGACGCCGCGCCCTCTATCATGCAGTTCGGCCGAAACGACCACCTGCTAAGCAAGTTCCTCGATACCTTTCCTGTTCTTAGGAAGGCCGAATATGAAACGGTGTACATGTCGCATCATGCACCCTTGCGAGGCAAGGAAAACATCAACGCCTTCTACGATTTCATGATCGCAAAGTTCGACAAGCCCTTGGCCAAGCGCAAAAAGATCATCGATCAGCTTGGCAACGCAACCGTGATGGAAGTGGCGCAGGCCGCCCAGCAATCGCATGGCTCCTTCAACGAGCTGGAAGAAGGCATGAAGATCCGGCGATTCGCCATGACCTTCTCGCTGCTGGAGCATCTGGCCGACCAAAAGGTCATCGCACGCGAAACCGACTCCGAGGGAATCGTTCATTACAAGGCCATCTAAACGCAAGGCCACCTAGACGCACGAGCTGCGAAATACCGGGCTTGCACATGGATATTTAAAGCAATAGAACAGGGTTTTGCACTTTAAGGAATACACTTGAGTAAAGCAAATCCCGCATCCTTGAAGAAATGAAATCCATGGGCAATCAAGAAATCATACCAAGCAAAACCGCCGACACCTTCAGTAGCTCAACTGCGGAAATCGGCGGCTTCGACGATTTGCTTGAAGATGCCACCTACGAGCTTATCTCCCTCGCAGAACCCGAAGAAGGGCTCATCCACGCCGTCTTCAAGGTTAACGACTACTATTTCACTGATCGCATCGATCGCTACCTTCTTTTCGATCGCAACAAATCAGGGCTGTTCATCGACCTGGGGCATCCCAAGCTTACCGGCACCCAGCACCTGCAAGCCATGCTTGACCGGGCGGGGATTTCCTGGGCCGATACCGATGCCGCACTCACTCATTTCCACGTTGACCACGTTGGAGGCCTTGGTTATTTCTGCCAACACGGAGGACGTGCCATCTATCATGGGCCAAGTCGGCCGATCACCGATGAGCTTTGCTCCGACTTCGCTTGCGCGGTTGGCCTTCCCGAGCTTTGGAACTCTCAGCCTGAAGCGATCAGAAGGACCCTCGAATATGCGAACGAGATCCCTGCAGAGGGCGCAGGCAAAGCCAAGGTTTTAGTGGATGGCGACAGGCTCGACTGCGGCAAATGGCACTTGCAGGTGCTCGAAACACCAGGCCATTCGCTTGAGCATATCTGCCTTGCCGACGTCGATCGCAAAATCTTGTTCGCCGGCGACCATGTCATCGATGCGGCTCCGGCGATCATGCAGTTCAATCGCAACGACCATTCGCTCAAGCTCTTCTTCGATAGCTTCGAGCGATTGAAAAAGTTGGGGTTCGAAACAGTGTATATGTCTCACCACGAGCCCTTGCGCGGAACCGAAAGCATCTGCGCCTTTTACGACTACCAGCTTGCAAAGTTCAAGAAGCCCCTTGAAAAACGCCTGCAGATCGTCGAATCCCTTGGGTCAGCCACCGTAGCCGAAATTACCGCGGGAGCTCAACGCTCCCATGGCAGCTTCGCTTCCTTGGATTTCGGCATGCGCATACGACGCTACGCCATGAGCTTGTCGCTGCTTGAGTACCTTGCGGACACCCGCAAGCTCAAGCGCGAACAAGATTCAGAAGGCGTTTTGCGTTATTCGCTTATCTAGAAAAACCGAGCAAAGCAAAAGCCGGGCATCAATACTCCCGGCTTTGGGCGCGCTGCGTGATCCCCTTAGCGGCAATGCCAGCCATTACCTCATCGGTACCTTGGGCAATCTGGTTACCACGGCAATCCTGCCAAATACGGCTCACGCGCGTGGCGTCGGTATAACCCACGCCACCGAAAATCTGCAGAGCCTCGGAGGCAACCTCGGTTGCCGCGGCGGGTACGAAACGTTTCATCAAAGCAGTCTCGAGCATGAAGTTGGAACCGCGCTCATCGGCGGCAACGGCCGCATCGCGCACAAACATGCGCATCGCACGAATCTTGATTTCCATGTCGGTGAGCTTTTCCTGGATCTGCGGCAAGGAATTGAGCCTGCGGCCTTTGACCTCGTGCTCAGCAGCATAAGAAACCGCGTCGTCCATGGCAGCAAGAGCCAAGCCCACGCTCGATGCGCACACAAGGATGCGGCCCAGGCCGTACTGACGCTTGAGCATGGAGTTGAGCTTACCCTCGGTCTGGATCTGCCAGTTGGGCTTGAGCTTCACGTGTTTGAAGCTAATTGCGGCAGGACAGAGCATCTCTTGGCCCACCGTGTTAATGGGGAAGGTCGAAATCCCTTCTGCATTGATAGGAACAAGCCACATCGACATACCGCCATCGCGCTGACCGTAAATAGGATCACGCGCAAGCACAAGCGTCTGCGGCGAGAACTGCCCACAGCTCACGAAGGTCTTAACGCCGTCAAGGTAGATGCCGTCGGGGTCGGTCGAAATCTGCGCGCGAACCGCCTGTGCATCGGTGCCTGCGTTAGGTTCGGTGAAGGCCTGCGAGAAACGGATGCGCCCGTCGGTGTAGGCGTATTCCTGAACGATCTCCTCCTGCGAAAGCTTGCGCAAGGTGGAAAACATCGCCAAGGAGTTCATATCGCTGGAGAACGGAAGCGTGGCACCTGCACGCCGCGTGACCTCGGTAAGCATGGTGACGCGATCGAGGAAGGGGCAATCGTAGCCGCCCGCATTCTGGGAAAGAACGTAACCGCCCAAAGGCGACTCGTAGAATGCATCGTAAACATAGGTGGGGATGCCCATCGATTGACACCACTGATGGATGCTCTCTTCGTCAAAATACTTGTCGGCAAATTCGTTGACGGCCGCAATAGCTTGCTTTTGACCCTCGGTGAGTTGCATGTGGATCATCCCCCTATTTATTTTCAACGCAATGCGATGCGGCAAACGCATCGACCACGATCTTGCGCAATGTTTTTTTATCTATCTTACCGTTAGGCAAACGCGGAAGATCATCCAACTTCATAACGGTGTCGGGAATTTTGCATTTCTCGACCAAGCCTCGAGCATACAGGCGAAGCTCGGAAGCACTTGACGATGCCCCATCGTTCATGATCACGCACAGGCAGCTGCGCTCCCCCAGTTCAGGGTCAGGATATCCGACCAAGCAGCTTTCAGCGATCTCGGGGTTGTCTTGATATACGTTTTCAATCTCGGCGGGGAAGATATTGATGCCACCGCGGATGATCATGTCTTTGATGCGGCCCGTGATGTAATAGTTGCCTTCTTCGTCTGTAGCTCCCACGTCACCGGAATGGAACCAGCCCGCATCGTCCAAATCAAGCTTGAGCGAACCGTCGGGCATAAGAATGCCGTCCATCATAGTGGACGCCTTGACCAAAATCTCGTTGGTCTGAGGATCAAGCGAAAGCTCGGCGCCCTCGATAGCCTTGCCAACGGTCAGACAGCGCTTCTCGAGCGGGTAGGAAAAGCGGCTCATGGTAAGCGTAGCTGCGGTCTCGGTCATGCCGTAGGACTGAATAAGCTTGCACCCGAAGCGTTCCTCGAAATCGCGCTGCGAGGCTTCGGGGATGCTCGCACCCGCCACCATGCCGCAACGCAAGCAAGACAGATCCCACTCGTTGTGGGAATTCACGCGCAGCTCACGTTGGAACATGGTGGGCACACCGAAGTACACCGCCGCCTTGGTTGAAACGATGCTGGAAAGCGAGCTTTCGGGGCGATACTTCACCAGCGTGGAAACGGTGGCGCCCGACATCACGGTCGCATAAATCGCCACCAGTCCGTACGTATGGGAAAAGGGCATCGGCAAATAGCAGGTGTCGTCCTCGGTAATATGGAATGTCGCGGACAGCACCCTGCCGTTATGCGCGAACGAGGAAAGCTTATTGACGATAGCTTTGGGTTTGCCCGTTGACCCGGAGGAAAAAAGCACGATCTGGGAATCGCCCGCGCGATCCTCGATCCCGTCGAGACCGTGACGCAAGCCGTAACTTATCACTTTCTCGATGGAGCGAGCACCCTCATGGGTACAGCGAATGGTCTCGATTTGCATGTCGGGAAAGGCCTCACGAAGTGCGTCCACATGCTCGGGCTTGTTCACAATGGACAAATCGGGCTTTGTCGCCTCAACGGATGCCACGATCTCCAGATCGGTGGCCGAACCGGTGGCAAGGATCATGCGCGCACCCGTTTGCGCGATGGCCGCAAGCACCACCAAATAATCAACGTAGTTGAGCGACGAGAACAAAACCGAGCTTGCGGGGCCGATGCCGCAATCGTGAGTTAGGTGCCATGCGTAAGCGCGGGCACGATGAAAGGCGTCGGCGTACGAAAGGGATTCGCTCGAGCCAACGATAAGCTGCCGATACGGAGCCGAAAAGTAAACCTCGCGGATATAGTTCATCAGAGAAGCGCTGGGGATCTCGGCCGCGGCCAGCTTTGCCACCTGTTGCGAATAATGATCCATTTGATTTACCTCGAATTCCAGGCTCAAAGCCCGTCTCTAGGCTCGAGAGCTTTTATCTTTTGCGAAAAGAGCGGCTCCTAGGGCGCCGTTGAACTGGGACAGGTCGGAAGTGTCGATGGGAAAGCCCACCTTTTCCTCCAGACGCTTGCGCAAACCGGAGTTAAGCGCGACGCCACCCGTCATGGCCACCTTGGGCTTCACGCCAAGACGGCGGGCCAATCCGGCGGTACGGCTGGCAACGGAAGCATGGATGCCGGCTACAATGTTGGCGATGGGCACGCCGCCGGCAAGTTTGGAAATAACCTCGGACTCGGCAAAAACCGTGCAGGTACTCGAGATCTCGGCTATCTCGGTGGATTCGGCGTCGTAGCGCTCAAGGTCGGAGACGTCGCAGCCGAAGACGCCCGCCATGACGTCCAAGAAGCGTCCCGTTCCTGCGGCGCATTTGTCGTTCATGACGAAATTCTCGAGCACGCCGTCGTCACCGACGGACAGGACCTTGGCGTCCTGTCCGCCGATATCGATAACGGTGCGTACGCCCGGGAAGAGCTTGGCTGCGCCCTTCGCATGGCAAGAGAGCTCGGACATTTGGTAGTCGGTCCACTCAAGAAGGTTGCGACCGTATCCCGTGGAGCAGGAGGAGGAAATGTCTTCAAGCGCGATGCCGGCCTCGGCCAGCGCCGCCTCGAGGGCAAGTTTGGGACCAGGCGTGCCAGCCCCGGATGCAGAAAGTCCTTTGCCCACGATCTCGGCTTTATCGTCGATGATGACAACCTTCGAAGCGGTTGAACCCACATCGATCCCCAAGTAACGATTGCCTACCATTTTGCTTTCACTCCCTCTAAGGTGACTTAAGGGCTTCTTACCCGAATTCGTCGTACTTGCCTGATTGCCTCAGACAATCACGGCCTACTTCTTCGCGTACTTCTTGGCGAGCTGACGGCCAGCGATGTGAACCATGATCTCGCTGGTGCCGCCGGCGATCTCCATGCCGCGCAGGTCGGACCAGATGCGGCCCTGGCGCATGTCCTCGGTGTAGCCAAGGCCACCGAAGATCTGCATGGATTCGGAAGCAACCTGGGTGCAGGCGCGGGTTCCGTAACGCTTGAGCAGGGCGGAGTCGATGCGGACGCTTTCGCCCTGATCCATCTTCCACAGGGTGTGGTAGAGCATGTTGCGGGTGTTCTGCAGCGAGATCTCCATCTCAGTGAGCTTCTCCTGGATGAGCTGATAGCTCTTCAAGGGCTTACCGAAGGTGATGCGCTCGTTGACGTAAGCGGCGGCGTCGTCCATCGCAGCCTGAGCGCAACCGAGGCACTGGGCAACGATGAGCGAGCGCTCCATCTCGAAGTTCTTCATCAGATTAACGAAGCCTTCGCCGGGGTTGCCGACGCGCATGTCCTCGGTCAGGGTCACATCATCGAAGTAAACCTCGCAGAAGGGCATGATCTGCTGGCCGATCTTGTGCAAGGGAGCGGTGGAGAGGCCCTCGGACTCCAAGGGGACCAGCCACATGGACATCTTGCTGTTCTCGGGAGCGGGATCCTCGTCCTTGGCAACCACCAGGATGTAGGGGAAGACGTCGCCCTGGGTAACCCAGGTCTTCTGACCGTTCAGCTTATAGGTGCCATCGGCCTGCTTGCGAGCGGTGGCGGACATCGAGGAGTTGTCGGAGCCGGCGCCGGGCTCGGAGAAGCCGAGGGAGAAGATGGGCTTGCCGGTTTCAAGATAGTGCTCCATGCAGAAAGTGACCTGCTCGGGGCTGCCGAAGTCGATCATGTCGCACATGGCGAGCGTGTTATTGAGGAAGGGGGTCACGCAGCCTGCGTAGTGAGCGAACTCCTCGGTCAGAACGCCCAAGGTAACGCGGTCGCAAGGGATGCCGCCGAGTTCCTCGGGAATGCCCATCAGGCCGAAACCAGCCTCAAGATAAGCCTTGATAAGCTCATCGCTCATGCCGAAGTTCGCATACATGTCACGGATCTTGTCCTCGTCAAGATTGCGTGCGCAGAACTCTTTGATGCTATCGATAAGGAGCTCTTGCTCGTCGGTAAGAGAGAAATCCATTTTCGTTCCTTTCCTAGATGAATTGCTCTGGGTGCTGTTTTCAGCGATTGATCAGCTAGGAGGGTTTAAAAAGCTGATCAGTCGCTGAAAACAAATCCGCGAATCGGAGAAGGCTTGCCGTTCGGATCGCGTCCGGCATTTCGGGAAAGGCAACCGGAAACCTTATGAATGGGATCCCATCGGGTAAGGCAGGCAAATGAGGGAGGGGTCCTGCCTTACCCGAATATGTTTATGGGAATCCACTAAGGGGCTAGCCAATCTGTGCGAGCAATCGAAAAGGAGGGAGGGCGCTCGCGCAGCGGCGATGGGTGAACGAAGTGCTTACTGCTCGCCGTCGCCCGTGGTCATGTCGAGCTTGCCGCGACGACCAAGTGCGTACAGGCCGCAGAGGAGGCAGGCGATCATGCAGCAGACGGAAACCGCGAACATGATGTTGAAGCCACCGGGGAGGTCGACCAGGATGCCGAACAGGGTAGGTGCGATAACGCCGCCCAGGGTACCGGCCATGGAAACACGGGACCAGATGTTGGTGTAGTCACGAGAACCGAAGACCGAACGGGTGAGCAGAGGAGCCTCGACGTTTGTGCAGGCGTAGACGAAACCGAAGATGAACGCTGCGA
>CAVAUO010000075.1:0-8494 GCA_963591685.1 Escherichia coli
CAAGCGAGAGGGCATTCGCGCCGCTTCCGAAGTTTTGCCCAATCCGAGCAACTATCTACCCGGTCACCCCATGTCTGGTTCCGAGAAAAGCGGGATAGAGGGCGCTCACGAGGATCTTTTCGATGGCTGCCATTGGATTCTCTGTCCGGATTCAGATACTTCTGCCGATCTGTTCGCGCGCATGCATGATCTTCTTATAAGTTTGGGTGCCCGCGTGGTGTCCCTCCCTCGCGAGCTGCATGATGGGGCGGTTGCGGTGGTGAGCCATGTCCCTCATTTCACCGCCTCCTCGCTCGTTGAGCTTGCCGTTCGTCATGCCGATGGCAACGAGCAGTTGTTCCGACTTGCTGCGGGCGGCTTCAAGGATTCCACGCGTATCGCTGCGGGCTCCCCAGAGCTTTGGACCGGCATCGCGTTTGACAATGCCGAGGCGATCGCTTCGGGCCTTGAAGAGATGCAAGAGATTCTGCATGAGTACTCGGATGCCTTGCGCAAGGCCGACAAGGAAGAGTTCAAACGTCTCCTTGATCGGGCGGCGAAGGCGCGCCGTGCTCTGCCTGCGAAGTGGATTCCCGCTTCTGAGGACTTGCTTGAGGTTCGTGTCCCGATGGACAATCGTAAAGGCGTTGTCGCTGAGGTCACGACGATCGCAAGCCAGGTGGGCTGCAACATCCAATCCATCGAGATCGACCACGTCACCTCGTCCACCGCTGTTCTTTCTTTGGTACTCACCGACGAAGGCGATGTGGGCAAACTTTCAATCCAGCTGATTCGCGCTGGTTATCGCGTTTCTTTCAACCCTATGTTTGCCAAGGAGGGTGATGGCAATGAATGACAAGCTGACGACCATCAAACCGCTTCCCGCTCCATTTGACGGGGTGGCTCGCGTTCCCGGCGATAAATCCATTTCCCATCGCGCCATTCTGTTTTCCGCCATGGCTGAGGGCACCTCTCGTGTCACGGGCGTGCTGGATTCGGCCGATGTCCGCTCCTCTATCGCTGCTGTTCGCGCCCTTGGTGCCGATGTGAATCTGTCCGTCCAGGCCGATGGTTCGCTTGCGGGCGGTATCACGGGTTGGGGGGCGTCGGGTCCTCGTCAACCCGAAGACGTTATCGATTGCGGTAATTCCGGAACGACGGTGCGTTTGCTTATGGGTGTTGTTGCGCCCTGGGACATCCGCGCCAAGCTTACCGGCGACGATTCTCTTCGCCGCCGTCCTATGCGCCGCATCATCACGCCGCTTACCAAGATGGGCGTAAAGTTCGAGCCCGAGGAAGCGGAGACCTTGCCTTTGACGGTGGTTGGCAACCCCGATATTAAAGCCATCACCTATGATTCGCCCGTGGCTTCGGCCCAGGTCAAAACGGCCGTTATGCTTGCGGGAACGCGTGCGGACGGCTTGACCACGGTCAACGAGCCAGCACCTTCACGCAACCATACCGAGCTGATGCTTCCTGAATTCGGCGTTGATACCACGGCCTCCCTTTCTTCTGCGAGCGTGGAGGGTCCCGTTATCCTTCACGCTTCCGAGGTCGATGTTCCGGGCGATCCCTCATCTGCAGCTTTCATTGCTTGCGCCGCCCTGCTGAAGCCGGGGTCGGCGGTTCAGATAGAGAATGTGAGCTTGGCGTCCACGCGCACGGGCTTCATCCGTACGCTCGAGCGTATGGGAGCCTCGATTGAGGTGAGGTTCGCTGGAGCAGAGGGCAAGGAGCCCAAGGGCATGATCGAGGTGGCCTACACCCAAAACTTGGTTGGTTGCGAAGTTCCTCCTCAGCATATTGCGAGTGAAATCGACGAGATTCCCGTTTTGTCTCTTGTTGCAGCCCGCGCCAAGGGAATCACGGTTTTTCGTTCCGTCAACGAGCTCACCAAGAAGGAGTCCAATCGTCTTGAGGCCATTATCGAGGCCTTGGATAAAATCGGCGTGAGTGCATGGACGGAATCTCGCGATGACGCAATCGATCTTTATATCGAGGGTCAGCCCGAGCTTCAGTATCCTGCAGGTTTAACTTTCGACTCCTACGGGGATCACCGTCTTGCCATGACCTGGTCGCTTGTGGGCATGTGCGGATCTTACCCTGTGGATATTGTCGATTTCGAGTGCGTTAAGGTAAGCTTCCCTTCGTTTGCTTCCACCATGGAAAGGCTTTGTTCATGATTATCGCTATCGACGGCCCTGCGGGCGCCGGCAAGTCTTCGGTAACTAAAATCGTTGCTCAAAATTTAGGTTTCTCCTGTTTGGATACGGGTGCGATGTATCGTGCCATCGCTTGGTATGCGCTTGAGAACGGGGTTTCGCTTGAGGATGCCAGCGCCCTTACCGATATCGCTCGATCGCATGTCATCTCTTTCGGTCACCTTGAGGGTGATCCGTCGCCTGCGTATGTTTTCTTGGACTCCACCGACATCACCGACGAGATTCGCACTGCGCGCATCGACAAGTCGGTGAGCTCGGTGAGCTGCGTTCCCGGTGTTCGTGAGGCTCTGGTTGCGCAGCAGCAGCGCATCGGTGCTGAAGGTGATTACGTTGTCGAGGGTCGTGACATCGGTACGGTTGTTTTTCCCGGAGCGGAACTCAAGGTTTTCCTTACGGCTTCTCCTGAGGAAAGGGCGCGTCGCCGCGTTGGGCAGAACAAGCGTCGCGGTGTTGGCTCCACCGATTTCGAGGAAGTTCTTGCCGACATCGTTAAGCGAGACGAATCTGACATGAACCGAAGCGATTCTCCGTTGAAGCCTGCTGCCGATGCGGTTCTTGTCGACTCTACCGCTTCCACGATCGACTCCATCGTTTCCACTATTTGCGATTTGGCTAAGTCCAGGATGTAACATGGCACGATCGCTAGACCGTTTTTATGATGGGTCGCTTGACGGTAATGATTGCTCTAAGCGATTTAGCACGGGTTTTGCTTGTTTTTTGAGCGGGTTTCTCCATGCGATTGCCCGTCTGTTTTTCCGATACGAGGTGACGGGCCAGGAAAATCTGCGTCAATTCATCGGCAAGAAGAACGGCGCTGTGCTGGTAGCTCCTCATGTTTCCTACGTGGATGCTGTTTTGCTCTTCCTTTCCGCTCGGCCGAAGCAATGGGTTCGTCTTATGGGCAAGAGCGATTTGTTCACGTGCATGGGCGGCTTGCTTGGCTCTATCGTGGCTCGTGTCGGCGCCTTTCCCGTCACGCGCGATTCGGCGGACACTACTGCCATCAAGCGCGCGACGAGGATGCTTAAAAACGGGGAGCTCGTAGGTTTGTTTCCTGAGGGAACGAGGCGCGGCAAGGGCAATGTCGAGTCCGCATTGCATGGCGGGGCGGCTCTTATTGCCCGTATGGGCAAAGCTCCTCTTGTTCCTGTTGGCTTGGTCAACGTCGATCAGGTGAAACGCAAGGGGGAACGGGTTCGCTTTCCAAGGCTTCGTGTTGTCATTGGCAAGCCCTATGCTCTTTCCGCTTTTGACTTTCTTCCTAAGGAAGATCGCCTTGAGGGAGCTACCTGGTTCGTTATGCGCGAGGCCTTCGCTCTTTCGCGCGGCTGCTCGCCATCCGAAGTGGACATGCTCGCCCTTTTCCCGGATGGGAAGGATTTCACGCAGGTGTTCGTCAGCAACGTCGTTAAGCCGCTTGATGTATCGATTCTTCCCGATTACGTGCAAGGGTAACTACAGGGAAAGGTGTTCAAATGGATTCTTTGAAGGTGGTTCGCGCTGCCTCGTCAGGGGCCTGCTTCGGCGTTCAGCGAGCTCTTGATATGACTCTTCAAGCCGCGCAAAGGGGCGTGGACGTTTGCACCTTTGGCCCTTTGATTCATAACCCCTTGGTTGTGGAAGATCTGAAAAGCAAAGGTATCGAGGCGGCCAACGGCGTATCCGAGGTCCAAACGAGTGCCGTGGTTATCCGTTCCCATGGTGTCGTCCCAGAGGTCATTTCCGAGCTGGAAGCGGCTGGAAGGCAAATCATCGACGCTACGTGCCCTCATGTCATGCGCGCTCAGAAGGCCGCCGCTCGTTTGGCGCGGAACGGCTATCTTGTCGTTGTGGTAGGGGAGAGCGGGCATCCTGAAGTCGAGGGCATCAGTGCACATGCGCGCGCCGCCGGAGGCGAATGCCTGGTTGTTGGATCGGCCTCCGAGATACCGGCGAGCGTCCAGGATCCGGTGGGAATCGTCATCCAGACCACCCAGCCACGTGCCAAGCTTGAGGAAGTGGTGCACTCCTTGGAAGATCGCGGTCTTTCGCCAAAAGTCTGCGACACCGTTTGCTCGGCTACCGTGCATCGTCAGGAAGCTGCGAGCGCCCTTGCCGCCAAAGCCGATGTCATGGTCGTTATTGGAGGGCGCAACTCTTCCAATACCACTCGTCTCTTCGAGATCTGCAAGAGCGTCTGTGATCGTACGTACCACGTCGAGAGCGCTCACGAGCTTGATTCCTCATGGTTCGAGCCTGGCTTCACGGTTGGGGTGAGCGCAGGTGCGAGCACTCCTGAAGCTCAGATTGAAGAAGTTGTTTCTTGCCTGGAATCCTTGCGTTTCTAGTCCTGCATCACCCCTATCGTTGCGGCTATGCGAGGCGCGCGTGAGGATACGTGGTACTCTTAAAGTTCAAATTACGTCTTTTAATGTGAGGAGGGCTCCATGCCCCTGCCAATCGTCGCAGTCGTCGGACGCCCCAACGTGGGCAAATCCACCCTTGTGAACCGTATCGCCGAGAATAACGAAGCCATCGTGCATGAGATGCGCGGCGTTACCCGTGATCGCTCCTATCATCGTGCCGATTGGAACGGTAGGGATTTCACTCTCATCGACACAGGCGGCATCGAGATGGGTGATGACGATCGTTTCCAGTCGTCTATTCGCTCTCAGGCCCTTATGGCTACCGAGGAAGCCGATGCGATCATCCTGTTGGTTGACGGGTCGGCAGGAATGAACGCTGACGATCAGGAGGTAGCCCGTCTGCTTCGTCGTTCCAAAAAACCTTTGTTCCTAGCCGTCAACAAGCTCGACAATCCTGCTGACGATCTTGCGATGTGGGAGTTCATGCAGCTTGGCGTGGGCGAACCGTGGCCCATCAGTGCGACGCATGGGCATGGCACCGGCGATTTGCTCGATGCTGTGGTTGCCTCATTGCCTGACGAGGACGATTCCGCCGACGATGGCGCAGAGACCATCGATGTTGCCATTATCGGGCGCCCGAACGCCGGTAAGTCTTCCTTGACCAATAAGCTAAGCAACAACGAGCGTTCCATTGTGTCCGATATTGCGGGCACCACGCGTGACGCCATCGATACCTTGGTCGAGCACGAGGGCCGCTTTTACAACATCGTCGACACTGCTGGCATGCGTCGTAAGTCCGTCATCGACGAAGACGTTGAGTATTACGGTTTCGTTCGCTCATTGCGCGCCATCGACCGCGCCCAGGTGGTTGTGCTGGTCATCGATTCCACGCTTGGTCTTACCGACCAGGATCAACGCGTTGCTGGCATGGCGGTTGAGCGTGGGTGTGCGATGGTCATCGTTTTGAACAAATGGGACTTGGTCGAAGGGCCCGAGGCCAAGCAGGAGATCCGCGATCGCATCGAGGATCGTATGACCTATGTTGGCTACGCTCCCGTTATCGCTATCAGCGCCCTGTCCGGCAAGAACGTGCATCGCATTTGGCAGGCGGTCGACAAGGCTCACGCCAATTACACGGGTCATATTTCCACTGCTCGCCTAAACACCTGGTTGCAGGAGGTGCGCGATTTCGGTCACACGGTTTCCAAGGGCAAGAAGCTCTTGAAGCTGAAGTATTGCACGCAGTCCGGCGTTGAGCCCCCTCAGTTCACCTTTTTCTGCAATCATCCCGACATCGTTGAGCCCGCTTTCGAGCGTTATCTTGAAAATCGCCTTCGCAAGTCCTTTGACTTGGAAGGCACGCCCGTTCGCTTCAAGTTCAAGAAGAAGGACTAGCCAATGCTTGTCGTAGCTGGAGCGATCGTCGTTTTATTCATCATTACCTTTTTGCTCGGCTCGGTGCCTTGGGGGCTTGTGATCTCGTCCTTGGTCTATCACAAGGACCTGCGCAGCGAGGGCTCGGGCAACATCGGCACCACCAATGCGATGCGCTCTTTGGGCAAATTCGGCGGCGCTCTTGTTTTCCTCCTTGATTTCGGAAAGGGCGTCTTGTCGGGTTTTCTTGGCGTGTTCGTCTATACCTGGATTCTCGAGCAATTGCCTGTTGCTGCGTCTTCGGTCGTTGTCGGTTTGATTCCTGGGTGGTGCATGGCGGTGGCTTTCGCGGGCTGCGTTTTGGGCCATATTTTCAGTCCCTGGCTGCGTTTTCACGGCGGCAAGGGCATTGCCGTTGCCGTTGGTGCCTTGTTCGTGGTGTACGGTGTCGCTGGCGCATGCATCGAGCTTGCGCTTTTCGGAATTCTCGTCGTGGCAACACGATACGTTTCGGTGGGATCCATCGCGGCGGCCCTGCTCTGCCCTTTTTTCGCTTTTTATTTTTACTGGGGAAATTGGATTGCTGCAGGTTTGATCAGCGCCGTTGCCCTTGTTGTCGTTTGGGCGCATCGTGAGAACATTGCCCGTCTAAGGGCTGGTAACGAGAACAGGATCGGCTCCAAGAAGAAGGAGGCCTAGATGTCTAAGCGCGTTGCAGTTGTCGGTGCGGGCTCATGGGGCACGGCTCTGGCTCAGGTTTTGGCTACCGCCGGTAGTCAGGTTGTCATGTGGGCCCGTAAGCCTGAGGTCGCCGACGGCATCACGAACGATCACCACAACCCCCGCTATTTAAGCGACTCCATTCTTTCCTCGTCCATCAGCGCGACTACTTCTATTGCCGAATGCGTTTCTGCGGCCGATGCCGTTTTGGTGGTCACGCCTTCGAGCTTGATGCGTCAGTTCGCCACCGATATGGCCCCTTACCTTGGGTCGGACGTCCCCGTTGCCCTTTGTTCGAAGGGCATTGAAGAAGGCACCTCGCTTTTGCCTTACGAGGTGTTTTCCGAGGTTTTGGGGAATTCGCACCGCTTGGCTGCTATTTGCGGACCGAATCACGCTGAAGAGGTTATCCGCGGTCTTTCCTCAGGTACCGTCATCGCTTCGGAGAGCCTGGATACGGCCCTTGTGTTCAGAGATCTTCTTGCGACCGAGAGTTTTCGTTGCTACACATCCGACGACGTCGTCGGTGTGGAGCTTTGCGCTGCTTTCAAGAACGTTATAGCCATCGCGGTGGGCTTGAGCTATGGAATCGGCAACGGCGACAACACCGCTGCGATGTTGATGACCAGAGGCATGGCGGAAATGGGGAGGCTTGTTCGCGCATGCGGCGGTCAGCCCATGACCGTTATGGGGCTAGCAGGCGCGGGCGACCTGATAGCTACCTGCACGTCCGAGCATTCGCGCAACCGTTCTTTTGGCAAGCTACTTGCTCAGGGCGGCTCCCTTGAGGAATACCAGTCTCGCACTCACATGGTGGTCGAGGGTGCTCTTGCATGCAAAACCATCTTGCCTTTAGCTGCAAAACACGAGGTCGAGCTTCCTATTACCGAGCGGGTTCGAAAGGTCGTCTGGGGCGGCGAGAGCCCTCTTGAGGCGGCCAACCTGCTGGTCAATCGTCCCTTGAAGTCGGAATTCTGGGGCATGTGACCCATAGGCTTAGTACTGGACGCGCCATTCCTGTTCAAGGATGGATGATGGGAAAGTGGCTGATAGTGGCACAAGCTTTAACATATTTCGTCTACAACACCCCTTTGGGCAGGCTGACCGTCGCTTCCAACGGCAATGCCATCACCCATGTTCTTTTCGGCGAATGCAAGCTTCCAGGCGAGAGGCGGGCAACTGCGCTCACGAATCGCGCCTCCAACCAACTTCAGGAATTTTTGGCCGGCAGACGCAAGGAATTCGACCTGCCTCTTGAGCCTGCGGGGACTGATTTTCAGAAACGGGTTTGGAACGCTCTTCGCGATATCCCCTATGGGGAAACCCGAACTTACGCGGAATTGGCCAAGGCGATAGGGAAGCCTCGTTCCGCGCGTGCGGTCGGAATGGCAAATAATCGTAACCCTATCTGCATTATCGTTCCCTGCCATAGGATCATCGGCGCAAATGGCAAGCTTGTTGGGTATGCGGCCGGCCTGCATATTAAAAAGTGGCTTCTTGAATTGGAATCCAAGCATTGCTGAAAGCTGCGCTATGATGCTCGGTGTTTATATGCGTTTTGGTTTTGAGCTTGTTAAGGAAAGGGACGCTAGTGTTCGGTGATATTAAGATTTCGCCCTCCATCCTGTCGGCGGATTTCATGAATCTTGAGCGGGATATCCGCATGCTTGAGCGCGGGGGTGCCGATTTCGTTCACGTTGACGTTATGGATGGGCATTTCGTTCCGAATCTGACCATTGGCGTACCCTTGGTAAAGCAGCTCAAGAAGATCACCCAGTTGCCTCTTGACGTGCATTTGATGATCGACAACCCTTTGGAACAGCTCCAGTGGTATCTGGTTGCAGGCGCCGATAT
>CAVAUO010000076.1:0-8427 GCA_963591685.1 Escherichia coli
TACGGTCATCGTTCGCAAGGCGGGCGATGTCATCCCGGAAATCATAGGACCAATCCAAAGTCTGCGTCCTGCTCATGCAAGCGTGTGGCATATGCCTTCTGATTGCCCTAGCTGCGGTTCGCCCTTGGTGCGTGAGGAGGGTGAGGCGGCCTATCGCTGCGTTTCCATTGATTGCCCTGCTCAGGCACACGAACGCCTGGTTCATTGGGCAAGTCGCGATGCGCTCGATATCGAGGGTATGGGCGACGAGCTGATAAGACAGCTGATCGAACAAGGCAGAGTTCGTGACGTTGCCGATTTCTATGAACTTGACTTCGAGACCTTGAGCAGCTTGGACACGGGTCGCACCAACAAACAGGGTGAAGCCATCGTCGTGGGCGGCGTTGTGGCTTCTAAGGTGCTGGAACAGATTTCCCTTTCCAGGAAGAAAGATTTCTCGCGCGTTCTTTTCGGTTTAGGCATTAGGCACGTTGGCAAAACCACTGCTCAGATGCTCTGCAAGGTTTATCCCTCCCTGGAATCGCTTAACGCGGCTTCCGTCCAAGAGCTTTCGGCTATCGAGGGTATCGGGCAGGTCATGGCGCAAAGCATTCGCTCCTTCCTTGACAATCCTGATAATAAGCGCGTGATCTCGCGTTTGGTGGATCTTGGCTTCACTATGAGGGAAAGCATCGACGCCAACGCGCTTCCGCAGACGCTTGCAGGGCTCACCTTCGTTTTAACGGGCACGCTTGTGGAAAGCGGTCTGTCACGTAACGAGGCAGGGGATGCCCTTAAGGCCTTCGGTGCTAAAGTCACCGGTTCGGTTTCAAAAAAGACAAGCTATGTCGTGTGCGGCATGGATGCTGGTTCGAAGCGGGATAGGGCCTTGAGTCTTGGTGTGCCAATTCTCAACGAGGCTCAGTTCGTCGAACTTATCAAAGAAGGATCCCTTGAGGATGTGTTAGCCGTTGCTTCCGACGGGATCCTGGAAGGTTGAGCCTCTATGGCAAAGATGCGTTTGGACGATCTTTTGATCGAGCTTGGGTATTTTGAGGATAGGGACCAGGCCCTGCGTGCCGTTATCGCCCATGAAGTTCGCGTCGATGACGTTTACGCCACAAGTGCCGCCGTTAAAGTCCAGCCCGATTGCGACCTCTTCGTTAAAGGTGCAAAGCGCTATGTTTCCCGTGGTGGTTTCAAGTTGCAAGGCGCACTCGACTATTTTCATCAATCCTGCAAGGGCTTGAGGTGTATAGACGTCGGGTCGAGCACGGGCGGTTTTACGGACTGCCTGCTCCAAGCAGGTGCTGAAAGCGTTGCGGCCGTAGACGTCAATTACGGTCAGTTGGCGCATTCTTTACGCAATGATCCTCGCGTCAGCGTTTTCGAACGCACCAACATTCGCTTGGCCGAGCCGCGTTCACTCGGCGCTCCCTTTGACCTCATCGTTTGCGACCTGAGCTTCATCGGCATCGCCGGATTGGCCGGTGTTTTCGCTGCGCTAGGCAATCCTGGTAGCGTCTTCATCGGCTTGATCAAGCCTCAGTTCGAAAGCCGTCACGAAGAGACGGAGCGAGGGGTCGTGACCGATCAACTGGTTCGCGATCGTGTTATCGATGAAGTGGTCAAGGCATTGATTTCGGTTGGCTTCGCGATCGATGGGGTGGTCGAAAGCTCGATCACTGGTCGCAAGCGTGGTAATACCGAATATCTCGTTCGCGCAATTCTGCGCTAGGCCACTGCCTTTCCATAAGCAAATGCGGGTTTATGGCTTTCTCGCTTATGGCGTCGAGGGCAAGCTTGTTGAGCGTAAGGTAGCCTGTAGTTGCCAATATGCGTGAAATGCTTCGTTTTATCGAGCTTTCGCTCAGCGCTAGCTCGGTTGCGAGTTCTTTTCGCGATAATCCCTTGCAAGCAAGTCTCACGATCATATCTTCCTCGGGCGTCAACGATCTGATTGCCTTGGAGAGCTCGGTTTCGGGCGGGGAGCTGGTGTATCCTGCAGCGCACGCGCGAATAAGGGCGACCAGCTCGCTTTTCCTTGCACAGGTGCGAGCTATGCCGGTGTTGCCAAGTCTCATGATGCGATTCTTGAGCTGCGGGTCGTCCGAGTCGAGCAATACCAGGGTGCCTGCTGGGAATTCGCGCTCGATTGACTGCTCAAGCATTTCGAGCGCTTCGTTGGGCTTTTCTTCGTTGAGCTTGCATATATGAACATGCTGGGTGTCGTTGTGTGCTGCTTCGTAATCCAATGGGAACGTAGTGTCACTGTGCTCCTTTTTGTCATTAAGCAGGCAAAAATCCTTTTCTGAATTTATGAGACTTCTGAGCGCTTGATAACGAAGCTCATCCATTTCATCGATGGTGATTAAGATCATCGTTCAACATTCCTTTGAAATAGATTTGACTTGTGTTTTCGATGTTAGGGAAGACCTTTGACGGATCTCGGCGGATTCCCTGACCTAGGCGTTGCCTTTCCGTGACACATTGCGGAAATTTCTCTCTTAGTTAAGTGGGGGGGTTACGCGTGAGGGCGCGCTTTTGTTCCCGGTAAGACGTTTCAGCAGTTTCCCTTGGGGCAAATCTTTCATTTGGAGCTAAGCGACAGGGGAGTATCTGGTAGGCTTGCATATGCGAAATTCGCTCGTTTGAGCAATGCATTTTAGGAAGGGATTCTCAATGCAGATTACTCCGGAGGAAATCTCGGAAACGCTGGCTATGGTCAACCAGCAGCATTTGGACATTCGTACCATCACGCTTGGATTGAACATGCGCGCTTGCGGACACGAGGACGTGAACGTTATCGCGCGCCGTGTTTACGATCGCATGACAACGGCGGCCGAAAAACTGGTTCCCACCGCCGAGCAGCTTGAGCGAGAGTACGGTGTGCCCATCGTGAACAAGCGAATCTCGGTTACTCCCATTGCCGAGGTGGCCGCCGCCTGCGCCTCTTCGGATCTGACACCCATTGCCGTTGCTATGGATAAAGCGGCTAAAGAGGTCGGTGTTGATTTTGTCGGCGGTTTTTCCGCCTTGGTGCATAAGGGCGCCTCTCGTGCCGACTTGAATTTGATGAATTCCATCCCCGAGGCGCTTGCCTCCACAGACTTCGTCTGTTCGAGCGTCAACATCGGTTCCACGCGAGCCGGAATCAACATGGATGCCGCGCTCATCATGGCCAAGCAAATCAAGCGCGCCGCCGAGCTGACCGCCGACAAGCAATGCATCGGCGCAGGCAAGCTAGTGGTTTTCTGTAACGCCGTCGAGGACAATCCCTTCATGGCCGGTGCCTTCCACGGTTCCGGAGAGGCCGATGAGGTTATCAACGTCGGCGTTTCGGGCCCGGGCGTGGTTCGTCATGTTCTTGCCAGTATGCCCAAGGATGCCGATCTCACCACCGTCGCCGAGGCCATCAAGGCAACGGCTTTCCGCATTACCCGTGCCGGCGAGCTTATGAGCCGAGAAGCCTCCAAACGCCTTGGTTACGCTAAGGGCATTCTCGACCTCTCCTTGGCGCCGACCCCTGCCGAAGGCGACTCTGTGGCCGAGATTCTTGAGTGCATCGGCGTGGGTACCTGTGGCGGTCCCGGCACCACGGCTGCGCTTGCCATGCTCAACGACGCTGTCAAGAAGGGCGGCGTCATGGCGTCTTCCTCCGTTGGTGGCCTTTCCGGCGCTTTCATTCCCGTGTCCGAGGATGCCGGTATGATCCGCGCTGCTGAGCAAGGGGCGCTTTCGCTCGAGAAGCTTGAGGCCATGACCTGCGTTTGCTCGGTCGGCCTTGACATGATCGCCATTCCCGGTGATACCTCCGTTGAGACCATCCTGGGCATCATCGCAGATGAGGCAGCTATCGGAATGATTAACAACAAGACCACTGCTGTTCGACTTATTCCCGCCATCGGCAAAAAGGTGGGCGATCGCCTGGACTTCGGCGGCTTGCTCGGTTATGCGCCGGTGATGCCTGTCAACCAGGCTGCGGGCTCCGTCTTCGCCCAGCGTGGCGGTAGGATTCCGGCCCCCATCAATTCTTTGAAGAACTAGCTTTCAGCTTTTAGGCAAATTGCCTAAAGATCGTTTTCGAACATCGTGTAGCTACTTGTGTGAATACGCAAAGCTGCGCGGTGTTTCTTTTTGGATGCTGGTAAAATAGGAAAGCTACGCATCGCTTAAATTTGCGCTGCATTCACACTTCATGCTGACCTTGGCGTTGTTCGCCGGGTTCAACCTGAGAGGAGAGGGTTTTAGTGGATCGAATCTGCAAACCCATTACAGATACAAACCAGACCTTGCGTTTGGGAATCGATGTTGGATCGACCACCGTCAAGGTCTCGGTTATCGATGAGCGCAACGACATCTTATATGCGGTGTATCGTCGTCATCATGCAGATGTGCGCGCCACGGTTCTCGAAGTGCTTAAAGAAGCAGCTGACCATTTCCCCGAGACCAAGGTCACCGTGTCCATTACCGGTTCCGGTGGTCTGCTTTTGGCTCAATGGCTGAACTTGAGTTTCGTTCAGGAAGTCATCGCCTCGAAGACCGCCGTCGAGACTTTTATTCCCAAGACAGACGTTGCCATCGAGCTCGGTGGCGAGGATGCGAAGATCATCTACTTCGATGAGGGCATCGAGCAGCGTATGAACGGCACGTGCGCTGGCGGTACCGGCGCTTTCATCGACCAGATGGCGAGCTTGCTCGATACTGATGCCGCCGGCCTGAACGAGCTGGCAAAAAGCCATACCGTCCTTCATCCCATTGCTTCGCGCTGCGGCGTTTTTGCCAAAACCGACGTTCAGCCCCTTTTGAACGAGGGCGCCCGCAAAGAGGACATTGCGGCTTCCATTTTCCAATCCGTCGTCACTCAGACGATCTCGGGCCTTGCCTGCGGCAGGCCTATTCGCGGCTACGTTGCCTTCTTGGGCGGCCCTCTGCAATATCTTCCTCAATTACGCGAGCGTTTTTACGAGACACTTAAGCTCGACGAGGAGCACATCATCGTTCCCGAGAACGCGCACCTTTTCGTAGCAAGCGGTTGCGCCATCGCGGGTGCCAAGGAAGGCGCCCAGGCTGAGCTTTTGAGCGAGGTCGTCGATCGTTTGGAGAACCTCGGCGACGTTCAGGGATCCGAGGTCGTGCGTCTGCCTCCCTTGTTCGTCGACGCCGAAGATTACGAGGAGTTCAAAGCGCGCCATGACCGTGAAAAGGTCAAGCGCGCCTCGCTCGAGGATTACGAGGGCGTGGCCTTCCTCGGCATCGACGCAGGCTCTACCACCTTCAAAACCGCGCTTATCGGTGAGGATGGTTCCTTGCTTTGGTCGAGCTACGCCAACAACAAGGGCGACGTCCTCGGTTGCGCCAAGCGCACGGTTTCCGAACTCTACGAACTTCTTCCCAAAAACCCTGACGGCTCCGATCGCATCAAGCTTGGTCATGTTACCGTCACGGGCTACGGCGAGCATCTGCTCTTGGAAGCCCTGAACATCGATTCGGGCGAGATCGAGACCGTTGCGCATTTGCGTGGCTCTGAGGAGATGCTTCCCGGCGTCGAGTTCATCCTCGATATCGGAGGCCAGGACATGAAGTGCTTGCGCGTCAAGGACGGCGTCATCGAGCACATCATGCTCAATGAAGCATGCTCGTCCGGCTGCGGTTCCTTCATCGAGTCTTTCGCGAGCGGTTTGAATTTAGAGATCTCGGAGTTCGCTGAAACCGCAATCAGGGCAGATCATCCCGTTGACCTGGGCAGCCGTTGCACGGTCTTCATGAATTCCCGCGTGAAGCAGGCGCAGAAGGAAGGTGCCACCGTCGGCGATATCGCCGCTGGCCTGGCCCTGTCTGTTATTAAGAATGCCTTGTTCAAAGTTATCAAGATTCGCGACCCCAAGGAAATCGGCAGCAAGGTGATCGTTCAAGGCGGCACCTTCCTGAACGATGCCGTTCTTCGTTCGTTCGAGCAGCTTGCCCAGGTGGACGCCGTTCGTCCCGACATCGCCGGCAATATGGGCGCCTTCGGTGCGGCTCTGCTCGCGCGCGATCGCCATTCTTCCGAGGTGGCTTCCTCTGGCGGCGCCGAAGTCTATTCCTCGATGATTTCCAACGAGGAACTCAAGGCTTTGTCGCCAACGCATCGCAACGTGCGTTGCAAGGCTTGTTCCAATCATTGCCTATTGACCATCAACGACTTCGGCGTCGACCCCTCTACCGGTAAGCATCGTCGCTTCATCACGGGCAACCGGTGCGAGAAGGGCGCTGGCCATGCCGAGGTCACGTCCAAGGTTCCCAACCTGTTCGAATACAAGACCCATCGTTTGTTCGATTACGAGCCCTTGAGCGCCGAAGAGGCTACTAGGTCTACGGTTGGAATCCCGCGCGCCCTTAACATGTACGAGAATTATCCCTTCTGGTTCACCTTCTTCACGAAGTTGGGCTTCAGGGTGGTTTTGTCTGACCCTTCAACCAAGAAGACCTACGAGGCGGGAATCGAGTCCATGCCTTCCGAGAGCGTTTGCTATCCCGCCAAGCTCTCGCACGGGCATATCATGAACCTTCTGGAAAAGGACATCGATTTCATCTGGATGCCCTGCGCCAAGTACGAGCGTCAAGAGGATGAAAGCGCGGGCAATCATTTCAATTGCCCGATCGTTATGTCGTATTCTGAGGCTCTGAAGCTCAACGTTGACGCTTTGCGTGAATCGAATATCCCTTTCCTCAACCCCTTTGTTCCTTACCATATGCAGGACAAGCTGGCTGAGCGTCTTTACGTTGAGCTTTGCGAGAATCACCCTGAACTTGCCCGGAGCAAGCAGGGAGTTTTGCCTACCAAAGATCAGATTGCCTCTGCGGTGGCTGCTGCTTGGATTGAAGACGAGAAGCTTCATGAAGATATCCACAACAAGGGCATGGAGACTTTGAAGTGGATCGAAGAGAACGGCGTTCATGGCATCGTTTTGGCTGGACGTCCTTATCACGACGACCCTGAGATCAACCATGCTATCCCTGAGCTTCTTACCAGCTTCGGCCTTGCCGTCTTCACTGAGGACTCCATCGCTCATCTGGGGCAGGTCGAGCGTCCTTTGCGCGCCGTCGACCAATGGATGTATCACACGCGCTTGTACCGTGCGGCCAAGGTCGTGACCCAGCGAAACGATCTGGATTTGATTCAGCTCAACAGCTTCGGCTGCGGCCTCGACGCCGTTACCACCGATCAGGTCCAGGAAATTCTTGAGGGTTCCGGCAAAATCTACACCGTGCTCAAGATCGACGAGGTGTCCAACCTGGGTGCTGCGCGCATTCGCGTAAGGTCGCTTCTGGCTGCCCTTCAAGACCAAGCCGACGAGCGCAACAGTCAGGCATCACTTGAAGGTGGATGCCCGGTTTGCGGCATGGATGCTGACAAGTTAGCAAGCGATGTTGCTGCTAGGGAGGCGCTCATCGAGGCCAAGAGCGGTAAGCGCGAAGCCGAAGCCGGCGCCCTGGTTGCCAAGAGCATCGCTCGCGAGGCGGAGTCCACCGCATTCCCGAAGGTCCAGTTCACCGAGGAAATGAAGAATCAGGGTTATACCATCCTATGTCCCCAGATGGCTCCCATTCACTTCGATTTGCTGGTGCCCATCTTCCATTCGAACGGCTACAACCTCGAGCTGCTGCCTGCCGTCGACCATGGCGCCGTCGATGCCGGCTTGAAGTACGTCAACAACGACATCTGCTATCCCTCGATTCTTGTTACGGGCCAAATTATGGAGGCCGTCACAAGCGGGCGATATGACACCGACAAGCTTGCCGTCATCATCACCCAGACGGGCGGTGGTTGCCGTGCCACCAACTACATCAGCCTTATTCGCAAGGCTCTGAAGGCAGCAGGGCTTCCCCATATCCCCGTCATCTCGCTTTCGTTCAAAAAGCTCGATGAGTCCAATCCGGGCTTCAAGATCTCAGCAACGATGCTCATGAACGCCATTTACGCCTTGATCTACGGTGATGTCTTGATGCAATGCCTGTATCGCACGCGCCCTTATGAAATCGAGCCCGGAAGCGCGACTGCGCTCTTCGACCATTGGATGGAAATCTGCAAGAAGCAGATCTACGAGGGCGAGACTCGCGGTCGTTATAAGAAGACGGTGCGTTCCATCGTCGAAGACTTCGACAATTTGCCGCTCCAAGGCGAGGGCACCAAGCCCCGTGTGGGCGTTGTCGGCGAGATTCTCGTCAAGTTCCATCCCACGGCTAACAACCAGGTGGTCGATGTCATCGAGGCTGAGGGCTGCGAGGCGGTGGTCCCTGGTCTGATCGAGTTCTTTTTGTTCGGTATTGCCGGCGCCATCTTCCAGCAGGAAGGGGTTGGCAAATCTAAGAAGGGCGCCGTTGGTTCCCGTATTGCCCTTAAAGCCATCGAGAAAATCCGTAAGCCCGCCAACGATGCCCTACGCAAATCGCATCGTTTCGAAG
>CAVAUO010000077.1:0-7974 GCA_963591685.1 Escherichia coli
GTCCTGCCCAAGGAGGACTTGCCTAAAGAAAACCCGCCTAAGGCGCAATAGGCGCAGCTTGCCAGCGCGAAAAACGACGAACACTTCAATACGTGTAATATCGGGTGCAATTTAAAAGAAGAAAGGTATTCCCATGGAGTTCGTCGATACCGCCTGGGCGCTTTTGCCCCCGTTGATCGCCATCGTTTTGGCTCTTGCGACCAAAGAAGTCTACGTTTCGCTGTTCGTCGGCATCGTCACGGGCGCGCTGCTTGTTGCGGGATTTTCGCCTACAGGTACGCTTGACGCCATCATCAACGAGGGTCTGATCCCTGCCGTTTCTGATAATGCGGGCATCTTCATCTTCCTGGTTATCCTGGGAATCATGGTTGCCTTGGTCAACGCCGCGGGCGGCGCCTCAGCCTTCGGTCAATGGGCGGCACGTCATGTGAAGGGCCGTGTGGGTACGCAGATCGCATCCTTCATCCTGGGCGTCCTCATCTTCATCGACGACTACTTCAACTGCCTTACCGTCGGCTCGGTCATGCGTCCCCTCACCGACTCCAAAAACGTTTCGCGCGCCAAACTCGCCTTCATCATCGATGCGACCGCTGCTCCCATCTGCATGATCGCGCCGGTTTCGTCCTGGGCAGCAGCCGTTTCCGGCGTTGCCGCCGACCTGAACGTCAACGGCATCGACCTGTTCATCTCGGCGATTCCCTTCAACTTCTATTCGTTGTTGATGATCGTCTTCGTCATCGGCTTGGTCTTCCTTAACTTCGACTACGGCCCTATGGCCAAGGCCGAGATCTCAGCCTACCGTGACGGCGACCTTGGTTCGCTCGGCGGCGACACCGCCACCACCAGGGAAAAGGCCAGCCTGTGGGATATGCTTTTGCCTGTTATCCTGCTGATCGTCTTCTGCGTTGTTGGCATGCTTTACGTTGGCGGCTTCTTCGGCGGCGAAAACGCGGGCGATGTTGTGGCTTCTTTCGGCAACACTGACGCCTTCACGGCACTTCCCTGGGGCTCGATCGTCGCCTTGGTGATCACCTTCATCTACCTGCTTGCGCGTCGCGTCATCAGCTTCAACGAGGCAACCGCATGCTTCACCAGCGGTTTCAACGCGATGGTCCCCGCCATTTTGGTTTTGACCTTCGCTGTTGCCCTTAAGAACATGACCAGCCTCCTGGGCGCTGCAAACTATGTTGCTAGCCTTATGGAGAACGTCGCTCCCGGCTTGTACGCGATGCTTCCTGCGATCATCTTCCTGGTGGCACTGTTCCTGGCCTTCTCCACCGGCACCTCTTGGGGCACCTTCGGCATCCTGATTCCCATCGTCTTGCCTATTTTCTCCAACGATCCGACCTTGCTTACCATCGGCATCTCCGCTTGCCTGGCCGGTGCCGTTGCGGGCGACCATTGCTCGCCGATTTCGGATACCACGGTTATGGCCTCGGCAGGTGCGAACATGAATCACATCGAGCACGTCAACACCCAGCTGCCCTACGTCATCACCGTTTCGGTGGTCTCGTTCGTGATGTTCATCATCGCTGGCTTCGTGCAGAACGCTGCCATCTGTCTGCCCATCGGCATTGTCCTGGTTATCGTCACCTTGTTGGTGCTTAAGGCGATCGTTGGCAAGTCGGTGACCGACTACGAGCCTGCAGCTACGCAGGAATAGCCCAGGGCTGGGTTGTCGGATGATAGAGCCGATATCAACGCTTGCGGATGAGCGCTTGGATGCTTATCTGCGCCTGACCGAGCTGCAGTTGCGCAACAAGCTTGAACCCGAGAAGGGCATCTTCATCGCCGAGTCCGAGAAGGTGATCGAGCGTGCGTTGGCTGGCAGCTACGAGCCCGTGAGCATGCTGGTTCCCGATCATAAGCTTGCCGGGCTCGATGCTTTGATCGGGCATGCCTGCAAGGCAAGCGCAGCCGGGGACATCCCGGTGTTCGTGGCGCCTGCCGAGCAAATCCAGACCATTACCGGCTACGAGCTCACGCGCGGCGTCCTGTGCGCCATGCGTCGCCCCCAGCTTCCCAACTTGGAAAGCCTGCTTGCGGGCGCACGTCGCGTTGCTGTGCTCGAGGAGATCACCAACCACACCAATGTGGGCGCCATTTTCAGGAGCGCCGCCGCGCTCGGCGTCGATGCCGTTTTGGTTACGCCCGCCTGCTGTGACCCTCTGTATCGTCGCGCGGCTCGTGTTTCCATGGGCACGGTGTTTCAGGTTCCTTGGACGCGTATCGGCAATGAGGTGGGGGATTGGCCAGCTGCCGGCATGGCGCGCCTGCGAGCCCTCGGCTTCAAAACGGCAGCCCTTGCACTCAAGGACGATTCCGTGTCTCTTGACGATGAGGGCCTCAACTCTGAGGAGCGTTTGGCGCTCATATTCGGCACCGAAGGCGACGGCCTGTGTGACGAGACCATCGCACAATGCGACTACACCGTGAAGATCCCCATGGCCCATGGGGTCGATTCCTTGAACGTAGCCGCTGCAAGTGCGGTGGCCTTCTGGCAGCTGAGGTTGCGCGACTAAGCTTTGCAGGCAATGCAGGCAGGCAGGGTTCACGGTCAAGGCTTGTTTTTTGAGTTATGCGCCCTCTCGCGATCGAGGGAAGCCTTCAATCCGCGTTCATGTATGCACGCATGAGCGGGCATTCAGGCGAAAAGCTGTCTATAATGCCGCCTCATGGAACAATTTATGGACATACTCGCCGATGCCGCCATCGATACGCTCAAGCTCATCCCCTTCCTCTTGGTCACCTATTTCATCATGGAGTTGATCGAGGGAGTAGCCGAAGACAAGGCCGAGGCCATGGTGCGCAAAGCCGGTTTTTTCGGCCCTGTGGTCGGTGCGCTCGTGGGTGCCTTCCCTCAGTGCGGCTTTTCGGCGGCTGCGGCTACCCTCTACGCCGGACGAGTGATCACGCTTGGCACCTTGTTCGCGGTGTTTTTGGCCACTTCCGATGAGATGATCCCCATTTTCATTGCCGAACAGGCCGAGCCCGATCTTTTGTTCAAGGTGCTTGCTTGCAAGGTCGTTATCGGTATGGCCTTGGGTTTTTTGGTTGATCTGGTGCAGCGCCTTCGCCACAAAGGGGCGGACCATCTGCATATTCACGACCTGTGCGAGCAGGAGCATTGCCAATGCTCGGACGGCCCCCTTAAAAGTGCCATCAAGCATACCCTGCAGGTTTCCCTGTTCATTTTCTTAATCACCTTCGTGCTGGGTGGGGCTATCGAGCTTGCCGGCGAGGAGGCCATCGCGGGCTTCTTGGCTGCGAACCCCGCCCTGTCGGTGTGCTTCGCGGGCTTGGTCGGACTTATTCCCAACTGTGCGGCAAGCGTCATCATCTGTGAGCTGTTCTTGGATGGCACCTTGTCCACCGGTGCTATGATGGCTGGCCTTCTCGTGGGTGCAGGCATCGGTTTGTTGGTGCTCTGCCGCGAGAATCGCCGCCCCAAGAGCAACCTTTTCATCATCGTGCTTTTGTGGGCGATGGGCGTCGTCGTCGGCTTCGGCTTCGACCTTTTCGGCATCGTTTTCTAAGGAAATATTCATCGCTTTCTGAAGGGCCTGGGTTAGGCGCCCGGTACCGAGGTACACGCGGAGACCCGCAACGAACGCGGGCTCATCATCCCGTCCTGTTTTCCGCCAAATCCCTATCAAATCGCCTCAGCGCAAGCCCTGAGCGTCCCTTTCCGCGCAAAAAAGTTTGCCGCTGCTAATTTTCTCCCTTGAAGGTATGGCTTTTTTTCTAATCACTTGTTAACGTTAATTAACTTTAAGATTAGCTCTTGGTGGGGACGCCTGCCCAAGAGCCTCAACTCAGGGACGCTTGAGCTGGGAATCGTAAAAGGAGGCTTTTATGCCACTCACTATGGGAACGATAGGGGAGCGCTATATCGTTAAGCGAATCAACGGCCGCTCTGAAATCCATCGCTTTCTGGAAGGCCTGGGTTTGGTGCCCGGTACCGAGGTGCGCGTGGTGTCCCGCAACGAAAGCGGGCTCATCATCAACGTCAAGGAATCGCGTATCGCTATCGGCTTGGACGTGGCAAACAAAGTCCTCGTGTAATCGATGTAGGTCGAAAGGACTATTTGGTGAAGACTTTGAAGCAGGTCGCCATCGGCGACACCGTGAAAGTGGTCAAGCTGCACGGTCAAGGCGCAACCAAGCGACGCATCATGGACATGGGCATCACGCGTGGCGCCCAGGTTTACGTGCGCAAGGTTGCACCTCTGGGTGATCCCATCGAGGTCACTGTTCGAGGTTTCGAGCTTTCCTTGCGAAAGGAAGACGCCGACATGATCGAGGTTGAGTAGCGCCTCGGCCTCGCTAAGCAGCGATTCCGGAGTTCTTCCTCTGAGTTGGGCATTTCCCCAATGCAGGTTGGAGGGCGAACTTCGCAGCGGCATTCGGCCGCTCTTTTTAGGTATGTAAGTTAGTTGCGACTAACCGTTAGCCAAGGTTAACCTTCGGCAGCGGAAGGTCGAGCGCCGGATTTTCCGGCAACGAACACGAAGGAGCGCGATAGTGGCAACGCGTATTGCTCTTGCGGGTAACCCCAACGCCGGCAAGACGACTCTGTTCAACCTGCTCACGGGTGCCAACCAGTATGTTGGCAACTGGCCCGGAGTCACGGTTGAGAAGAAGGAGGGCAAACTCAAGTCTTCCTTTGGTGCCAAGGATGAAGTGGTCATCACCGACCTTCCTGGCATCTACTCGCTTTCTCCCTACACCCTGGAGGAAGTTGTTACCCGTACCTACATCTTGGACGAAAAGCCCGAGGCCATCATCAACATCATCGATGGTACCAACCTCGAGCGTAACCTTTACCTCACTACCCAGCTCGCCGAGCTGGGCGTGCCCATGGTGGTTGCCATCAACATGATGGACGAGGTTAAAAAGCGCGGCGACGAGATCAACGTCGACACCTTGTCCGAGCGTCTAGGAATGCCTGTCGTAGAGATTTCCGCCCTTAAGAACGAGGGCATTCAGGGCTTGGTCGATGCGACCTTGGCCCACGGTAGCGCCGACACGATCGTCCCCACCACTTTCGAGGAGGGCGTCGAGAAGGCTCTGGCCGAGATTGCCGAGCAGCTGCCTTCCTCCATCGCGGCCGATCAGCGTCGTTGGTACAGCATCAAGCTCTTCGAGCGTGACGAGAAGATCGTCGATGCTCTGAGCCTGAACGATTCCGCCAAGGCTGCCGTTGAGAAGATCATCACCGCTGCCGAGGATGCGGCCGACGATGATTCTGAGAGCTTGATCACCTGCGGTCGTTACGATCGTATCGAGGGCATCGTCGAAGGCGCCCTTAAGGTGAAGAGCAAGGGCCAGCTGACCACCTCCGACAAGATCGACCGCGTGGTCACCAACCGTATCCTGGGCCTGCCCATCTTCGTGGTGGTCATGTTCTTGGTGTACTACATCTCCGTTTCCACGGTTGGTACCGTAGCTACTGACTGGGCCAACGACGGTGTTTTCGGTGACGGCTGGTTCCTCGATCCTTCCCCCATCGTTCAAGTTGACGGCGCACAGGCCGCCTTCGATGAGGTCAACGACGAGTACAACGATGCCGTTACCGTTCTGGACGCCGGTGTTGGTGGAAGCTACGACTCCTACGACGACGAAACCGGCGAGGACGAGTTCGTGACAGTCGACCAAGACGCCTATGACGAGGCGGTGGCCGTGGTCGAATCCTACGGCGAAACCGCCGAGGAGTACGGCGAGGCCGGCCCCGATCCTTCCGATTACGGCATTTGGATCCCGGGCATCCCCGCTTTGCTGGAGAACTTCTTCGCCTCCATCAACTTCGACACAGATAGTTGGGTTTACGCTCTTATCATGGACGGCATCGTCGCCGGCGTCGGTGCAGTTCTGGGCTTCGTCCCGCAGATGATGATCCTCTTCATCTTGCTGGCCATCCTGGAATCCTGCGGCTACCTTGCTCGCGTTGCCTTCGTGCTCGACCGTATCTTCCGTCGCTTCGGCCTGTCGGGTAAGTCCTTCATCCCGCTGCTTATCGGCTCCGGCTGCGGTGTTCCCGGCATCATGGCATCTCGTACCATCGAGAATCTGGCCGACCGCCGCATGACCATCATGACGGTCACCTTCATTCCCTGCGGCGCTAAGCTTCCCGTTATCGCCTTGTTCGCCGGCGCAATTTACGGCGGCGCCTGGTGGGTTGCTCCGAGTGCCTACTTCCTGGGTATCGCCACCGTTCTGTGCTCCGGCATCATCTTGAAGAAGACCAAGCCCTTCGCGGGCGAGGCCGCACCCTTCGTCATGGAGCTGCCGGCATACCACCTGCCCACCGTGGGCGGCGTTCTTCGCAGCATGTGGGAGCGCGCATGGGCGTTCATCAAGAAGGCTTGCACGATCCTGCTTCTGGCATGCATCGTCATCTGGTTCCTTTCCACTTACGGCTTCGAGGACGGCACCTTCTGCGCCGTCTCCGACACGAGCTTCTCGCTCTTGGCCGGCATCGGTTCCGCCTTCGCCTGGATCTTCATTCCTGTGGGCTTCGGCGACTGGCAGGCGGCTGCCGCATCGCTCTCCGGCCTGGCTGCAAAGGAAGATATCGTTGCAACCCTGGGCATCCTTTACGCGGGCGATACGGGCAACTGGTACTCCAACTTCGCCAACACCTACGGTCCCGTTGCTGCTTACGCCTTCATGGCCTTCAACCTCATCTGCGTTCCCTGCTTCGCTGCTCTTACTGCAGCTGCTCGCGAGCATAACTCCAAGAAGTGGTTCTGGGCTCAGGTTGGCTACCAGATGGGCGTCGCCTGGCTCATCGCCCTGTGGGTCTTCAACTTCGGCGGCCTGATCACGGGCGAGGCTCCTTTGAGCATCTGGACCGCACTTGCGGCCGTGACCTTCGTTGGCTTCCTGTATCTGCTCTTCCGCCCCAACAAGTACAAGGGCGTCAAAGCGCAGAACGCGGTAAAGGCTCAGATCGAAAGCGAAACCAAATAGCATTGTTGCTGTTTGCTAAGCTGATTTGAAAAGATGGGGCGGCTGGACAAGGTTCCGGCCGCCCCGTTAGGTTTCATGTTGAAAGGAAGGTCTTATGGACACCTTCTTCGAGAGCTTGGGTACCACGCCGTCCACCGTGGCTGTTGCGTTGGTTATTTTTGCTGTGTGCGTGCTCATCGTGCGCTCGGAAATAAAGAAGTGCAAGAATGGTGGCGGTTCCTGCGCGGGTTGTTCCGGTTGCTCGGGATCGGCCTCGGGCAAAACCGAGTGCCCCAGCTGCTCAATCGACGTGGATGCCTTGGAAAAAGCCGTTAAAAAGGCCGAGGAAGGTCAGCGCAAGTAGCCGCTCTTCAAGCAAGGGCGCGCAAACGTTTGCTATGCGAGTGAGCGTGTAAGCGAAGGTTATGCGAGCGTGCGTGCATGTGGGGTGCTGGCCAATGCCCAGTTGGCTTCGTATGCAGTTTCACTGGCGAGGCGGGGCAGGCAGTTTCGCCTTTGTTTTGCGATCCTGCGCGCCTAAGGTTTGCTGACTCGCGTTAAGGCTTATCATCGGTTTAGCGAACTTTAAAATCCTATAGGAGGAATTATGTATAAAATCACCCTGGGCGTTGAAGGGATGATGTGCGGCCATTGCGAGGCTCACGTCTGCGACGCTATCCGCAACAGTTTCAACGTCAAAAAGGTCACTGCCTCCCATGCCGATGGCAGCGTGGTCATCATTTCCGAAGAGAGCATCGACCGCGGGCAGGCTATGATGGCGCTCAAGCCCACTGGTTACAAACTTACCGACTTCGCTATCGAGCCCTACGAAAAGAAGGGCCTCTTCGGTTTCATGAAGTAGTCCTGCATAGGATTTCATGGGCTTGCAGCCAAGGCCGGCCACCGAGCTTCTTCGCGTCTGCGAGAGCCGGGGTTGCGTCCATGTGGGCTTTCATGGCGAGCATGGTTCAAGCCCGCTTGCTCGATTGCCTCGTCCTCAATTCCTGAACAACGAAAAGAGCC
>CAVAUO010000078.1:0-7894 GCA_963591685.1 Escherichia coli
AGTCCTCCTTGGGCAGGGCGGGGCGAGGCGCAGTGGGGCGCGACTGTGCGAGGCGCAGCAGGGTTCGGCTGATCTTGCAGAAACGGAGCCCAAGCGCCCGGGCAAAAAAAGAAGGACCGGCGCCACTGGAGCGCCGGCCCTTTGAAAGCCTTGGAGGCGATAAATCAGCTGTTAGGCAGCCAAGATTACATCATTCCGCCCATGCCGCCGGCACCGCCAGCGAGTGCGGACAGATCGGGACCCTCCTTGGGGATCTCGTTGATGGTTGCCTCGGTGATGAGGATGAGGCCTGCCACGGAAGCTGCGGACTGCAGAGCGGTACGGGTGACCTTGACGGGGTCGTTGACGCCCATGGAGATCATGTCGCCCTCGGCACCGTCCATGAAGTTCAGGCCGTGACCGGCAGGAAGACCCTTGACCTTCTCGACGACAACGGAGCCTTCGTAGCCAGCGTTGCTTGCGATGGCGCGCAGAGGAGCCTCGAGGGCCTTGCGAACGGTGTTGACGCCCACGAGCTCGTCGGCGTTGTCGGTTGCAACGGAATCAAGAGCCTCGGTGCAGTTGAGCAATGCCACGCCGCCACCTGCGACGATACCTTCCTCGACGGCTGCACGAGTTGCCTGCAGGGCGTCCTCGATGCGGGACTTCTTCTCCTTGAGCTCGGACTCGGTGGCTGCGCCGACCTTAAGGACGGCAACGCCGCCGGAAAGCTTGGCCAGGCGCTCCTGCAGCTTTTCCTTATCGAAGTCGGACTCAAGACGCTCGTACTCGGCGCGCATGGAGGCGACGCGAGCGTCGATGGCGGCCTGGTCGCCTGCGCCGTCGACGATGACGGTGGCGTCCTTGGAAACCTTGACGGTCTTAGCGGTGCCCAGGGCGTCGGGGGTGACGTCTGCCAGGGTCATGCCGAAGTCCTTGGAAACAACCTTGCCGTTGGTGACGATTGCAATGTCCTCGAGGATGCGGCTACGACGCTCGCCGAACCCGGGAGCCTTGATGGCAACGACGTTCAGAGTGCCGCGCAGCTTGTTCAGAAGCAGGGTGCCCAGAGCCTCGCCGTCGACGTCCTCGGCGATGATGAGCAAGGGGCGGCCGGACTTCATGATGGACTCCAGCAGAGGAACCATGTCCTGGATGGAGGAAATCTTAAGGTCGGTGAGCAGGATGTAGGGGTCGTTGAGGACTGCCTCCATGCGCTCGGAGTCAGTTGCCATGTAAGGGGAAATGTAGCCGCGATCGTACTGCATACCCTTTACGATCTCAAGGTCCATACCGAAGGTCTGGGAATCCTCGACGGAAATGGCACCGTCCTTGCCAACAGCATCCATAGCCTCGGCGATCTTGCCGCCGATCAGGGCGTCGCCTGCGGAAATGGTGCCGACGTTGGCGATCTGCTCGGTGGTAGAGACTTCTTGAGCGTTGGCCTTCAGGGCCTCGACAACAGCGTCGGTTGCCTTCTCGATGCCGCGACGGACGGACAGAGGATCGGCGCCTGCAGCGATATTGCGCAGGCCCTCGGAGACGATGACGTCGGCCAGAAGGGTTGCGGTGGTGGTACCGTCACCGGCAACGTCGTTGGTCTTGACGGATGCCTCGCGCACCAGCTGAGCGCCCATGTTCTCGACGGGGTTCTCGAGTTCGACCTCACGAGCGACGGTGACGCCGTCGTTGGTGATCATAGGAGCACCGTAGGAGCGCTCCAACGCAACGTAGCGGCCTTTGGGGCCAAGGGTGACCTTGACCGCATCGGCAAGCTTCTTGACGCCAGCGGCCATGCCGGAGCGGGCGTCGGTATCAAACAAAATGTCCTTTGCCATAATGCGAAAATCCTTTCTTTAAAAGTGTCGGGCGATCCAAAGTGCCCACGGGTGCGCCGCGAATTGAACGGCACAGGAAGAGTTAGTCAACGATGAACTTGCCGTAGATATCCTCGGCGCGAACGATCAGGACGGTCTCGCCGTCGATATCGATCTCGGTGCCGCCGAACTTGCCGTAGACCACGTGGTCGCCGACCTCGACGGGCATGGGCAGGTATTCGCCCTTGTCGTTCAGACGGCCGGGGCCGACGGCAAGAACGCTGCCGGTCTGGGGCTTTTCCTTGGAGTCGGCAGCCAGATACAGGCCGCCTGCGGTGGTCTCTTGGACCTCGTCACGCTTGATGACGATGCGATCACCCAATGGTTGAAGTTGCATTGCGCACTTCCTTTCAATCAAGCCACCTGCTTCAGGCGCAGGTGCACGTTACCAAAGCAAAGCTTCAAAAGCGCCGCGTTCATGCTCGAGGCCAGGGCAAAAGTCCAAAGCTCCAAGACAAGAAAAGGCAAGCCGCTTGATAGCTTTAGCACTCTCAGCGTTTGAGTGCTAAATGCATATTAGCAGCCTGCCAAATTGATGCAACTAAAGATGAAGAAAATGTGAGTGGCACACGCTTAGATATCATGCCTATGCAGTGTCTATGAGCCTAAGCGCAGGTAGCTAAGCGATTTGCGACCTGGAAGTTGGCCTTTGCGACTATTCGTAGAACTTGTTTTCCGGAAACGGAGGCTCCATGGCGCGCTTGAAGGCGAAGGAGTCGGTGCGCTTGATGACGTAGTTTACCTGCTCGGCGGAAAAGCCCTTAGCCACCACTTCCTCGGCGGAGAGCCCCTGCTCGTAGTGTGCGATGAGGATCTGATCCAAAACGCCGTACTCGATGCCCATCACGCGCTCGTCCTGCGCACCAGGGGAAAGCTCGGCCGAAGGTGGCTTTAGCAGCACGTGCTCAGGGATGGGGGGAACCTCGCCCGCCCACTCGGCACGCTCGTTAACCCAGCGGGAAAGCGCGAAAACGTCGGTTTTGTAAAAGCCGCCAAGGGGCGCGAAGGCGCCTGCCGTGTCACCGTACAAGGTGGAAAAGCCCATGGCCGCCTCGGACTTGTTGCCGGTGTTGATGAGCAGCCAGTCGTTTGCATTGGAGAGCGCCATGAGGCTGATCATGCGGCAGCGAGCCTGAGTATTCTCGGAAGCCAGGCCCTTAAGTTCGCCGCCGAGGGCGCGCGCGAGCGAACGCTCGAAGCCCTCGTAGGGTTCAAGGATGCTTATCACCTGAGTTTTAAGACCAAGGTTATCGGCAAGGTCCTGCGCATCGGTGATGGAATGGTCGCTTGAGTAAGGGCCGGGGAGCATGTAGCCGTGCACGTGCTCGGCACCAAAAGCCTCGACGCACATCGTTGCGGTAAGGGAAGAATCGATGCCGCCGGAAAGCCCCAGCACGACATCGGTGAAACCAGCTCCCGAAACGTAGTTTTTCAGGGCCTCGAGTGCGATTTGATACTTCTGGGAAAGCTCCATGACAGCTCCTTCTCGCGATTCAGGGCTTAAGTATCCCCTGCTCAGGTTTCGCGTTGATTACGCGGCAATTAAAAGCGCCGGCCAAAGCGACCGGCGCGATCATATTCGTGGTAGACGGGCTGCGAGGCTAAGCGAGGCTTGAGCGCACTTAACCGCACAAGCGGCCGACCGATCGATGTTCGCACGTTCAGCCGACGTCGAAGCCCCTCCTCTGCGCTTGAGACTCCGCCGATCTTACAGTTTCGCCTTCAGCGCACGGCTACTGCTTGATAGCGCGAATCTGCTCAGCGACCCAGGCCGCCCATTCGTCAACACCGATACCCTTGGTGGCACTAATGGGGAACAGGGGCGCCTGAGGGTTGAGGTTGTGGATGTGGCTCTTGAAAAGCTCCGTGTCGAAGTTGAAGACCGGCAGCGTGTCGACCTTGTTCAAGACGATGGCCTTGGCGGCTTGGAAAACGCCCGGATACTTAAGGGGCTTGTCGTCGCCCTCGGGAACCGACAGAATCATGGCCTTCATGTTCTCGCCCAAATAGAAGTCGGTCGGGCAAACCAAGTTGCCGACGTTCTCGACGATGATGAGGTCGAGGGCGTCCAAGTCCAGCACGTCGACGGCGCGGCGGATCATATCAGCCTCAAGGTGGCAGGCGCCTCCGGTATTGATCTGGACGGCGGGAATGCCGTTTTCCTTGATCTTCTCGGAATCGACTGAGGAGGCGATATCGCCCTCGATGACGGCGATGTTGAACTCATCGCGCAGTGCCTCGATGGTGGCAAGGATAGTGGAGGTTTTACCCGAACCAGGCGAAGCCAGAAGATCGATGACGAAAACCTTCTTCTCGTCGAACAGAGCGCGGTTCTCCTTGGCCAAACGATCGTTCTTGCCAAGGATCGGTTGCTTTAAATCGATGTGAGCCATTGCTTCTCCTATCCTACTGCCCACGCGCCAAAGGCAAACGCGAGCCTATTCTTCGTCGGGTAAATCGACCTCGATGGAGTCGACTTGAAGTTCTTTGCCACGCACCAGTTCGGTAAAGGCGCTGCCGCAGTCGGGACATTTGACATGAAGGCGGTCGTGATCGAACTCCGCGCCGCACTCAAGGCAGATGCTATGAGGCTTGATTATGCGCAGGTCGAGCTCGGCGCCCTCGGCCAAGGTTCCCTCGGTCAAAGCCTCGAAGGCAAAGACCATCACGTCCTCGATCACCTCGGTCATCTCGCCGACCGAAAGGCTGACCTTGGTGATGCGCTCGGCGCCCGCATCCTTGGCTGCGGGAACCACGGACTCAAGGATGCCCGCCACCAGACCCATCTCGTGCATGGTTATTCCTTGCCTTCGGGGGTGGTGGCAGCCTGCGCGGCGCCGGACTTCGCGTCATGCTCGGCCCAGGCCTTTTTACTGGCTTCCTTCATCTGGGCATCCAGCTGCGCCTGAGCTTCCTTAGCCTCTTTGGCAGCAGCACGCTCGCGGGCGCGCTCGGCCTTACCCTCCTGGGTTTCGCGCTCAAGCTCGGAACGCTCGGATTCGGAGCCCCACAAGTGCTCATCAAAAGAGCGCTTGACCTGCTTGAGCTCCTCGCGCGCCTCTTCGGCCTCCTCGGCCTCGCGCGCTTCCTTGGCTTCCTTGGCCTTGGCGCGACGCTTAAGCGCGATACGTGCGATGAAAAGGCTTATCTCGTAGAGGCCGATCATGGCCGCGAACATCAAGCCCATGGTGACCGGGGAGGCATCGGGGGTGACCATGGCGCTGAAGATGAGCAGGCCCACGTAAACGACGCGCCAGCTCGCGCGAAGCTTGGCGTAGGGCACGATGTTGAACAGAACCAGGTAGAACACGACCAGGGGCATCTCGAAGGCGATGCCGAAGCCAATTTCAAACTTAATGATGATGTCCACCCAGGAACCCGCCTCGGGAAGCACCGCCGCAAAGCCCGAGGCCTGGTCGGTGAGCCACTCGAAGGCCGGATGAAGGATCACGCAATAACAAAAGACGCTGCCGAAGATGAACAGGGCAACGGCGGCCGCGAAGGTGGGAATGAACCACTTGCGCTCCTTGGGCTTAAGAGCCGGAAGGAAGAAGGCCAAGATCTGCCACAGGATGATGGGCATGGTGGCAACCACGCCCGCCCAAATGGAAATGGTGAAGCGCACCGCAAAAGCATCGAAGGCGCCAAGCACGTTGAGCAGCGCGTTGCCGTTAGCATCCTGCGGAAGGAACTCGGCCACAGGCGCCAGCAAAAACTGCGCAATAGTGGGTGTTGCCATGTAAAAGATCAGCGTCGCGATAAGCAGCGCGACGACGATGCGCGTCAAGCGCAAACGGAGCTCGCCCAAATGGTCGAGCAGGGACATGCGGGCTGGTCCGATGGGCATTAGTTACCACCTTCCTCGGACACATTTGCGGGCTGGCCTGCCTCAGCGGGCGCGGCGGTTCCCGACGTCTTGGCAGGAGCCGATTCAGGCGCGATAGAGGCAGCCGACTCGGCAGCCTCGACAGCCTTGGGCGCAGGTTTAGCAGGTTTCATAGGCTTGGTGCCGTAGAGCTCCGCGGCGCTCGGCCTGGCCTCGGGCACAGACGCCTCGGCGGCCTGCTCCTTCATGGCGCGACGGTTAGCCTCCTGACGCTCGCGCTCGTAGCGCGCCTTGCGCTCGGAGAAGCTCTCCTTGGCCTGGGACTGCTCGATGCGCTGCTCGTGCGCGGCCTCCTTGGCCGATTCCGTCACGGCATCCACCGCGTCGATCACCTTCGAGGAAACTTTGGACACGGCATCTCCTTCCTCATCGCCGGCAGGGGCAGCAGAAGAGCCAGGAGCGGGCTTGGCCGTGGTGTTGCGGCGCGTCGAAGAGGGCTGGGATTTCTTCTTTTGATTTTTGTCGTCTAAAAGCTCACTGCGAACAACGCTGTTCATCTCTTCCTGGGCTTGCCTGAAGCGACCGATAAGCTCGCCTGCCGTGCGGGCGATTTCGGGGAGCTTGTCGGGGCCGAACACCAAGAAGGCAAAAAGCAAAATGAGTAGGAATTCAAATCCACCAATGCCGAACACGGAACCATCCTATCGATCGAATGCTGAAGAAATCTTCATGCGGCTAAGACGCCGAAGCGCGCTGACTTGGAGCAAAGTCCTAGGCAAAGCGGCGGACCGGACAACCCCTCGCACTTGCCGCGACCGCGGGCGCCTAGCGCCCCGCTTATCCGATACGCCTTAGGATGCGCCGCCGCCAAGAACCATCAAGCCCATGGTGGGCAGGGACAAAGCGAGCACCAGGATAACGGCAACAGCGGCGATGCCGATGCGCTTCCAGAGCTCGATGCGCTTCTTCTTGGCCTCAGCTGCGGCCTGGCGCTCCTCGGCGCGCTTGATGCGCTCCTCGAGCTGCTGCTTGGAAACCTTCTGGTTCTTCTTGTTCTTCTGAGCCATATCAGGAACACTTTCTAGTTTCAAATGCGTTAAACGTAAAGTACCGCACCAAGATACCAGGTTTCACCCAGCATCGGTCAATGGGCAATCGAGCTTCATCAACAGGCTATAATAATGCAACCGAATCCTGGCCGGCACGGCACAAGGTCGGGGCGAGGCCCAGCTTGCCCGCCCATCAAATGCGTGCCGAACAGGATGTTTCACGCACGCTGCGCCAAGGAGGCCACATGTCCGACACCGGCAACAACCAGGAAACCGCCACACACGCCACGGCGCACTCCATCGACACGGCAACCGGCCAAGACGCCGCAGCCGACATCTCGTCCGCGCGCGTGAAGAAGATCTTCACCGACATCGCCTGGAAGTACGAGCGCTTCAATCTCTGCTCGAGCTTCGGGCAGTACCGTTCCTGGCTGGACAAGCTGATCGAACTTGCACCCATCACCCCCGAAAGCCTGATGCTCGACGTGGCAGGCGGCACAGGCGACGTCACCTTCACCGCCTGCGAGAAAAAGGCGCCCGGCGCGGTCATTTTGTCCGACTACACCCCTGCCATGCTTGAAGTGGCCAAGGCACGCCTTGACGCGGGTGAAAACCACGGGGTTCCCGTGGAGCTGTGCGTGGTTGACGGACAAGACATCCACTGCGACGACAATCAATTCGACGTGATCACCATGAGCTACGGCATTCGCAACATGCCAAAACGCGAACAAGCCCTCTCCGAGATGTATCGCGTTCTTAAACCCGGCGGAGCGCTTTGCGTGCTCGAGTTCAGCACGCCCCCCAACCCCTTGATGAAGATCGGCTACGACGTTTACCGCAAGGTAGGGCTCCCCTTCTGGGGCAAAATCATCACCGGCGATGCTTCCGGGTTCGTCTACCTGGGCAAATCGATCAGCGCCTTCCCCAATCAAAGGGACTTTGCACAAATGCTCACCGATGCCGGCTTCGAGCGCGTCGAGTGGCACAATGTCACCTTCGGCGTCGCCGCCATCCATATCGCCTACAAGGGCGAAGAGGAGTAACGCGCGTCCTACGTGGCGCCCGGAGCACAAGCCTTCGGCCGTCCTCGGTCATCCCGCACATGCCCGCGACGCGAATCTTCAGCGCGCGATACGCTAGCTATTAATTGAACAGCTTGGCCA
>CAVAUO010000079.1:0-7876 GCA_963591685.1 Escherichia coli
ACGCCATCCTGGAAGCCGCGCGCGAAACCGGCGCCGACTCCGTGCACCCGGGCTACGGCTTCCTTTCCGAAAGCAGCGCCTTTGCCCAGGCCTGCAAGGACAACGGCCTTGTGTTCATCGGCCCCAGCCCCGAGCTCATCGAATCCATGGGCAACAAGTCGCAGGCACGCAAGACCATGATCGAAGCCGGCGTCCCGGTTGTTCCCGGGTCCAAAGAACCCATGCACAACGCTCAGGACGCCCTTAAGGCCGCCCGCGAGATGGGCTGGCCCATCATGATCAAGGCCTCCGGCGGTGGCGGCGGCAAGGGCATGCGCGTCTCTCTCGACGAGTCCGACTTCGAGGAGCAGTTCAACATCGCGCAGCACGAAAGCGTGTCCTTCTTCGACAACGACACCATGTACCTGGAGCGCGCGCTCTTCAACCCGCGCCACGTCGAGGTGCAGATCATGGCCGACTCCTTCGGCAACGTGGTTTCCCTGGGCGAGCGCGACTGCTCGATTCAGCGCAACCACCAGAAGATGGTCGAGGAAAGCCCGTGTCCTTTCCTGTCCGAAGAAAAGCGCGAGGCCATCGCCCGTACCGCCGTTACCGCTGCCAAGGCGGTTGGCTACGAGTCGGCAGGCACCATCGAGTTTTTGGTCGACGACGCCGAGAACTTCTACTTCATGGAGATGAACACCCGCATCCAGGTCGAGCATTCCGTGGCCGAGATGCGCTTCAACATCGATTTGGTGCGCGAGATGATCCGCGTCGCCAGCGGTCTTGAGCTTTCTTGGAAGCAGGAAGACCTGAAGCCCGTCGGTCACGCCATCGAGTGCCGCATCAACGCCGAGCGCCCCGCGCGCAACTTCATGCCCTCGCCTGGCCCCGTGACTGCGCTCAACTTCCCCGGCGGCAACGGTGTACGCGTCGACTCGGCGATGTACGCCGGCGGTGCGATTTCGAGCTACTACGACTCGATGGTCGCCAAGATCATCACGCATGCTCCCACCCGCGAGGAAGCCATCGAGAAGATGAAGTGCGCGCTTGAGGAAACCGTCATCGGCGGTGTCTACACCAACCTCGACATCCAGTACGCCATCATGTGCAACGAGGTATTCCGCAACGGCGAGGCCACCACAAGCTTCATCGAGCACTTCCTGGCCGGCGAGCTGTAAGGCGCACCAACAGCCGAACAGAGGCTTAGCTTTTACGGCATACGCGAGGAGGGTCGAACCGCAATGGTTCGACTCTCTTTTTTTGCTATGAGCCTCTTTTGCTTGCTACCAATCCATACGATTGGTTTTGCGGCCCTTGTGAATAGAGCCGCCCTTCTTACCGGATGCGCCGCCGGTGCGCCCACGCCTGCTTGGCACGACACGCGTCACCTTAAGCTCGCGCGCCTTGCGCTCGGCGGCGCTTTCCTCGCTCATGGCAGGCTCAGCCGAGCTCTTCACCGTCGAAGCGCCTTCCTTTGAGGCCTGATCGCGTTTCGCTGCGAGCTTGGGATTGTCGTACATGCTCGGAACGGCAGGAGCGACACTCCCCTTACGCGCGGCACGCTTAGCCGCACGCTCAGCACGACGCGCCTCTCTGTCGCCAAAGCGATCGGCGCCCTTGCCCTTGTGACCGGTAATGCTTCCGCCCGTCTCACTAATCGAGCGCATGGTTAAAGGCTTCGCATCCATTCCCTGCGCGCGAGGGGTCTTTTCCTTTTGGCTTGTACGGATCGCATCGCGCTCGGCAACTAGCTTTTCCAGATAAGCCAGCGCTGCCACAAGCGTGGTCACCTCATCCGTTGCACCCACCGCAGACATCGGAACGCTAACGCGCTGTTTGTCGGATAGGTAACGCCCACCACCACGATTGATGCTTTGCTGCTGCTCACGCGCAAGAAGAAGAGGCTCCACCACCAGCTTGCCCGCCACAAGCGAGATGTTCTTGATGCCTTGCTTGTAAGCAAAGGCCTTGAGCCTTGCCTTGGCAAACTGGTTGATCGTAGGCTCGGGGATATCGGAATACTTTTGCTCGAGCTCCTTAAAGAGTTCGTCGACCACCTCGACCGACTCGGCGCTTGCGATCTTGCGATACAGAAGCACGCGCTCATCGGCGTCGGGCATGAACTCCTCGGGAATATAGGTGGGATCGGGCAGGTTGACGACGATGTCAGACAAGGCCGGCGGCAGGTAATCGTCATCGGGGTTTTGCCCTTCACGGGTAAGGTTGACGGCCTGCGCGAGCATCTGTGCGAAAAGATCGAAACCGACCGCGCTCATGTTGCCCGATTGCTCGGCACCCAAAAGGTCGCCGGCGCCGCGGATCTCCAGATCGCGCAAGGCAACCTGCATGCCGCTTCCCAAATCGGAATGCTCGTTGATAGCGGTTAGGCGAGCCTGCGCCTCCTCGGTCAAAGGAATGTCATCCGGGAACAAGAAGTACGCGTAGGCCTGCAGGTTGGAACGCCCGACGCGACCTTTGAGCTGATACATCTGCGCCAAGCCCAAACGCTGCGAATCCTCGATGATGAGCGTGTTGGAATGAGGATTGTCGATGCCCGACTCGATAATGGTTGTGGCAACTAAAACATCGATCTCGCCCGCGTTGAAATCTTCCATCACGCGCTCAAGCTCTTCCTTGTTCATCTTGCCGTGCGCCACGCCCACGCGCGCCTCACCCGCTGCCTCGTGCACGCGCTCGGTGGCGTCTTTGATAGAACGCACGCGGTTGGAGACGTAATACACCTGACCCTTGCGTGCCAGCTCGCGGCGGATGGCGTCGCTCACCACGTCAGGGTCCCATTCGCCCACATGCACCTCGACAGGGCGACGATCGCCCGGCGGCGTCAGGATAAGGCTCATATCGCGCACGCCTGATAAGCCCATCTGCATGGTGCGCGGGATAGGTGTTGCCGACAAGGTAAGCACGTCAACCGACTCGCGCATGTTCTTCAACTGCTCTTTATGCCCAACACCAAAACGCTGCTCCTCGTCGATGATGACAAGGCCCAGATTGTGTGGGTTAACATCACGGCTCAGCAAACGATGCGTGCCCACCAAAACGGACACCTCACCGTTGGCAAAGCCCTCGAGCGCGGCCTTTTGCTGAGCCGGCGTGCGGAAGCGCGACAGCACCTCAACCGTGACCCCGTAGGGCTCGAAGCGATCTTTGAAACTGGAATAGTGCTGCTGCGCCAAGATGGTGGTGGGGCACAGAACCATCACCTGCTTTTTGTCCTGCGTTGCCTTGAAGGCAGCGCGTAGGGCAACCTCGGTTTTGCCAAAGCCAACGTCGCCGCAGATCAAGCGATCCATGGGACGCGCAGCTTGCATGTCGGCCTTAACATCGGCAATGGCGGCGAGCTGATCGGGGGTCTCGTCGAAGGGGAAATCGTCCTCCATCTGCTTTTGCCAGGGAGTGTCGGGCGAATACCGGTACCCCTTGGAGACCGAGCGACGAGTATAGACGTCCACCAGGTCGAAGGCGAGCTGCTTGGTAGCTTTGCGCGCGCGCCCGACGGCGCGGTTCCAGTCGCTCGTGTTCAAACGCGTGAGCCTGGGGCTCGAACCTTCCGGGCCAACGTAGCGCGACACGCGATCGAGCTGCTCGACGGGAATATAGAGCTTGTCCTTTTCGGCGTATTCCAAAAGCAGGTAATCGCGCTCCACGCCCCCGATATTGCGGCGCACGATGGAGTTGAAGTACGCGATGCCATGGAAGGCGTGAACCACGTAATCGCCCGGCTTGAAGGGGAAGGTGATCTCGGTCACATCAACGCGACGCTTGTTGGTGCGCCTCATGGCACTTGAGGCGTCGTTGAAGGATACAAGCGCGGTCTTCATCGCTGGCAAATTCATACCCAAAGGAATGTCCACATCAACAAGCGAAACATGCCCGCGTATGAGCTTTCGCGGAGTATCACCCGCAAGATCAAGCACCTCGTCGAAGGGAATTCCCACATCGAGCATGGCAAGCTTGGCGTCCTCGCGCGCGCTGGCGCTGGGAACGCTCAGCACCACCGTGAAGCCCGCGCCGCAGAAAGAATGCAGGCGCCCGTAGATCTTGTCGATGCTGCCTGCGGCGTCTATACGCTTCACCACCAGCTGCTCATCGGCGGAGGCGCCCACGCGCATCATCGAGACATAGGTAGCGCGTTGGTTGGAGCCGAAATCAAGCTCCTTGGGGCTCAGGTACAGCATCTCAGGTGTAAGCGAGCTTCCTTGCGCCTGCCTTGCAAGGGCATCGGCAATATGGAGCGCGTCGTCGAAGATGGAACGCGGTTCAAGCAAAACCATGAGCGCTTCTTTGCACAGGTAGTCGCAGGCGCAAAAGGTGCTGTCGTACAAAAAGCCAAGCAGAGCCTCGGGGTTGCGGCGGCTGTCGTCCTCGAGCGCTTCCAGAAGTTCTCGCAGGCCCGGGTCGGTCTCGGCGGGAACCACCAGGCGCTCTCGGGCGTGGGCTGCAGCCTGCGGGCTCGCGCTGAAGGTACTCACCGGGTAAATCTCCACACGCTCAAGCGGGGCGATGGTTTGCCCGGTGGAAGGCAGGAAACGACGAATCTCCTCCAGCTCGTCGCCGAAGAAATCCAGCCTGACGGGAGCCTTCAAGTTTCCCGGCCACACATCCAAGGTTCCACCGTGAGTGCAAAAACTGCCAGGCCCCATCAAAGAACCGGTGTTCTCGTAACCCTTGCTCACCAGCAAATCAACAAGCTCGGAGTAATCCTCGGCGCCTGGAACCGTGCCGTCGAGCAAATCAATGCCCTGCTCAAGCACGATGGGCTCGCAAAAACGATGCTTGACGCTAGGTAACTTGCGCAAAAGCGCCTTGGACGAAGCCACCACCACCAGCTCGCGCCCATTCTTGAGTGCCCAAAGGGCCTCGTTGCGACGCGCAATCTCGGACGGGTCCGGCTCAGCTTGGGGGTTGAAAGGGTTGGTACTTGGCTCCGACAAGCGCAACACGCGATCGTCGCCTAGAAACGCTGCGAGGTTGCGCGCGAAGATGTCGGCGTTTTCCTCGCCGGCGCAAGCCACCAAAGTGGTGCGCGGTTTGCGCGTGAACGCGGCAGCCACAAGCAGAGGCCTGGCCGAGGAGGCCACGGCGAGCGTGGCGTCCTCGTTCGCGTCGAGCTTGCCCCAAAAGCCATCAAGGGCGTGCGTTCGCTCGAAGGTCTGTGTCAGGGCATCGATGAGCATTAGGCCTCCCAACAGGCGTGTTCTTCAAAGAGCTTATTCACCAAACACGAAAAGCCGCGCTAGGCGGCATCACTTACATATCCAAACAAGTTTACAACGTGAAAGCAAGCTGCCGCCTGGGCGACTTCGACTTCCACACAAGTCGAAAGTATGGCATGGCCCCAAGCACGCACGTACGCTATTCCTCATGCCCTGAAGCCTCTCGTAAGCCTCGCCTCTTCACGCCCGAGCGCTCTTCGCTTTAAGATAGACCCGACGAACGAAAGGAAGGCTGCCCATGCCCAGGGAAAGCAAGGTGCAAAAAACCGAGCGCGCCATCAAGATATGCGAGCGCATGAACGAGCACTACCCGCGCGAGCGCTGCCATCTTGACTACGAAACCCCCTTCCAGCTGACCATAGCAGTCATGCTCTCGGCGCAAACCACCGATGCCGGGGTGAATAAAGTAACGCCCGACCTCTTCGCGAAATACGGCACGCCCGAGCTCATGGCGCAGGCACCGCTCGCAGACGTCAGAGAGATAATCCATTCCTTGGGCTTCTACAAAACGAAGGCCGCCAACTGCATCAATTGCGCACGCATGGTGCTCACAGACTTCGGCGGCGAGATCCCGCAGGACATCGAGCTCATGCAAAAGCTCCCAGGCGTCGGCCGCAAAACCGCCAATGTCGTCCTCAACGAGGCATTTGGAATAGTGGAAGGCATTGCGGTGGACACCCATGTGTACCGCATCGCGCACAAGCTCAAGCTGGCAGGACCCTCCGCCGACACGCCCGCCAAAACCGAAACGCAGCTTCTGCGCACCATCCCCCGCGAATACTGGGGACCGGTAAACCACCAATGGGTCGTCTTCGGGCGCGAAGTCTGCATCGCACGCAGACCCCACTGCTCGGAGTGCTTCGTCAACGACCTATGCCCCACCTACTCAAAGGGGCAGGCTTAGCAATTAGGCAACGAACTTTCGTTTAAAAACGAATTTTCGCTTAGGAACGAGGCAGGTAGCCCTTGGGCATGGGGTGGTTTTTGGCGTACTCCAAAAACCTCAGAGCAACGCCCGACAAGGAATCGTCGCTGCGATAAACCAGGTACTCCTCGTGGAAATCACGCGAAATGCCCTCGATGGGGATGCAAACCACATCGGTGAAGGCCGGGATCAAGAAGGAATAAGTTGCCAAGCCAAGCGCCATCTTATCCGAGGAAACCAGGGAGCAGATGGTGATCTCGTCGCGGAAACGCGCCTCGAGCTCTATCTCGTGCTGCTCGGCCAATTCCTTCACCGAATCGTGCAAGGGGCTGCCCTCGCGATACGAAAGAACCTTAAGGCCCTTAAGTTCATCCATCGACACCGACTCGGCGCTTGCCAAAGGGTTATCCTTGTTAACCACCAGCACCAGTTCGTGCGTCCAGTAGGGCTCGTAAGTCAAACCAGCGGGCGCATCGTCCATCTTCGCCGCAAAGCTCAAGTCAAGGTTGCCAACCGAAAGCTCATGCAGAAGCTCCTCGGAAAAACCTTGCGTGATCTCGATGTTGGGCGACACATCGCCCTGCTCATGAAAGTCGCGGATCATGTGCGACCAGTCGGGGTTCTGCATGGTGAAGGGAACGCCTAGGCGAAGCGTGCCGTTATCGCCCTCCATCATCGCGGCGACGCTGCGACGGCCTGTCTCAATATCCTGCAGGGCCAAGCTCGCATAGCGATAGAACTCCTGGCCGTACGGGGTCAAAGTGAAAGCCGAGCCGTTCTTCGTGAACAAGGGGGCGCCCAACTCACGCTCCAACTGCGAAATCGCCAAGCTCAGGGTTGAACGGGCGATAAACAGGGACTTCGCGGCGTTTGAGAAATGGCCTTCTTCGGCCAAGACCGTGAAGTAATGCAAGTGGGACAGATTCATATGCTCGCCTTTCGTCGACGACCCTAAGCAAAATATGCTCGCAATCAAAGGCTTACGCGCAATGGGTGAAATCTACGCACCCAAGCACTCGCCCTACTTAAACAAGCAGTTCAAACTAGGTAATAATCCTTCTTGGCAAGCTATTCTAGCGATAGAAGGCTCCATTTCGAGGCTATTGAATAAAATTTCCAAACATGTGTGTTCGAAAACATCGAACACGTTCGAATTCAACGCCCACCACCCGGCCCACAGCTCAACTAACATTGCCCCTTGGAGGAAAGCGCGTTTTTTGAAAAGCGCGCTCAGTGGGAAGGATATTCATGAGCGTAAAGCACATTTCACAGCCCATCCAAATCGGCCCCATGAAAGTTAAGAACCGTTTCGTGGTGCCTCCCATGGGCAACAATTTCGCAAACTCCGACGGCACCTGGTCCGACCAGTCCGTTGCTTACTACGAGGAGCGCGCCAAGGGTGGCTTCGGCCTTATCACAATCGAAGCAACCGTCGTGCACAAGGGTGCCAAGGGCGGTCCTTTAAAGCCCTGCCTCTACGACGATGCGAGCATCCCGAGCCTGAAGCGCATCACCGATGCCTGCCACTCCCATGGCGCTTGCGTGAGCATCCAGTTGCAGAACGCCGGCCCCGAGGGCAACGCCAAGAACGCCGGTGCGCCCATTCAGGCAGCAAGCCCCATCCAGGGCTCCTTCGGACGAGACGTCCCCGAGGAAGTTCCCACCGAACAGGTCTACGAACTCGTCAAGGGCTACGGCGACGCTGCCGAGCGCGCCATGAAGGGCGGCGTCGACG
>CAVAUO010000080.1:0-7695 GCA_963591685.1 Escherichia coli
TGCTTGATGAAAGGACGCACTATCGGGCATTTGGCGGTTGGGCTGCGAATCGTTTGCCTAGACGGCTCAAAACCTGGTTTTTTGAACTATCTTGTGCGCTACGGTACTTTGATTTGGGTTTGCATTCTTTTGCCTGCCGTTGTCTATTTGATATCGCCGAGTGTTGTGGACGGAATTCAGTCGCGTGCTTTCTTGGAAACGATGACGGGGGTGTACCTGCTTTGGATCGCCAGCCTGGTGTTTCGTGCTATCGTCGCCTTCTTCGGCAAGCCCATGGTTATGCTTAACGGATACATGTCCAACACCACCATTGGCACCAAGGCGGATGCGCGTATCAGTGCCCTATACGCATGATGGAGCAATGGCCTTACGTTCCTGGGACGTGTGTTTATTGAATTTTGCCGAGCTTGTCTATTGGCATACCCTTATTTGGCAAGGCGTGCCCTTATCGCGTTTGGGTCTGGGGATTTTGGGTTGTCAGTCTTGTAGACGTAAGACGGCAAAAGACTATTCAGAAAGCCCGATGATGTCATTGCTGATCCAGGATGGTTGCTGGATAAACAAGTTGCCTGTCATCGCCTGTGCTCGACCTCCATCAGCTTCGAAGACGAAGGACATGTTGTTCTCGCGTGCTTCGTTGGCGAGCGCAATCAGGTAGAGGAAGCTGAAGGATCCAGCCTCTGCTTCAACGGCGTAGGCGTTCGTTGATTCAACGACGGCGTCCATTTCTTCCTTGCTTACCAGCTGGAAGGGGGTTCCGGCGAATTTGATTCCGATATCGGCCGTTATGGTGTCGGACATGAATTTGCCTGCAGCAGGAAGCGCCATGCCGATTTTGGGAGCTCCTATGGTTACGGTGAGGTCGGATTCGACGACAAGAACGCCGGTGCCCGTGTCTGCATTCATACCAGAGTTGATGTCCACCGACACAACCTTGGAGCCTTTCTTTTTTGCGGCATTTATCGCCTTGATGCAGTGGGCGACCAAGCCGGTGGGCTCCCCTTGAAAGCCCGTGCCTAAAAGGCAATCGACGACCACCTCGTAAGTTGCAAGGTCAAGCTCATCGTTTGCAAGGTGTACCGTAAGGTTCTCCAAAGGCGTTGAGTTTAGTGTGCTGAAAAAATGCACAGAGCTAAACGATGCTGGCTCTTTGGTGTAATAGCAGTCGATGGTGCACTTGTTCTTTGCGAGCAAAGTTGCAAGCCTGTAGCCGTCGCCGCCGTTGTTTCCCGGCCCGCATACGACGGCGATTTTGCCTTCCCTCATGCCGCGTTGCCCCATAGCCTCGAACACCGCTGTGCCTGCTCGGTCCATCAGCTCGACTTCGTTCACGAAATTATCGATGGTGAAGGCGTCCGATTCACGCATGAGGCAATTGGTGACGATGGGTTGCATGGCGGCTCCTGAGCTTAGGTATTATGTGTCTGGTCAACTATAGCAAAGGAGTGTTTATGCGTGCTTTGGTGCAGAGGGTAAATCATGCAAGTGTCACTAATGTAGACGAGCAATTTTTAGCTGCCGATCCTGAAGCTGCCTCTTCGTGCAATTCCATAGGCAAGGGCTTTGTGATTCTGCTTGGCGTTGGCCAAGATGATGATAAGCAAAAGGCCGATAAGCTTTGGTCGAAGATCTCGAAGCTGCGCATTTTCGAGGACGAGTCCGGTAAAACCAATCTCTCTCTTAAGGACGTTGATGGCGAGATCTTACTGGTTAGCCAGTTCACCTTGTATGCGAACTGCAAGAAGGGCAACCGCCCTAGTTTCACCCAAGCGGCTGCCCCCGATGTTGCGAATGATTTGTATGAGTATTTTGCAAGCTTGATTGCCTTGGACGGCGTGCCTCTTCAAACGGGCTGGTTCGGCGCCACGATGAAAGTCGATCTTGAAAACGACGGTCCTTTCACCGTTTGGTTGGACACCGACACTCTGTAAGTCCAGATTACAGGCCTACTTGTTGCTTGAGCTCGCTAATGGTTTGCCTTCGCTTGCGGACGTCGCTGATGTCCCAGCCGAGCGCCAGGACGAAGGCGAGCAGCCCGAAGAAGCCCGTGACCGAGTACTCTCCTGGCGCGAATATGATTGCCAAGAAGATAAAAGGAACGATCAGGAACGAGCTGAGAAGGCTGAGGTTGCTGTAGAGCGACCAACCGATCGATCCGATTACATAGAGGTAGAAACCGAGAGCGGGGGAAACGAACACTCCCGCCAAAAGCGCTAAAACGATTTTAAGCGCGATAACGCAGAGTTCTTGTTTCAGCTCGCTCGTTTGCTCACCAAGAAGCTCTTCGGGTCTTTTGACGCTTGCGAAGGGGTTGAAAGGTGAGGAGGCGAAGGGGTTTGCATCCTCGAATGGCGAGCTTGCGAAGGGTGAGTTGCTAAAGGGTGAGGCAAAGGGGTCTCGTGCGTCGTTGGCGTTGCTTGGGTTACCTGATGCTCCTGGGTTCGATGTCGAAGACCCTGCTGAGCTTGAGGTGTAGGTTCGCTTGTTGCCGTTGGAATCGTAGGTGGTCCAGACGAAGGTTGCGCCCTGTCCAAAGGGGAAGCCGGTGAAGAAATCCTCCATATTGATGTCGGTCTGCGAGTAGCCGCTTTGCTTTGTGCCCGTTCCGTAGGGATGGTAGGCGAAAGGGGCGCCTTCCGGTTCCCATTTGCCGCTTTCAAGGACGTCGCGAGCCTCGTTGATGGTTTTCATTTTCTCTTCGGCTTTGGCGCGCGCTTCGGCATCCTGACCAAAGCGATCGGGATGGTTTTCGATGGCGAGCTTACGATGTGCCTTCTTGATGTCGTCTGCGCTTGCCCCCTCGCTCAAACCGAGCGCTTTGAGTGCCTCAGATTTCTTCATTTATCTCCCTGGGATTTGCGAGAAATTTCATTGTTTTGTCCTAGGATACGGGCGAAAAAATCCTCAGGCAGTGCTTTTGAATAGTGAGCGTTAAATCTCCATTCCTTATGGACGAAACGTGAAGCTCGGGCTCATGGTAGAATTTTCTAAACAAACCATTTGGGTTCGGCTCAAGCCTTTGCTTGTCTCTGGCCCGAAACGCAGCAAATCTCTTTAAACCGAAGGTGAACGTGTGAAAAAAGCCCTGATCATCCTCATCGGCATTATCTGTGCCTGCGTGATCGTGGCGAACATGGATTACCTGTTGGAAATCATGGATGCCGTTCAGGGCGGCGCCCTTATTCCTTTGGTCATCGCTTGCGTCATTATGGTTGGACGCTATGTGGTGCAGGCCGTTTCCTACAATGCCGCATTCGAGGCGGTCAATCATCCAACGGGCATCGGGCATAACATCATTCTTATTTTCAGCTTGGTGTTCATCAATACTTTTTGCATGTTCGGTGGCGCAACGGGCGTGGCCTTCATCATCGACGATGCGCGCCGTAAGGGGATGGACATTGGTACCGCCACCAGTGGCGCGATCCTTTCCCAGATCGGATGGTACGTTGCCGTTTTCGCTATTTCGGTTATCGGCTTTGTGTCAATGTTGATCAGCGGCATGATCAACTTTATTTTCGTTGCGGGAGCGCTTGTTCTCTTCTTGGTTCTTATCGCTTTGGTGAGTTTGTATGTGCTTGGTTATTACCAGCCCGGTATTTTGCGTCGCCTGTTCGAGGTCGTGGAGGGTGCATCTCGTAAGGTTTTGAGGGTATTCAAGCGCGATATGCCGGAGGGTTGGGGCAAAACCAACGCGGATTCGTTCAGTCGCAATTCCCGGGTTTTGGCAAGCAACCCGCGAGGTGCCCTGATCACGGTCACCTACGCTACCGCTTCAGCTCTCTTGAACATGCTTTGCCTGGTGGCGATCGGTTTTGCTTTCGGCTATGAATCGGTGGGTCCCATGATTGCCGCCTTTGCTCTGGCAACCATTTCGGTTTTGCTGAGCCCGACCCCGCAGGGTGTCGGCGTCGTCGAGGCGGCCATCGTGGCGGTCCTTTGCGGTGCGGGTTGCGACCTTACCGCCGCCACCGCCATCAGCCTGGTGTATCGCGGCATCATCTTCTGGATTCCCTTCTGCATCGGTGCGGTCATGCTTTCGCAGTCCGGTTTCTTCAAGGGGAAGAAGAGCGCCACTCAGAACGAGAGAGCGCGTGAGGCTGGCTGGGTGAGCGGGATGCTTGTCGGCATCATTGCTGTCGTGAATTTGGTGATGGCTCTGTTGCCTCAGCTTTTCGAACCCTATAGCTTGCTTACGCAGTGGATCGATATCGGAAACATGTTTGCTGGTCAGGCTTTAATTTTCTCGGGTGTTCTGCTTTTGGTCGTTGCCGTGGGTCTGGTGTTCAGGCTTCGTATCGCTTGGGCGTTCGGAATCACCGTTCTTACCCTGATCGCTGGTTTTGAGTTCGTGTATTACAACACCGTCATGGTTGCTTTGATTTTGATCATCGTTGCGATGTGGCTGTTCTGGAAGCGTGACTGCTTTACCGAGCACATCAACGACATTCCTCTTTTTCATACGCGCTAAGCTCGGCGATGAAGCCCAGTTGCATTAGTTTGGCACCTATCTCGTCAAGAACTTCGTCGGACTCCGCACTGATGTGATGGAAGTGGTATCCCTCGGTCAAGCTCGAGAGCGGTTGGGAGACGCCCGTTTCGAGTTCGCTTAGGAAATGGGCGACATCCCTGCGGCTTTTGATGTCCAATGCGGCGCTGATCATCCCGTAGGTTCGATGGTTCACGGAGACGTCCATTATGCAACCGCCTAAATCCACGACGGCTTGCATTTCCTCTTCGATTTGGTTGGGATCATGCTTCACTTTGAAAAGGCGAATCGCCTGAGCACTACCGCCCAAAAGATAGCCTCTATTGGTTGAGGTGATGGCATGGCCTGCGGTTCTAAGAAGGGCTATATCCTGCACGATGACTTGCCTGCTCACCTTGAGCTCTTGGCTGAGCTTGTGGCCGGGCACGGCGCCGTTTGCGGTTTTGAGGATGCGAATTATCTTGTCTCGTCGCTCGGTGCCGGACATTTGATCTCCTTCGGTGCGCCTACTTGCAAGTTCGTATACGAAAAAGGCTCGCAATCGGTATGCGATCGCGAGCCTTATCGATTCAGCTGGGTTGCTCTACTTCTCTGCCTTGGAGCTTTTGAGCATTTCATCGGTTGAGGTGAGCTTCAGATCGCCTTCTTTTATCCATCCGATTTTACGCAAAAGTTCGCAGAATATCACCGAAAGCACTGCAGGCAGGATGAAGCAGATGAGGATGAGGCCAAGCCAATCGAAGAAGCTTATGCCCCCCATGGATCCAGCCGCAATGTCTGCGAGCCACCCGGTGTAGACGCCGATCGGACCGACCAAGCCGCAGGTGCCCATGCCGCTGGAGATTGCAGCTCCGTCCATGGTCAGGCCGAAGATGCAGGTTGCAATGGGGCCGGTGATGGCCGATGCGAGCGTTGGCGGGATCCAGATACGGGGATTGCGCACGATGTTGCCCATTTGCAGCATCGAAGTGCCTAAACCCTGGCTGATGATGCCGCCCCATCCATTTTCCTTGAAGCTCATCACGGCAAAACCAACCATCTGTGCGCAACACCCGGCAACGGCAGCGCCACCAGCGAGCCCCGTCAGGCTCAAAGCGGCGCAAATGGCCGCAGAGGATATGGGCAAGGTGAGGGCTATGCCTACGATTACCGAGACGATGATGCCCATGAGGAAGGGTGCAAGCTCGGTAGCCCACATGATGATCTGGCCTAATGAACTTGCAGCCGAACCGATTGCGGGTGCGATGGCATATGACAGCAGACAGCCGATAACGATGGTGGTGAAAGGCGTTACCAGAATGTCGATCTTGGTGGAGCCGCTCGCGAGCTTGCCGCATTCGGCTGAAAGGGTGGCGATGACAAGGACTGCCAGCGGCCCGCCCGCTCCGCCAAATTCGTTAGCCGCGGCGCCTACGGCCACAAGGCTGAAAAGAACCAGTGAAGGGCTGCGAAGCGCGTACCCGATTGCAACCGCCATGGCGGGTCCGGCGGCGCTTTTCGCCACGGCGCCGATGTTGGTAAGCGTTTCGACTCCTAATTGCGTGCCGAGTGTGGACAGGATGGTTCCCATAAGAAGCGAGGCGAATAAACCTTGCGCCATTGCGCCGAGCGCATCGATGAGATAACGCTGGACGGAGATCTCGATATCTTTTTTCTTCAGGAGCTCTTTCGTTTTCGTGGCCAAGCTTAAGTTGTTGGCGCTTGAATCATGCGACATGCCGTTTCCTTGCTGTTCGACTATTGGTGTGGTGAGAGTATACAGCTATATAAACATATGACAAGACACTAAGAATTCATAAGGGCACGAACCGCCTGTCTAGGTTTGCTGATGGGATGACTTGTCCTAGAATCAAGCAAGTTGAAATTTGAGCGTCTGGATGATCTATGCCACTTGTCACCATAAGCGACCCAGCGGATAAACGATTGCGCCCTTATTCAGGGATGACGGATGCTCAGCTGAAGGAGTGCTTCACTTCGAAATCGGGCGATAAAACCGGTGCTTTCGAGGCTTACACGAACGGGCTTTTCATTGCGGAGTCGAAAAACGTCATCATGCGCGCGCTCGATGGTGGCTACCCTTTGGTTTCCTTGTTCGTCGAGGAGCGCTGGCTCGAACACGAGCGCGCTCTGGTGGATATGGTGCTCGATCGATTCCCCGATGTTGATGTGCTGCGTGTGAGCCATGAGACATTCCAGGCCGTTACCGGCTATCAGGTTACGCGTGGGGCGCTCGCCGCATTTGAACGTAAAGCCGCTCCTGATCTGAGGGAGATTTTAGCTGAATCGCGTTGTGTCGCGGTGGTTGAGGACGTAACCAATTACACCAATATGGGATCCATTTTTCGGAGTGCCGCCGCATTGGGCGTCGATGCCGTCTTGGTCACGCCCGGCTGTCATGATCCGCTGTATCGTCGGGCTTCCCGTGTTTCGATGGGGACGGTTTTCCAAGTTCCTTGGGCGCGCATAGGGGAGGATTCCGATTGGGCTAAGGACGGGGTGAGCCTTCTCCATGAGTTCGGCTACACGGTCCTTGCTTTTGCGCTTGAAGAGGATTCCCTCTCTTTACGTGCTCCTGAGCTTAAAGAGCTTGATCGCGTTGCTATCGTTCTTGGGACTGAAGGGGAAGGCCTTAGAGCCTCTACCATTGCTGCGTGCGACCATACGGTGCTCATTCCCATGCGCCATAAGGTTGATTCGTTGAACGTCGCTGCAGCAAGCGCCGTTGCCTTTTGGGAGCTTTGCGATTAGCCAGGCTTCTCCTCGGGGTTCTGTTCTTTCTTTGCCTTTGAGTCCTGAACGGGCAAAAACCGTATTTCATGGAAGCTATGCGCGGTATAGTTGATGTTTGAAAACCATCGAAAAGGGGAAAGTCTGTGGCAGTAAGCGTTAACGGCGTGATAGGCACTACCGAGGAGCTGGTTGGGCAGGTTAAGCATTTGGCTGATGTGGTCGATGCTTTTTTCGTTCAGCCTTTGCCTGATGCCGTTGAGGCTCTTATCTATCGCTGCGATCTTGCCAACCAGAACAATAGTTATCTTTCCGCTTTCGAGCGTTATGCGGCGCGTTTGCTCAGAGCAGCTCAAGCCGAACGCCTGCGAAAAATCTTCTCTCGGCATGATATCGGTGTGGGACGGCTCAGTTGCACGGGCTTGTGCTGGTTGAGCTTCGATAGCAATCTTCTCTCCAACGATGAGATCAAGGTCGTCTTG
>CAVAUO010000081.1:0-7632 GCA_963591685.1 Escherichia coli
TAGTTGCGCAAGCTTGCGGTTGCCGGGGGCTTGCGGATTTCGGAATCATGGGTCTTGGGAACAGGATTTGCGATTGCGTCAGCAGGTTCCAAAGAGAGCTTTGCAGTTGGGCGGCATGACACTTATGTGCTGAGTTTGCGGCACCTTGGCTTGAAGAAAGGGCTTTGGACTATGGGTTTGAACGAGACGCCATCGGGCGAACGAGTGCGCATCGGTTTCTTCGGCTTGCGCAATGCGGGCAAGTCGAGCCTGGTGAACGCTGTGTGCAACCAGGAGGTTGCTCTGGTGAGCGACGTTGCCGGCACTACTACCGATCCGGTGATGAAGGCCATGGAGATTTTGCCGTTGGGTCCTGTTTCCATCGTGGACACGCCTGGCATCGACGATACGGGCGAGCTGGGCGAGCAGCGCGTGCGCCGTACTCGCGACGCCCTGCGCAATTGTGATATGGCCATTCTTGTGAGCGACGCTTCGCGCGGCCTTGCTGCGGCCGAGCGCGAGCTGGTGGATCTTTTCGCCAAACAGGAAGTGCCCTGCATTTTTGCCCTGAACAAAGCCGATCTGCTTGAAAAAGGTGCAGCTTGCGAGGTTTCGCGCGGCGATGGAGGGCTGGAAGCCAGTGCCGCGGCGAAAGCCGACGGCAGCGCAAAAGCCGACGCCCCGGCAAAGGCCGGCGATCCTGTACGCATCCTCGTGAGCGCCAAAACCGGGCAGGGGATCGCCGAGCTTAAGGAGCTTATGGCGAAGATCGGCTCGACCGTGGAGCCTGAGAAGCTTTTGATCCGCGATTTGCTTGAGCCTGGCGATGTGGTGGTGTTGGTGACCCCCATCGATTCATCAGCCCCCAAGGCACGTATGATCTTGCCCCAACAGATGGTGCTGCGCGATGTGCTTGATGCGCATGCCACCGCTTTGGTGTGCCAGCCTGAGGAGCTGGCCCAAACGCTCGATGCGCTTCCGAGCGTTCGTTTGGTGGTCACCGATTCTCAGGCATTCGAGCTCGTCTCGAAGGTGACGCCCGAAAATATCGAGCTCACTTCCTTTTCCATTTTGATGGCACGCTACAAGGGCGAGCTTGATCTGCTCGTTCGCGGGGCGGCGGCAATCGATGCGCTCACCGATGAAAGCCGCGTTCTCATCAGCGAAGGCTGCACCCATCATCGTCAATGCGAAGATATCGGCACGGTCAAGCTGCCAGCCTGGATTCGCGAGTGCACGGGCGCAAACCCGCATTTCGACTTCACTTCGGGGCGCGCTTTCCCTGCCGACGTTTCGTCTTACGATCTGGTGATTCATTGCGGTGCCTGCATGCTCAACGCCAAGGAGATGCGCTGGCGCATGGGTGTTGCCCAATCGTGCGACACCCCCATGGTTAACTATGGCGTTGCCATCGCCTTCATGGAGGGCATCCTGCCGCGCAGTCTTGCACCTTTGGGATATCAAGCATTTTCCGAATAAACTCGATTTTTCAGAGCACTAATGCATGTTTTAAACCGAGCCGCCCGCTAACCTTGCGTATCGTCTTACGTTTTTTGGGCATGAGGAACGAAAGACGGTTCAGGCTAGCGTGCGGTTTTCGTTTTGGTACATGCAGGCGATTCGTCGCAAAGCTTCGGCTAGGGAAGCCTTTTGGTGGGTAAGGGCTAGCGGGTACGTACGCTGTCGGCAGCAGATGAAAGGCGATAGGGCGGCGACCAGCGATAGAAATCCGCCAAGCTGCTTTTCTCGAGGCCGCTGGGATTGCGCTCGATCGAGGCGCGCACGCCTTCGAAGGTCGAGTTCCAGTAGGCGTACTTCTCGGGTTCTTCCAGGATGTCGCCGAATTCCGGCAGCATGCAGGTTATGACCTGGACGATTATCTGGCTTGCATAGGCACGGGCAAGGAAATTGCGCGCCGACTCGTTCATGGGCCGTCCGCTCAAAATGAAGTCAATATCTTTTTTTGCGGCAGCGCTCCAAAGCCCGGAGAGCCAATCGATGAATTCCCCCTCGCTTGGGGTAAAAACCTTGCGGTAGTAGGGCGCGTTGTCGTGCAGGCAGTGCATAAGGGCATGAAAGAATTTGGTGCCGTCCAGGGTGCGCGCGCCGGTTTCGACGCGGGTCCAATAGGCCAGGCGCTCCACGCTTCCATCTTTAAGCTCGCAATCCGAGTAAACGAGCAGGGCTGAGGGGAGCTCCTGCTCAAGCGCGCGGTTAAGGTCCCATCTGAAAATCCAATAGGCAACGTCGAGCTTTGAGCCGTAGTAGTAATAGAAGGTGTTGCGGTTGATGCCGAGCGAATCGATAAGTTCGGCAATGCGCACCTTGGAAAGCGACTTCTCGGTGACCATGCGTTTGAACTCGTCAGCTATTTGCTTGCGCATTTCCTTCTTCACGACCAAACCCCCTCGTCGTGCTTCGTTCCCCAATACTTAAGATAGCAAGTTTCCCCTGCATAAAAGCCAGCTTTGTCGGTTTTTTTGTAATTTCAAATTGTAGAGCACGTTTTTAAGAAACAGGAATGAACGAGTTCAAATCTGAGAACTGTCCGGGTTTTTCTAGACAAAAACAGATTCTGTCTGGTTTTTTATGAACAAGTTCAGATTTTGACCGTTTGTGATCTCCTCCAAGGGCGGCAAACTGCAGATGTGGATAAGTTATGAACATGTTCACAAATTGGTAAGGGCAGTTCAGCCGCATGGTTGGAGCTGTTAAACGCCCCAAGGCGCAGGGGAACGACAAGCGCTTCGGGGAAAGATCTTAGGAGGAACAATGGCAAACGAGCAGAGGCCTCTCGAGGGCGTCAAGGTGGTCGAGATGGCAACCTTCATTGCTGTTCCCGCAGTCGGCCGTATCCTGGCCGACATGGGCGCAGAAGTGGTGAAGATCGAGTCCGCTAAGGGCGACAACCTGCGCTTCACCGCTCCCAACGAGGGTCGTCCTTCCGACCCCCACGAGGACACCAACTTCGACCTCGAGAACGCAAACAAGAAGGGCATCGTTCTGGACCTTCGCAATCCCAAGGGCAAGGAAGTCCTGTTCAAGCTGCTTGAGGACGCAGACATCTTCCTGACCAACTGGCGCCCCGGCGCTCTTGCACGCCAGAACCTCACCTACGACGACCTGAAGGAAAAGTATCCCAAGCTGGTTTACGGCAGCCTCACCGGCTACGGCGAGAAGGGTCCCGATAAGGACCTTCCCGGCTTCGACTACACTTCCTTCTTCGCACGTTCCGGCTGGTCCGGTTCCCTGTACCAGAAGGGCACCGTGCCTTCCAACCTGATCCCCGCACTGGGCGATCATCAGGGCGCACTTGCTCTGACCGCAGGCGTTTTGGGCGCTCTTTACCGTGCATCCAAGACGGGCCGCGGCGAGTACGTCACCACCAACCTGCTGCACACCGGCATCTGGGTTCAGTCCTTCCAGATTCAGGGCGCTCAGTACGGCACCGAGTTCAACGGCGTCATGTATCCCTTCGATCGCCGCGAGAACCCGCTGCCCTATCAGCCCGCAGTCAAGACCAAGGACGACCGCTTCCTGCAGGTCATGGGCCCCAACTTCAACATCTATTGGCCGCTCATCATGCGCGCCATCGGTCGCGAGGACGTTCTTGAGGATCCCATCATGTCCGACCAGAAGAAGATTCAGGATTCCGGTCGCCTGGGCGAGGCTTACGACATCGTTCAGGAAGGCTTCCAGCAGAAGACCGCTGAGGAGTGGATCCCCATCCTGAAGGAGCTCGACATTCCTTATGCTCTGTGCGCTACCTATCAGGAAGTCTCCAAGGACGAGCAGGCTTGGGCAAACGACGTCTTCTACGAGATGGATTACCCTCGCGGCCCCAAGGCACTGGTCCGCACCCCCATCACCATGGCAACCACCCCGCTGCCCGATTACAACAAGGCACCTTTGCTGGGTGAGAACACCGTCGAGGTCCTTTCCGGCCTGGGCTACTCCGAGTCTGAGATCCAGGCAATGGTTGAAGACAAGGTCGCCGGCGTCTGGAGCGAGTAACTCCTCCCTAACTGGGCAGGCAGGCCGCCTTCGCTGCACGCAACTTCATTGCGGGGGCGGCCCCTTGGCCCGATTCACACTCTCATAGAAAGAAGGGAAACTTATGACTACTGAACAGACAGCCGAGAAGCTCCCTGCCGGCAAGGTTTTGGCTCACATCGTTGACGACGTGTACCGCGAGGCCGCCGAGGCGAAAGAGCGCGGCGAGATGATCGGTTGGTGCGCGTCCAACTTCCCCCAGGAAATCCCCACCACCTTAGGTCTGCACACCGTGTACCCCGAGAGCCAGGCAGCAGCAATTTCCGCTAAGGGCGGCTCCTTGCCTTTGCTGGAGCATGCTGAAGGCGAGCTGGGCTTCTCCAACGACCTGTGCGCATATGCACGCATTTCCATGGCCTACGCCGATACGGGCAAGTGCCCCAACGGCGAGATGGACATGCCACTGCCCGACTTCGTTCTGTGCTGCAACAACATCTGCACCTGCATGATGAGCTGGTACGAGAACCTGGGTCGCAAGCTCAACATCCCCGTCATCATGATCGACGTTCCTTACTGCGACAGCTACAACGTTGACCAGAAGCGCATCGATTACGTCAAGGGCCAATTCATCGACGCCATTCATCAGCTGGAAGAGATCACCGGCAAGAAGTGGGACGACAAGAAGTTCGAGGAAGTTTGCGCTTACTCCAACCGCACCGGTGAGGCATGGCTCGAGGCCACCACTTACATGGGCTACAAGCCTTCTCCCTTGAACGGCTTCGAGCTGTTCAACCATATGGCAGTTGCAACCATGGCACGCGGCCACGAGGGCGCAGCCGAGGCAATGGAGCAGCTCTGCGAGGAGTATCGCCAGAACGTTGCCGAGGGCAAGTCCAACTTCCGCGCCGAAGAGCAGCATCGCATCATGTTCGAGGGCATCGCCTGCTGGCCTTACCTGCGTGCCACTTCCAAGCCGCTGAAGGAATCCGGCACCAACGTGACCGCTTGCGTTTACGGCCCCTCCTTCGCCTTCACCTATCGCAACCTCGACGAGCTCGCTGAAGCCTACTGCGGTGTTCCCAACGCGATCAACCTTGAGCGCGCTACCGAGCTTCGCAAGCAGCTTTGCGTGGACGGCAAGGTCGATGGCGGCCTCGTTCACATCAATCGTTCCTGCAAGATGTGGTCCGGCATCGCTCCCGAGATGGGCCGCCGTATCTCCGCCGACCTTAACATCCCCATCGTCACTTTCGATGGCGACCAGTCCGACCCTCGCAATTTCTCCGAGGAACAGTACAAGACCCGTATCGAGGGCCTGGTCGAGATCATGGACAGCAAGAAGGAAGGGAAGTAAGCCATGTCTGCACTCGAAACCCAACTCGCCGCATTCGCCGAGGCGGCAAACAACCCCAGCGCAGTGCTTGACGAGCATATCGCCGCAGGTAAGCGCGTGATCGGCGTCGGACCTTACTACATCCCCGAAGAGCTCGTCCATGCAGCAGGCGCCGTTCCCTTCGGCGTATGGGGCCGCGTTGGAACCGCCAAGGAGGCCAAGAAGTACTTCCCTCCGTTCTACTGCTCCATCTGCCAGATGACGCTTGAGATGGGCATGGAGGGCACCTTGTCCAAGCTTTCCGCCCTGATGACCACTGGTCTGTGCGATACCCTGCGTGCCGCTTCCCAGAACTTCAAGGTCGGCATGCAGATTCCCCAGATCTACGTCTCCCAGCCTCAGAACCGCACCTGCGCAAGCGGCCGTCAGTACGCTGTGACCTCTTACACCGAGACCAAGCGTAAGGTTGAGGAAGCGGCCGGCCAGGTTATCACCGACGAGGCCCTGTCCGCATCCATCAAGCTCTTCAACGAGTGGCGCCATGCAATGCGCGAGTTCGTGAAGCTTGCCGGCACTCATGCTGGTGAGGTCTCCGTCGCCAACCGCCTGGCTGTCATCAACGCCGGTTACTACCTGGAAAAGGAAAAGCACCTGGCAATGGTCAAGGAGCTCAACGCCGCCCTGGCCGCCCTGCCCGAGTCTACCGACGGCAAGAAGAAGATCGTGCTTTCCGGCATCTATGAGGATATCCCCGCGATCACCGAGATCCTTGAGTCCAACGACTACGCGGTCGTCGCCGACGATCTTGCCAAGGAATCCCGCGCCTTCGCGATGGAGGTTTCCGAGACTGGCGATCCTCTGGAGGCCCTGGCCGACGGCTACTGCAACCTTTCCGGCGACTCCGTCCTCTACGACCCCAAGAAACTCCATGTTTCCAAGGTCGTCGACCTGGTGAAGGAATCCGGTGCAGCTGGCGTGGTCCTGCTTCTGGCCAAGTTCTGCGATCCCGAGGAGTTCGAGGCTCCCGTCCTAGTGAACGCCTTGAAGGCCGAAGGGGTCCCCGTGGTCACCGTCGAGGTTGACCAGCAGACCGAGTCCTATGAGCAGGCTCGTACGCAGCTCGAGACCTTCGCTGAGCTTCTCTAGCCAAGCAAGCGGGGGAGGGCCTTGCCGCACAAGGCCCTCCGCTCCGAGCTCGGGGCGGCTCGTCCCCTAAAGAAAAGTCGCATTCAAGTGCGGCATTGGAAACTCAGCACTTGAATGCGACTCTTGAAACGGCTGATAGAATCAGCCTTATGAAAGGACATTATCATGTCTTCCGCAAACACTCAGAAAAAAGGTGGATTCCACTACGCCTTCATGATCGTGGCGGCATGCATCGTTTTCACCTGCATCCCCTGTGCACTCACCCTGAGCTGCGCTGGTATCTACTTCACCCCTGTTAGCAACTATTTCGGAGTTCCCAAAGCCTCCTTCACCCTGTACTTCACCATCTTGAACCTGGCCATGATGATCACCTTGCCCATTGCCGGTAAGCTGATGAGTAAGATGGACATGCGCGTGATCTTGACGGTATGCGCCATCATCGACGGCTTGGCCATGGTTGCCATGTCCTTCTTCACCGAGGTCTGGATGTTCTACGTCTCCGGCGTGTTCCTGGGCATCGGCACCGCACCCTTGCTGTACTTGGCAACTCCGAGCCTCATTAACGCTTGGTGCTATAAGAAGGTCGGCTTCTTCATCGGTTTGGCAATGGCCTTCACCGGCATCGGCGGCGTTATCTTCAACCCCATCGGAACCGCGCTCATCAACATGGGCCCCGAGGGCTGGCGTACCGGCTACCTGGCATTCGGCATCCTGATCCTTGTTCTGACCACTCCCTTCACCGCGTTCGTCATCCGCTCCAACCCCTCTGAGAAGGGTCTGAAGCCCTACGGTATCGAGGAAGCTCTTGAGAACGCTGGCGGCGACACCGATGCTGTTATGACCGGCGTTTCCGCCAACAAGGCCATGAAGACCGGCGCCTTCGTCTGCATCGCAGCCTTCGCCTTCTTCATCACCTTGAACCAGACGGTTTACCAGTTCATGCCTTCCTACTGCACCTCGTTCGCTGAGTCCGCACCTGCCGTTGCCGCCCTGTCCGGCGTCGTAGCCTCCGCCTGCATGGCTGGTCAGGCTATCGGCAAGGTTGTCCTGGGCGTCGTCAACGACAAGAATGCTCATGCCGGCTTGTTCTTAGGTCTTGGCTGCGGCTTCGTGGCGGTTGCCCTGATGTGGTTCCTGCCCACGATCGGCTTCGTGATGCTCATCGCAGCGTTCATCTTCGG
>CAVAUO010000082.1:0-7613 GCA_963591685.1 Escherichia coli
CATGTCGACGGGCAGCTCTTCGCCGCAGATGGCCGCAACCACGTTACGCGCCTGAGCGCTTGCAACATGTGCTAGCTGTATATTGCGTGCTTTGGCATCGCCGATAACCCATAAATGCTCCTGATTGGTGGCGCCTGCCTCGTCGGCAACGATACCGCGGTTGATCTCGGGTTCCCAGTCGCAGCCCTCGGCAAACAATCCGTCGAGTTTGCCTTTGCGCCCCGTTGCGGCCAGCACGCCGTCAACGGTGAGCTGCTGCTCGTTGCCCTTCTTATCCAGGTAGGTCACGGTAACGTTGCCGGGTTCGCCTTCGATGCCGGTAATGTTGACCTTTGCCTCAATGGTCATGCCGATTTTCTTGCCAAGCATGACGACGCGCTGGGCGATTTCCTTGTCCATGGGAGGAAGAATTCGCTCGGCCGCCTCGAGTACGTGCACCTTGATGCCCAGGTTTGCGTAGAATCCGGCAATTTCCATGCCGATGACGCCGCCGCCGATGATGACAAGCGAGTTGAGTTTGGGCGGATTGTCCTCCAAAAGGCTGTCGGAGGTGTAGACGCCGGGACCGTCGATGCCGGGAATGGGCACCAGGTTGGGAACCGAGCCCGAAGCAATCACAACATCGGTGGCCTCGTAGACCTCGCCGTTGCAGCTGACCTGCTGCTTGCCGGTGATGGTGGCATGGCCCTCGACCACGGTCACCTTGTCGGCCTTCATCATTTTTGCAATGCCCGCACGCAGCTGCTCGACGACTTCCTTCTTGCGTGCATGGATGGCTTCGAAGTCGTAGGCGACCTCTTGCGCGCTAACGCCTAGGTTTTCGCTCGATTTTGCAGCATGGTAGAGCTCGGCGGAATGGATGAGCGCCTTGGTGGGGATGCATCCGCGGTTAAGACAGGTGCCGCCCAGGTCGCGCTCTTCAAACAGGACGACCGACTTGCCAGCCTTGGCAGCCGCGTCCGCTGCGGTGTAGCCTCCGGGGCCGCCGCCGATGATTGCGATGTCAAAAGTCATAAGAATCTCGATTCTTTCGTGTTTATAGGTAAAGAAGGTCTAGCAATCGCTCGTCTGAAGCAGCCCTGCCAGGTCGACTGAAACCTGCTGGGGCACGCCGCGCGCCTCGATGGTCTTGGCAAGCTCGGCGTCTTGCGCATCCAGGCCGATCAGCTTGGAGGGAATCTCCTCCAAAAGGTCGGCGTCAAGCCCGTCCGACCACAAGGCTACCTTTGCAAGTTTGCCTTCTTCGCAAGTCCAGTCGATGCGGCTTGTGCCCCAGTCGAACCTGCCTTCGGCGCTGTGGTCGAGCACTTCCTCACCGCGCAGGAGCCATTCTTCGCTCTTGTAGCGGGCAATCAACTCGTCGAGTTGGGAAAGGTCGTCCGCGGAAAGTGTAAGCGCGCCAACAGGAAGACCGTAAACTTCGCCGAAGGCCTCGGTCACCGCTTGGCGTACTTCCTCGCAGGTGGTTTGCGGCCTGAAATCGACGAGGTTGGCCACGCGAGACTTCACGGATTTGACGCCTTTTGCCTTGAGCTTCAGCGGGTTGACGTTGAGGTAGTTGCCCAAGGCAGCCCCATCAACATCGACCATGATGGTGCCGTGATGGTAGCTGCACTTAATGCCGCCGGCCTCGTTGGCCTTGCGCGAGTGGTAGTAGGCGTGCCCGCTGAACTTGCGGTCCTCGATGGTAAGGTCGTTCCTGCCGCTTACCTGGGCATTCAATCCAAGTTTTTGCATGGCCAGACACAGGACCTCGGTTTGCCGTGCCTTGTCGAAATCGGCGTTTGGCAAAAGGAAGGTGAAGTTCTGGTTGCCCATATCGTGGTACACCGCGCCTCCACCAGAAAGACGGCGGGCAAGGTGCCCACCGTCTTGATTGAGCGTTTGAAGTTTGCATTCCTCAAGCGCGCTTTGGTTTCGTCCGATGACCACTGTTCGTTCGTTTTGCCACAGATAGAGGATGCATACCCCCGGGGCAAGCTTGCCCAAAAGGAATTCCTCAAGGGCAAGGTTGCGATAGGGGTCGAAACTATCCGAGCTAACAAGGAGCAGGGAGTCGATCATACTTACTCTCCGTCGAAGTTGTAGCGCAAGATAGGCTTACGAGCTGCACTTACCTCATCGGGGCGGCCGATGAAGCGCGTGAAGGGCGCATGATGGAGTTTCTCGCCGTCGGCCTGCGCTTCGTCGTAGATGCTGCGCATGATGTCGACGAACTCGTCCAAGGTCTCGGGAGCCTCGGTCTCGGTGGGCTCGACCATCAAGGCCTCGTGAACGATGAGCGGGAAGTACATCGTAGGCGGATGCACGCCGAAGTCGAGCATGCGCTTGGCGACGTCCATCGCGGATGCGCCGGTGTCGTGCTTCAGGGGTTCGACATCGATGACGAACTCGTGCATGCACTGCTCGCCGAAGGGGACGGAATACAGATCGCACAGGCGCTTGAGCAGGTAATTTGCGTTAAGCACCGCATTTGCGGAGGCCTCGGGGATGCCTTCCTTGCCCAGCGTCAGGATGTAGGCGAGCGCGCGCACCACCACAAGGAAGTTGCCGTAGAAGCTGCGAACGCGGCCCATCGACTTCTCGGGGGTGAAGAACTCGTAGCTGCCCTCTTCGCCGGCAACCAAAGGCCCGGGAAGATACTTGGCCAAGAACTCCTTGCAGCCAACGGGACCGGAGCCGGGGCCGCCGCCACCGTGGGGCGTGCTGAAGGTCTTATGCAAGTTCACGTGCACGCAGTCGAAGCCCATGTCGCCGGGACGCGCGTGGCCCATGACGGCGTTCAGGTTGGCGCCGTCGTAGTAGCACAGGCCGCCCGCCTCGTGGATGATCTTGGTGATCTTGAGGATGTTGGGGTCGAACAGGCCGAGCGTGTTGGGGTTGGTGAGCATAAGGCCCGCGGTATCCTCGCCGACGGCTTCCTTCAGCGCCTCAAGGTCGACGCCGCCCTGCTCGTTGGAGGGCACGGATACAACCTCGAAGCCGACCATGACGGCCGATGCGGGGTTGGTGCCGTGCGCGGAGTCGGGGACGATGATCTTGTTGCGAGCGGTGTCGCCGCGGTCAAGATGGTAAGCGCGGATCAGCTGCAGGCCGGTGAACTCGCCGTGCGCGCCCGCTGCGGGCTGCAGGGTCATGGCGTCCATACCGCAAATCTCGTTGAGCATCTCGGTGGTCTTGGCGATCACCTCAAGGCAGCCTTGTGCGGTGGAAGCGGGCTGCAGGGGATGCACGCCGGTGAAGCCGGGAAGCGCCGAAAGCTCCTCGTTCACGCGGGGGTTGTACTTCATGGTGCAGGAGCCCAGCGGGTAGAAGCCGTCGTTCACGCCATGGGTCTGCTTGCAAAGCTCGGTGTAGTGACGACCCAGGTCAACCTCGGCAAGCTGGGGAAGGCGCGGGGCAGCCTCGCGTGCGGCGTCGCCGAAATCAACGGCGGGCACATCGCAGTCGGGAATCAAGCTCAGCTTGCGACCAGGCTTGCTGCGTTCAAACAACAGTTGCATTTACAGCACCTCCTTGATTGCGGAGAGCAAGGAATCGATTTGAGCCTTTGTGTTCACTTCGGTGCAGCACCACAGGATGCCGCCCTCCACGGGCAGGCCGCCCAGGATGCCGCCCTCGGCCAGACTGCCAAGCAGCGTGTTGGCGTCGACGGGGCAACTGGTGACGAACTCGTTGAAGAAGGCGCCGTCGTTCTTCACCTCGAAGCCGAGCTTGGCGAGCTCTTCGGCGAGATAGTGGGCATGCGCGGCGGAGTTCTGCGCGACCTGCGCCAAGCCGTCGGGGCCGACGGCGGCCAGGTAAACCGAAGCCGTCATGGCGCACAGGGCCTGGTTGGAGCAGATGTTGCTCGAGGCCTTTTCGCGGCGGATGTGCTGCTCTCGCGCCTGCAAGGTAAGCACGAAGGCGCGCCTGCCTTCGTCGTCGGTGGTTTGGCCGACGATGCGTCCGGGAAGTTTGCGCATGTTCTTCTGGGTGGTTGCCATGTAGCCCAGGTAGGGGCCGCCGAAGGCAAGGGGCATGCCCAAAGGCTGGCCTTCGCCCACGGCGACGTCGGCGCCCAAATCGGCGGGCGTCTTAAGCGCGCCCAGGCTGATGGGGTTGGCGCTCATGATGAGCTTGGCACCGGCGGCATGCGTTGCCTCGGCCAAGCCCGCCACGTCCTCGATCGAGCCGAAGAAGTTGGGGCTCTGCACCAGCACGGAGGCGGCAGCCTTGCCCTCGAGTGCGGCTGCAAGTTCCTCGGGCGAGGTGGTGAAGCCGGAACCGGCGTAGCTCACTTCGATGTCGCGGCTGGCGGCATAGGTCTCGATAACTTCTTTGACCTGCGGATGAACGCCCGCGCAAACGACGACGCCGGACTTCTTGCGCTCCTCGAGCATGATCACGGCCTCGGCTGCGGCGGTTGCGCCGTCGTAGACGGAGGCGTTGCTCACGTCCATGCCGGTGAGCTCGCAGATCTGGGTTTGGTATTCGAAGATGCTCTGCAGCACGCCCTGGCTGATCTCGGCCTGATAGGGCGTGTAGGCGGTCACGAACTCTTCTTTGGTGGTGATCGTTTTCACGATGGAGGGGATGTAGTGGTTGTAGGCGCCTGCGCCGCGGAAGATGCTCTTGAACAGCACGTTCTTATCGGCGATCGCGCGAACTTTCTCCGAAACCTCCAGCTCGGAGAGGCCTGGCTCCAGGTTGAGCTCGGACACGCGTGCCTCAGGGGGCACGATGGCGAAGAGGTCGTCGACGGAATCGAGACCGCATGCCTTCAGCAGGTCGGCGCGCTCATCCTGGGTTGCGGGAATGTAGCTACCCATGTGATTTCCTTCGTTAAGGGGTTTACTCGGCTTCAGCAGCGCAAACTGCCTCGTAAGCTGCGGCGTCGAGCAGCTCCTCGGTCTCGGAAACGCCTTCGACCTTGATGAACCATGCGCCGTAAGGGTCCTCGTTGATGGTCTCGGGGGCGTCAAGCAGCTCTTCGTTGATGGCTGCGACGGTGCCGCTGACGGGGCTGAAGACATCGGAGACGGCCTTGACGGACTCGACGTCCGCGAAGGACTCGCCGGCGGTAACCTCGTCGCCTTCCTCGGGGAGGTTGACGAAAACGAGGTCGCCCAGGGCCTCCTGTGCGTAGTCGGTCAGGCCGATGACGGTCAGTCCATCCTCTTCCTTAACCCATTCGTGGGATGCTGCGTACTTGAGCTCTGCGGGGATGTTTGCCATTGTTCGTTCCTTTCGTAGGGACGCTTTTGCGTCGGATTGCTTAATGAAGTGGCGCGCTTCGTTGTTAGAGTGCCTGGGGCGCCGGGCGGCTTTGCCGGTTGGGCCAAGGTCGCAAGGTGTTTGGTTTAGCTGCGCTTGTAGAAGGGCAGGGGGATCACCTTGGCGGCAACGCGGCGGCCGCGAACTTCGACCTCGACTTCGTCGCCCTCGGCAAGCGAGCCGTTTTCAACCAAAGCCATGGCGACGGCCTTGTTGATGTAGGGGCACTTGGTGCCGGAAGTGGTTTGGCCCACCTGCACGTCGCCCTTGAACACGGGCATGTGCTCGCGAAGGATGCCGCGGCCGGTGGCCTCAAGGCCGATGCGCATGCGCTTGGGGGTGCCGGCGGCGACGAGCGCTGCCTTGCCCACGAAGTCTTCTTTGTTCATCTTCACGCCGAAATCGAGATCGGTTTCCAGCGGGGAGACGGTCTCATCCATCTCATGGCCGTACAGGGGCATTGCAGCCTCGAGGCGCAGGGTGTCACGTGCGCCCAGGCCGCAGGGGATGCAACCGAACTCTTCGCCGGCGGCGCGCAGAACCTTCCAGAGTTTGGCGCCATCGGCGGCCGCGCAGTAGATCTCGTAGCCGAGCTCGCCGGTATAGCCCGTGCGGGAGAGCATGCATTCGATGCCTTCGATCTGGGCCGACTTGACGGCGGTGTAGTACTTCTGGGGGATCTGCTCTTCGGGCAGGAGTTTGGCGATGATCTCGGGGGCTTTGGGGCCTTGCAGGGCGATCTGTGCCACGGAGTCGGAGATGTCCTCGAATTTGGTGCCGTCGAGGATGTACTTGGACATGTGCTCGAAGTCCTTATGACGGTTGGCGGCGTTGACCACCAAAAGATAGGATTCCTCGCCGAACTTGTAGACGATCAGGTCGTCTACGCAGCCGCCATCCTCGTAGCAGCAGACGGAGTAGCGCACGCGCCCGACGGTCATGTTGGTGAAGTCGTTGGTGAGCATCTTATTCAGCGTCTCGAGGGCGGTGGGGCCGCTGACGGTGAACTCGCCCATGTGGGAGACATCGAACAGGCCGGCTGCGGTGCGGACTGCCTGATGCTCGGCGATGACGCCGGTGCCGTACTGCACGGGCAGCAGGTAGCCGGCGAAGGGGACGATCTTGCCGCCTTCCTCAACATGGACATCGTAAAGAGGTGTTTTCAGTTCGCTCATGGTTCTCCTTTCGACCGAAAACAAAAAAGGACCCAAACGCGGTGTTCGCGTTTGTGCCCCTGTCCCTTGACCTGAGAGATTCTCCGTCGCGGCAGCCGTTTGGGCCGGCGTTCGGGATTGCATCGTCGGTGTCGCACCTGGGTGCGCCTTTCCAGAGTTTCGTCAGACATCGGTCCTTTTGCCTGAGAGTTCCTGCCTCCCCTTCGGCGCCTTACTGAGAAGGTCTCTCCCGATGCCGTCATCCGAGTATGTGCTACGAAGTATCCCCTGTTGGCGTGTAACCAAGGTTTCAGGAATGCAACGTGTTTGTTAAATGATACTTAACCGGTGTCATTTGCCCGCTCGGCTGACGCAAACGGTTGTTCAGGAGGGCATAAGCGGTTTGCGGATGCCTGGACACCCGGCGCCCAAACGCTAGCTCTATACTTTGCTTTATTAGTTATGCGGCAAAAGCTTTAGGGGTGGATATGATTCTTTGCTTCAGCGGCACGGGCAACTCGCGCTACGTGGCCGATATCCTTGCCGAGGGCTTGGATGACATCGTGGTCGATATTGCCCCTGCCGTCAGCGATTTCGTGCGCAAATGGGGTCCGTATCCGTCCCAGCTGCGGCAGTTTGCTAAAGAGGCCTCGGGCAGCAAAACGGGTCCGAGCTTCGTGTCCGACGACGGCGAGCCTTTCGTCTTGGTGTGCCCCATCTACGCTTGGCGCATCCCTGAGGCGGTGAGCGGTCTTATCGAGACGGCCAATTTTATCGGCTCCGACAAGATCTACGTGGTGGCAAGCTACGGCGACGACGTGGCCAACGCCGACGTGTACGCTCAGCAGATGGCCGAGAAGGCCGGGCTCGTCTTCGGCGGTTTTGCCGGGGTGCTTATGCCCAGCACTTACGCCAAGATAAAGAAGATGCCCAAGCCCTCGGTTGTGCGCGCCATTCGAGCCGAGGCGCGCTCTCAAACCGCCCAGGTGATCGAGCAGATCAAAAACGGCGCCTTCCTTGAAAAGGGCAAGACGGGCGCGATGCCTTCGCTTAAATCGGGCGCCATGCATCGCACCTTCAGGGTGTACGAGGCCGGTAGCAAGCATTTCGTGGTGAGCAAGCGCTGTTCGCGCTGCGGCCGCTGCGAGTTGTTTTGCCCGGTCAACGACATCAAGATGACCGAGGATGGCATCGAGTTCGGCA